>CALGNN010000001.1 GCA_937961455.1 uncultured Saprospiraceae bacterium
AGAATAATTAGGCTATATTTATAATGTCTACATTATTCAAAGCAACATTGAACGAAAAAACACATCCATATAAAAAGGACTTTTGTGGCAATTGTAAAACAGCAATTGGCACGGATGAATACTGTTCAAAATGTGGACAAAAAAATACAGATGGACGTATAAGCATTGGAGAGTTTTTTTCTGTCTTAGTAAACACTATTTTCAATCTGGAATCCAAATTTTTCCAAACCATCCGAGATATATTCCGTCCTGGGAAATTGACAAACGAATGGTTTAAAGGCAGGCACAAACCCTATTTTCACCCTGTTCGACTTTTCATTGTGACTGCTTTAATCCTTATAGCAGCATTGAGTCTTTTTGTAACTGAAAACAATTCATTCAGTACAGGTGATTTTGAAAAAGCGCAAGAAGAAACTTTCCGAAAGGCATTTATAAATGAGATTGATAATTACTCAACATTATATCTCAATGATAAAACTTCTAAAATGGTTTTAGATAGTTTAATCAAAACAATGAGACAAGGTAAAATTGATTCTGGAAGAAAAACGATTGCATCTTTTGGAAAGAAGAATAACTTTTCAAATTTGGAGGATAAAACTACTGAAGAAATTATTGCCTTGTACAAAACTGACCTTGGGGCTGAATTGACCGATAGCATACTCAATGTAGTTAAATCCAATAGACGTATATCTCGAGATAGCATTGAACTAAATAATCTTGTAGGTGATGCTGAGAGGCGACTCATTTCAAATGAGGACTTTCTGAATCTAAGCCCAAATGAGATCGCGGACAAATATGAAATAATTGGATTCTTTAAAAGGTTACATTTTAAGCAAAGAATTAGATTACAAAAGAGTGGCAAGAATTTGCTACCCTTTGTATTGGGTAATTCATTATGGGTAGCCCTACTCATGATGCCCTTCTTAGCTATCATATTAAAATTACTTTATTTCAGAAGGGAATATTTCTATGTGGAGCATTTAATATTTTCATTCCATGTCCACGCCTTTGCTTTTATAATCTTTAGTATCATTTGTGTTTGTTTAAAGTGGATTTACTTTCACCCTTTGATTGTATTATTTGGATTTCTTTTGCTATTCATTTATTTATACAAATCTTTAAGAAGGGTCTATCAACAAGGCAAAGGTAAGACGTTCATAAAATTACTTATTGCCAACATCATTTATCTATTTTTATTTTTTTCATTTGCTCTGCTAGGTCTAATTGTGAGTCTTTTTCTATTTTAAAGTATACTAAAGATCGGAAGTGAAGGGATTGACGAAGATGTATTAGATAATATTATTACAAGCAATAGCCCTATAAAACTATATTAATTACTTTAGTAGCCAACAACTCAATATATGAACCAGCTCATCAGAATTCAAAGTATCTTGATCATCTTATTTTGTTACTGCGATTTACAAGCACAAAACTTAGATGCTTTTCAATATAGAGACCTTGGCCCTTATAGGGGAGGAAGGGTAACTGCCGTCGCAGGGATTGCAAGTCAGCCTGCTACATTTTATATGGGTGCTACAGGTGGGGGCGTATGGAAGACAGAGGACTATGGTGCTACTTGGAGCAATGTCTCAGATGGATTTTTTAAAACACCATCTATAGGATCAATATCAGTTGCACAAAATGACCCCAACATCATTTATGTAGGTACCGGCTCAGATGGATTAAGGAGCAATGTTATTGCTGGAAAGGGAATGTATAAGTCCATTGATGGTGGAGAAAATTGGACGCACATTGGACTCGATAATGTGGGACAGATAGGTGCCGTCAGAATACACCCAAGTGATCATAACACGGTATATGTTGCAGCGATAGGTCAAGCATTTAATGATAATCCAGATAGAGGCATTTATAAAACAACAGACGGAGGAAGGTCTTGGGAAAAAGTGCTTTATGTTTCTTCAAAAACAGGATTTTTAGATATCGAATTGATGCCATCTAATCCAAATATACTTTATGCTGCAGCTTGGAAAACTCAGAGAAAGCCCTGGACGATCATTAGTGGTGGAAGCTTAGCCGAAGGAGGAATTTACAAGTCAATAGATGCCGGTGAAAATTGGGACAAAATAGAAAACGGTTTGCCAAAGGATTTAATTGGCAAAATCGATTTAGCTGTAAGTCCAGCTGATTCTAGAGTGGTCTATGCACTTATTGAAGCACCCCTCAAAGAAGGTGGTTTGTACAAATCAACAGATCAAGGTCATTCCTTTTCTCAAGTTTCAGATCACAAAGGTATTCGCAATAGGCCCTTTTACTACACTAATATAAAAGTGGATCCTACCAATATCAATATCATTTACTCCTTAGCTGGACCCTATCATAAGTCTGTAGATGGAGGAAAATCATGGAAAAGAATATCCTCACCACACGGAGACAATCATGACATTTGGATCAATCCCAACAATCCTGATTTATTTATCCAATCCAATGACGGCGGAGCTAATGTTACATTGAATGGAGGGAAAACATGGTCAACACAGTTCAATCAACCGACAGCCGAAATCTATCAAATTGCAGTTGATGATCAGCACCCGTATTGGGTATATGGTGGTCAGCAAGACAACTATTCTACCATCTCAGTACCCGTCATGGCGCCCTATGGCATCCAGAATCCAGGCATTGGATATATCATGAATACGGGTGGATGTGAAACTGGCCCAGCAATCCCTAAACCTGGAAATCCTAATATCGTTTATTCAAATTGTAAAGGTAGGTTTGGCGTATATAATAAACTCACAGGAACGGAGCAATCCTATTATGTGGGTGCATCAAATATGTACGGACACAATCCTAAAGATTTAAAATATCGTTTTCAACGAGTCTCCCCTATTCATGTTTCACCGCATGATCCAAATGTGATTTATCACTGTTCTCAGTATGTACACATGACTAAAGATGAAGGTAAAACATGGACCACCTTATCTCCAGACCTTACCGCATTCGAAGCAGACAAACAAGTGATTTCTGGAAGTCCAATCACTCGTGACATCACTGGAGAAGAATTTTATAGCACCATTTATGCCATTAGAGAATCACCCATTAAAAAAGGACTTATATGGGTAGGGGCAAATGATGGTCCGATACATGTTAGCCAAGATGGTGGCGAAAACTGGACTGATGTTACTCCTCGTGGCTTAGCTCCCGGAGGTAGAGTCGATGCCGTCGAACCTTCTCCTCATGATCCTGCCAAAGCCTATGCCTGCATCTTGAGATATCAATTAGGCGATCCAAAGCCTTATATCTACAAGACTACGGACTATGGTAAAACATGGAAACTCATTACCAATGGAATAGCAGCAGATATTCCTTGCCGTGTTATTAGAGAAGATCCTGCCACTGAGGGACATCTCTATGCAGGCACAGATGAAGGAGTCTATCTTTCAATGGATGATGGAAATAGCTGGAACTCCTTTCAACAAAATCTACCCGTAACTCCAGTGACAGATATCAAACTTCACCGTGGTGATCTTGTCCTTTCAACGATGGGACGTTCATTTTGGATATTAGATAATGTTGCCACCATTTCGCAAATGGAATCTTTAGATTTAAGCAATAGTAAATTATTCAAACCAAAAAATACCTATAGATATAACTATCCCTCTGGGGCCAGAGTCAGCAATATGCCAAAATATCCAAGACCCGCTGTAATCATTGACTACAACATTGCCGAGCCCATTACTGAAGCTATACAATTAGAAATTTTAAATAGTCAAGATGAAGTGATCAATACCTTCTTCAGTAATAATATAGAAAATAAGATCCCTGAAGAGACGATTGAAAATATGTCATTGAATCAAGTAGAATATATAGTTGATAATAGTCTTTCCGCACACCAAGGCATTAATAGGTATCGATGGAATATGACAGAGAGTGGTCCATGGCACAAGGATCATAAACGAAAGTATAAAAACGGCCCATTTGCAGCTCCTGGAACATATACCTTACGACTAACAATAGAAGGAAAAGTCTATGAACAAAGTTTTGACTTATTAATGGATCCTCGCATTGAAACTTTTGTTACAAATGAAGACATCGCTCAGCAAGTGAATCTTCAAAGACAAGTTAAGGATCTACTTAGTGATGCAAGAGTTACATTGGACAAACTGGAAAAAGAAAAGAAAATGCTTACAGCTAAAAATGAAAAAAGCATTGATGATAAAGATCGATTATCCAAAGTCAATTCGATGATCACTCAACTAAAAACAAAAGATGGCATTTATGAGTTACCTCGACTTATAGATCAGATATCATATTTGTATAACATGCTAGGGGATACAGATCAAATGCCAGGCAAAGATGCTTTTGAAAGATTTGAAGAATTACGTCAGAATCTTCAAACCATCTTAGATTGAGCTTTTAATTTACTTAAATAGTTTTTCTTGGTGCAGCGGAAATTGATAACAAATAAGCCGCAAGGTTTCACTTTTGTAAATCTATGGAGCTCTAAGTAATCACGTACTGAAATTATATTTCATTATTTTAGGAAAGGATATCTAAATCAAATTTATGAATACGAAATTTTTATCTGCGTTTATGCTGCTTGTCATTTGTGTCTCTTGCACTCCAAAATCAACAGGAGCAATCAATCAGGATATAAACAACTTTCCTCAAGCACAAGAAGAAAAATCTATCGCTATCGAATATCCAAGCACACATTATAATGAAGTCTTAGATGGAAGATTGATTCTATTAATTTCATCTCACAATAATGCAGAATTGAGATTTCAATTGTCTGATAATGTAAATTCTTGTCAAGCATTTGGAATGGATGTAGAAAACTGGCAACCAAATAGTCCACAAACTTTTGATTTATCATCTTTTGGCTATCCTACTCAAAATTTTAATGACATCCCTGCAGGCGAGTATTTTATTCAGGTCTTGTTTCATAAGTATGAAATATTTAATCGAGCTGATGGACATGTTGTAAAATTACCGATGGATAGAGGAGAAGGTCAGCAATGGAATAAAGCACCGGGGAACGTTTATTCAACTTCACAAAAAATGAAAATCAACAGTGAAGGAATGGGAAATGTAAAAATCGCTTTAGATCAAATCATACCGATCATTGAAGAACCTGAAGATACTAAGTACATCAAACATATAAAGATAAAGAGCAAACTATTAAGTGATTTTTGGGGAAGAGATATGTACCTTGGCGCACATGTTTTATTGCCCAAAGGATTTGATGAAAACCCAGATGTAAAATATCCTCTTGCCATAATGCATGGTCATTTTCCTAAAGATTTTGGAGGCTTTAGGACGACCCCTCCAGACCCCAATCTAAAACCCGAATACAGTTCCAGATTCAAAATTGATGGATACAATCGAATCGTGCAGCAAGAAGCCTATGATTTCTACAAAGAATGGACAGGACCCAACTTCCCACGTGTGCTTGCTATAAAAATTCAACACCCTACCCCCTACTATGATGATTCTTATGCAGTAAATTCTGAAGCACAAGGTCCATATGGAGATGCGCTAACCTATGAACTTATTCCTCATATCGAGGAAAAATTTAGAGGTATTGGAGAAGCTTGGTCTCGATTTGTGTATGGTGGTTCAACTGGTGGATGGGAAGCCTTAGCTGTACAAGTTAAGTACCCTACAGAATATGGCATGTGTTTCTCGGCATGTCCTGACCCTATAGATTTTAGAGCCTATTGTCTGGTAAATATTTATGAAGATGAAAATGCTTATTACAAAGAGGGACAATTTCGAAAAACATTGGTGGCTGGTCATAGAGATTATCTCGGCCATGTTGATGCGACATTAAGAGATATGAACTACCGTGAAATTGTTCTTGGAAGCAAAGGAAGGTCGGGTCAACAATGGGATATATGGGAAGCCACTTATTCTCCTATAGATGAAGCAGGATATCCAAAACGGATTTGGAATAAGCTTACGGGTGAAATCGACAAAGAGGTTGCAGCTTATTGGAAAGAAAATTACGACTTAGCTTATATCTTGAAAAGAGATTGGAATAAACATGGTAAAGATTGGGAAAACAAAATTCATCTCTACTGCGGTGATATGGATAATTACTATCTCAACAATGCGGTCTACTTGGCAGAAGAAATATTAGAAGAAACTTCTGCACCTTATTACAATGGAGAAGTAGATTATGGTGATCGTGCGGAGCATTGCTGGAATGGAGATCATGAAAACGGAAATCATATTTCGAGATTACGTTATCATAGTATGTTTGTTAAAAAATATGCAGAGAAAGTTAAGAATGTTGCTCCTCCTGGTTCAGATCTTAAGAGTTGGAGGTATTAAATATGAAATAAAGCCTAAAAGCGTTTTATAGTAGAAATCAAGAATTTAAATGAATAGCTTTTATTAAAATATAAACAAATGAAATACCCAATAATCATTTTTTCCCTCCTTTTAACTCAAACACTTTTTAGTCAAGAAAAAACTTTAAATGAAAGCTATAAAAAAGAAGTGATTGAAAAGCTTTCACATTTAATGGAGGACTTTTATATCTATCCAGAAGTCGCTAAGAAAACGAGTGCACATTTGCAAAAACAATTTGAAGCTGGGCATTTTGATAAATTCGATGACAATGAATCATTTGCCCAGGCACTTACAGAACAAGTGCAAAGTATCAATAAAGATAAGCACATGCGAGTAAGAGTCAACAAAGCCTATGTAGCTCCAGAAAATACTTTGGCAAGAAAAGCAGAACAGCGACTGGACCAGATTAATAATTATAGAAACTTTAATCATGGTTTTAAAGAAGTAAAAATTTTGGAAGGCAATGTGGCTTATCTTGACTTAAGAGCTTTTGCAGGAATTGAAACTGCCAAAGAGATTGCAGATGCTTATATGAAATTAATGTCTCAAGCGGACGCAGTAATTATTGACCTGTCCAATAATGGAGGTGGCGACCCATCAATGGTACAATATTTATGTAGCTATTTTTTCGATGAAAAATTACATTTGAATAGCTTACTTTATAGAGAGGGAAACAGGGTTGAAGAATATTGGACCTTAGAAAAAGTAGGTGGCAAAAAAATGGCAGACATACCATTATTTGTCATGATTAGCGAGAAGACTTTTTCAGGTGCAGAGGAGTTTTCCTACAACATGCAAACACAAGAAAGAGCCACCTTGATAGGACAAACATCTGGTGGAGGTGCCAATCCTGGAGGAACAAGAGGCATTAATAATGATCTTTCTGTTTTTATTCCAACAGGACGAGCGCTTAATCCCATCACTAATACGAGTTGGGAAGGTGTCGGTGTTATTCCAGAAATTCAAACGAAAAAAGAAGCAACATTTGAGCAAGCTTATGAGCTGGCACAAAATGCCGCTAATGCTCAAAGGAAAAGTAAACTTGAAAAATACACACTACTTCATCAAGACCTAAACAAACAACTTGAACACTTTGAGGAAGGGGTATCTGAGACAGCCATTTACGAAAGTATTTCAAATTTTGTAGATGCAGGTCTCTTTGGAGAATGGGACATTAACACTTTAGGTTACGAATACTTATTGAATCTAAACAAGCCAAAATTGGCCCTCTATATACTAAAATCAAATACGATTCTTTACCCAAACTCACCAAACGTATTTGATAGTTATGGAGAAGCTTTAAAAGTAAATGGAGACTTAAATGCTTCTTTAAAAAATTACCAAAAAGCCCTAAATCTTGCAATTGAGAATAACGACAGAAATATAGCTTATTATAAAGAGGCTGTGCAAAAAATTAAAGATGAAATTGATCAATAAAATAATAGACACAAATATTTTTAAAGCAACTTAAGTTGGGCTTAAATAATAAATAATATAAATCATGGGGAATTCTGAATCGAAGGAGCATCCTGAATTTTTAGATTATGTTTATAAATTAAACAAAGGAATTGAACTCACAGAAGCGCTCCAACTTAGTTTAAAAGAAATTGATCAAATTGACCTTGAGCAATTAAATAGAATTGGCTTGAGAAGCTATGAAAAAAATAAATGGAGCATTAATAAAATAATCCAGCATCTTATTGATTGGGAAAGAATTTGGTGCTTTAGAGCTATCATCTTTGCTAGAGCTGAAGGAACCATACCCGTGGCGCACGATCAAGAAATTATGGGGGAAAATTCAAATGCCAATGAAATACCCATTGAACAATTAATAGAAGAGCTTATCTCAGTCCGTAAATCTACGATACGCATGTTTGCATCTTTTAACAAAAAGATCCTTGAAACGAACTGCATGTTTTTTGAATACGAAATGCCTCTTTCAGCCATTGGTTTTACAATTACTGCCCATCAAATTCATCACTTTAATGTTATTAAAGAACGTTATATTCCATTGGATAAATAATAGATTAATTAAGGCCGACCCATTTTTCACTAGGGCAAATTACAATTGAGGGAAGGGAGCATAAAAAAATAAATTAGCTAATAAATTGATGCTATGAATGAAATCCACTTCGAAAATAGAATCTTAAGTCCTGAGGAAATGGAACAAATAAATGCAGGTTTTGATAAGCTTGCATTAGCGGAAGGTATAGCACTTGAAAGCACAGAGCGCATCAGTTTTGCTGCAATGAACGGTGAAGATTTTATTGGATGTGCCTCAGG
>CALGNN010000002.1 GCA_937961455.1 uncultured Saprospiraceae bacterium
CTACATTCCTAAACCGTTTACAAACGATTATAATCGTTTGTAAACGGTTTAGGAATGTAGTAATGATGGGGCGTTAGGTGTTTTTGTCCACATATATTTTAGTTGAACAACAGCTCAACAAATAAATCTAAGTTGATAGAATGAAATTCTTTGTTGATCTGAGACCTTTACATTATCAAAATGTAGAGATATGAAAGCTTCACAAATTCAACAAGAGTATAGATCATATTTAGTTCTTAAAAATTACAGGCCATTAACGATTAAAGCATATTCAAATACCATTAATCGTTTTTTGCAATTCTGTATCATTAATAAGCAAGGCCAAAAATCGGCTCAAGATTATGCTAAGTCCTATTTACTCAAAAGATTTAACCATGGTAATTCTTGGAGCACTGTCAACATGGATTATTCTGCCTTAATTATTCTTTTTAGACATATCTTAAAACTAGAGTGGTCTTATGATTTTGTCCCTCGACCTAGAGCTTTAAAGAAACTGCCTCAAGTGCTATCAGTTAAACAAATTGAAAAAATGATCAATGGAATCAATAACTTAAAGCATAAATCTATTGTACTTCTGCTTTATAGCACCGGTATCCGATCCAGCGAGCTTGTTAATTTGGATATTGCAGATATTTGTTTGGATCGCAGTCAACTACATGTGCGGCTTGGCAAAGGTGGTAGAGATCGGATCGTCCAGATACCGACCATTACTCTTGAATTCATTAAAGCCTATCTTTGGAAATATAATCCAAAACAGTTCTTATTTGAAGGACAGACTAAACACACTCGTTATTCTGCCTCTAGCATTCGAAACATTATTGTCAGGGCTCTACATAAACAAGGTTCTCAGCTAAAAGTCAATCCCCATGCCCTCAGACACTCTTATGCAACCCATCATATCATGAATGGTACTGACTTAATAAGTTTGCAAAAACAAATGGGTCATAACAATATCAAAACTACAATCAGTTATATTCACTTATGCCCAAGTGTAGTCCAACAGATAAAACACCCTATAGAAAAAATGGAGATCAACAAGCCATTGACCAAGCTATCGGTTACATCTTAAGGAAATATTCAGAAGCCTATATCAATCAATATCGCCCAAGTCTACGAAAGATTAAACTCTTACGTAGCATGCGCATTTGTAAAACTCCAGCTCTTGGGGGTAGAGTAATCATTTGCTCCCAGTGTCAATCCCGACACTATATCTATTTATCCTGTGGGCACAGTCATTGTCCTTTATGTCAAAGTATTAAAAGAGAGCAATGGATTGATAAACTAAAGGCAGAATTGTATCAGCTTCCTTATGTCCACATGATCTTTACCCTGCCTCATGAGCTTAATGGCTTGATCCGTAACAACCAATCAGTCCTTTATAATCTATTAATGAGGTCCGCTTGGAAAACTGTCAAAATCTTAGCCAAGGCACCCAGTAATGTTGGAGCATTACCTGGCATGGTTAGCGTTTTACACAGCTTTGGTTCTGACATGAAATACCACGTGCATTGTCATTGCTTAGTCACTTTCGGTGGATTAGATCTTAATGGAAAATGGCAGTATCCTAAAAGAAAAAATAAGATCGCTAGATACAGAAGCATCAACAGCACCTATAAACATTGCTTCCTTAAAGGAGTCAAACAACTTTACAATAAAGGCAAAATAAAATATCACATGTCTTTTGACCAGATTGAAAAAATGGTCATCAATAAAAAATGGGTAGTCCATAATACGTCCCCTACCATCGATACCTCTATTTTAGAAAACTACCTCGCCAGGTATATCAACAGAGTCGCTATCAGCAAATCAAGAGTTAGCTATTTACAAAAACATCATAAAGTAAGAATTAGCTATAATGATTATGCAAATCAAAAAAATGGTATGCCCGCTCCTAAAGCTTTTAAAGAAATGCACCCATTTGTTTTCATTGATCAATTCTTACAGCATCTATTACCTCCTTACTTTCAAAAAACCAGACGCTATGGTTTACATGCCAGTCCTACTAAAAGGAAATATGATAAACTAATTCCTCAGTCCATTAAACGTAATGGACTTACTGTGAGAACCGTCTTACAGATCATTAATCAACTTATAAAAGAAAATCCCTTTGAATGCCCGAATTGCCAATCCAATGAATATAAAATAGAAACCCTTACTGCTAAAAGTGATTGGATCTATCTCAATATTAAAAATCTCAAAGTCAGGCCTCCGCCTTTCTCACTCAAAATATAATTTACAAGCTCATGAAGTTATTCTACAATACTTTTAACAGACTCCTTTTGCTCGACATTAAATCATTATTATCAATAATGATGGCCTCTTACAATTTTATCTTTAATTAAAACACTAAATCAACCTGATGAGCTTTTTTCTTATCCCATTTTATTATCTTCAAACATAGGAAACACATTCCTTTGTTTTGAAAACCAAGATGCTTACCCTTAATGAATTTTTCCCATCGAGGGGCCATTGTTCAACTAAAATGTATACACAATTATAGTCTATTGGGTTTCTTTGATTCTGGAAGTGTGTATACATTCCTTAGAGTTGTACGCAATTAAAAAAAATAAAATGGAAGGATTAGAAGCTGGAATTGGCAGATATACTGGTAAGAATATTAGCGACACTCTTTTTGAAGTAATTGATGAAGTCTCGAAATACCTAACCGCACAAATCGAATATAACCGATTAAAAATCGGAGAAAAGTATAGCAGATATCTTATCAGACGTTTATCAAAAATAAATCTATTTGCATCAAACAATAGAAGAGTTGACGTAAACTCATCATACATCAAGGTTTGTATGGATAATGAAATAGAAAGTGATAAATACACGTCTATTGAAGAAATAAAACAGAGGCTTCTTGACTATCGAGAAAAAAACTCTGTTCCTTTAGATCCAATTTTCCCATTTGAAGCCATGGAAAACTGTAAGGAAGGTTTAGCCATAATTGGCAACCCTGGATCCGGCAAAACATCAGCAATGAAATACTTAGCAGTTCATTGTGCCTTAGGGAAAAAACTTAGAGGTAAAAAGAGAATTCCATTTTTTATTCCAACAATAAAATTGCAGAGACAAAAATTATCTGTTTCACAGTATTGTATTAATCACTTAGAACATCTTGGATTTGAGCAAGCAGAAGAACTATTTCATTTATTATTATCAAGAGGATATGCCTTTTTACTTCTTGACGGTCTTGATGAAAGTGACAAAATATTTCAAGTTCAATACTTAAATGAAATGGAAGACCTCATAGCAAAAAATGATAAGTCTTTGTATTGCATTAGTTCACGAC
>CALGNN010000003.1 GCA_937961455.1 uncultured Saprospiraceae bacterium
TTAGGTATGGATAATTTATACTGGTGTGCGACCGATACAGATATCGAAATTACTTCAGATACCAGTTTCACTTTCTTGAGTGATACGACTTATACCTTCTTGAGTGACACGACTATTTTAGTGGTAGGTGATTTTATGTACATGTATGAAATCGATTATTTCTGCGATGGCATTATTGATCATTCAGGGATGGATGCACCTACAGTGATTTATCACCCATTTGGAACACATAAAATCAATTGGGTGGTAAAGGATGCTTGTGGAAACATCACAGAATGTTCTTCCATCTTTATTGTGAAAGATTGCAAACAACCAACACCCGTTTGTATAAATGGCTTATCGACCGTTGTCATGCCAAATGTTGGTGAGGTCACTATTTGGGCGAATGATTTCAATGCAAGTTCTTTTGATAATTGTACTGCTCAAGAAGATCTGCTTTATTCTTTCTCTGCAGATGTAAACGATACTGGTATGACTTTCACTTGTGAAAATTTAGGAATCAATACTGTTCAAATTTGGGTGACAGATGAATCAGGTAATGCTGACTATTGCACTACGACTATATTCATTGGTGACAATGAGGGTGTTTGCGACAGTGTTCCACAACCATTTATGGTTCAGGTAAGGGACGAATTGGAACGACCATTATCACATGCCTTTGTTCATAATGATGAATATGGAAACATATCGGAGTTTATGACCGATCATGTAGGTTATGCATTTTTTGAAAGCATGGCTGACGAGCATACCATAAGCGCTTATAAAAATGATGATGTCCTTAAAGGTGTAAGTACTTATGATATTGTGGCGATTCAAAAACACTTATTAGGAATCGGAGCATTTACGAGTCCCTATCAATTTATAGCTGCTGACATTAATAGCTCAGAATCTGTAACTGCTATTGATATTGTAGAATTAAGGAAGGTAATACTTGGAGCTAATGCAGCATTTCCGAATAATGACTCATGGAGGTTTATTGATAAAAGCCAAAGCATAACTGATCCGAGTAATCCTTGGCCTTTGCATGAAGAGGTTGTAATCAATGCGCAAAACAGCAATGACTTTATCGAGTTTACTGCCATAAAAATTGGAGACTTGAATAATTCTGCCATGAATGCACAAGAACCATCTTTAGAAGACAGAGCCTCGAATCAATTCATCTTAAATAACCCCTACATAGAAAAAGGTGAAGTAATTGAAATACCTGTATATGCAAGTACAAATGAAAAGATTCATGGATTCCAAGGAAGTGTAGCTTTAACCCATGCGCAATTGCTAAACATCAAGTCTGGTCAAATGGAAATAGCTTCAGCTCATTATAAAGAGATTGGAAATGGACACTATAATTTCAGTTGGAATAGTGCGCTTGCCAAAACTTACAAAAAAGATGAAGCCTTGTTTTATTTGGTAGTGAGTGCTTCGACTAATGCATATTTCGAAGATCTTTTCAGCATAAGTGATATAGGTCTTGAAGCAGAAATTTATACAGCAACAAATGATCAAGCAAGTTTAGCATTCACTTTCAATAACTCGAATCAAAATAGTGCTTCATTGGAAAATGTTTTATTTCAAAATGAGCCTAATCCATTTGCAAGTGAAACGCTTATCAAGTTTTCTCTAGCAGAAGATGGAGTAACAGATATTTCTGTTTTTGATGCTATGGGCAAAGAGGTATACCATCAGAAAATGGATGCAAAAAAAGGCATGAATGAGTTTAAGCTCAGCAAAGAATCACTCTTGCAAACTGGCGTCTATTTTTACAAAATTGATTCAAACGATTTTAGTGCAGTTAAGAAAATGAGTTTTATCAAATAAAATGGGATTAATTTTTAAGCATTTCATAAAGGCTTAAAAAGAAGATTCGGAAAACAATTCCTTAAAAAAATTAGTGCCATATGGTGATATACCCTCCATATGGCACTTTTAATATATATGTAATATTGTGATAAGTACTATTTTACACCAAATAATATACCTTCCTCATGGTTGCTGTTAACTAGAAAACAAATTGAAATAATTAATATATAATTTGTCCATATTTGATTAATTTTATATCAAATGAAATCCGATGAATTATTTCTTGAACCTATCCATTTTACTCACTTTTTGCTGCGTCATTTCGACATCAAATATTCAAGCTACCGATCTAGCTTGTAATGCATTTGTCAATGTAAGTTTAGATGAAAATTGCTCTGCTGAAGTGACAGCAGATATGATGCTCGAAGGTACCTATCCTGATATTGACAGTTACATAGTCTCATTTACAGAGACGGGTCAAAGTCCTGTAATATTAGACGGAAGCATGATTGGTATGACTATTAGCATAACGGTTACTGACCCTTCAGATGGAAACAGTTGTTGGGGTGAAATTTTGGTTGAAGACAAACTAGCTCCTCAGCCAATCTGCTCCGATGTCATTGTACAGTGCTTCGAAAGTACCGCAGCAGAAGATCTTCCCTACCCTATAGTAAATGATAACTGTGATGCTTTTATTGACACGGCATATATAGACAATGAAGTGGATCTTGGATGTAGTGATCCTGATTACATCAAGATAATTTATCGGACTTGGGTTTTCACAGATGATGGTGGAAACGAAGGCGTATGTGTTCAACAAATAAATGTACTAAGGGGAGATTTGACTACGGTTAATTTTCCGCCTAATTATGATGACATAGACCAGCCAACACTATCTTGTGATGGAAGTGGTTGGGACACTAACGGAAACCTTTATCCTGATGTATCAGAGACTGGAGCGCCCGGAGGAAATTCATGTAGTAACATCATTACCAACTTTCAAGACACTACGGTTCCAATTTGTGAATCAAGCTATAAAGTTGTTAGAGAATGGACCATTCAAAATTGGTGCTCAAGTGAAGTAATTACCCATTTTCAAATTATAAAAATTGTCGGAGAAGGACCTAGTATCACTGCAGGACCAGATGTGACCATCTCTGCAAATCATACTGAATGTAGTGCTGAGTATTCCATCCCTGCACCAAGCATTAGCTACCCATGCACATCAGGTGGACCTACTCCATCTTATGAAGTCACTTCAGACTATGGCACTTTAACTCAAGTCGGCAGCAATTGGATCATTTCTGATTTAAGTACAGGTAGTTTTGAAGTCACCGTTTCAGTGACTGATGGATGTGGTGATTCAGATTCAGACAGCTTCATCATTACCGTAGTTGATGATGTTCCTCCAATAGCAATTTGTGATGAGCATACCGTTGTATCTTTAACTACCACAAATGCCAATGACGGCATTGCAAAAATATTAGCGCACACATTTGATGATGGCTCCTTTGACAATTGCGCCGATGTATTCTTCAAAGTAAGGAGAATGAATACAGGTGAATGTGATGGTGCAAATGGTGATGATTTTCCATCAGTATCAGGATATCAAGAAATGTTTGACGATTATGCTGCCTTTTGTTGTGATGACGAAACGGTCATGGTTATTTTCAGAGTGTATGACGTAAATCCAGGTTCTGGCCCAGTAGCTGATAGCAGGCATCAAGCGAATGGTGATTTATTCGGCCATTTCAACGATTGCATGGTAGAAGTCACGGTCCAAGATAAAATTGCTCCCGTGATACTCTGCCCAGATGATTTGACCTTTGATTGTACAGATGATTTATCTGCTGAATTAGATGATCCTTATTCCACTCTACTAGGTGCTCCAGCAGTTGCAGATAATTGTGAATATGAATTGACCGTCTCTGTAGAAGACAATACAGAATGTGGAAAAAGTCAAGCAGACCCAAATAACCCTGGACAATATCTTTATGCTTACAAAAGAACTTTCATCGCAAGCGACGGAGTGGGTTCGTCTACTTGCACCCAATTGATTTATGTAATCGACAATAATCCATTTACTGATGATGATATTCTATGGCCAAGTAATATTGATGTGGGATGTATGGAAAGCACAGAACCTGAAGATACCGGTGAGCCGGTTTTAGATGAAGCTGCTTGTGGTTTATTAGCTGTAAGTTATGATGACACATTCTTCCAATATGTAGATGGAGTATGTGCAAAAATATTAAGGACATGGACCGTCTTAGACTGGTGCCAATTTGATCAAAATAATCCTAATCAATCGGATGGAATTTGGACCTATACTCAGGTTATCAAAGTGGTGGATGATGAAGCTCCCATCTTAGATTGCAGTGATATCGTTGAGAATACCTGTGATACGGATCCTAGTGATCCTTGTCAATTCTATGTGGCATTCGATCAACCTATGGTGATAGATAATTGTGCAGGTTACGATACGACCATTAACAGTGAAACAATCGTAACAGTAGTTTTTGATACCATTGTTCAATACTTTTTTGACACCATTGTAGCATTCGATTTTGATACAACGACAAGCATTGTATTTGACTCTACACTAGTCGTAGATATGGATACCATCGTTGAGGTTGAATTTGAATGCGGGATGATTGATTTCGAATTATTACCTGACGGATCAACACCCTTTGAAGGAGAAATGATTGGTACGCAGTATCAACCAAGCTTTGGAATTACATTCATGTTGGAAGATGGAACGACTCCTCAAATAGCTGAAACTGGAGGAGTGGTAGCAAATGCATTTGGATCAGCATGGGGTAATGATGAATTAATGCCAGGCGAACCTATTGGAAGCTTCTTCTTGACAGATGATGGAATGCTAACAGGATTAACTACACCAGCATTAGTTGTCATGTGGGATAATCCAATTGATAGTGTAGCCTTTGGTTTAATGGACATAGACTTTGATGAGTTTTTCGTCATGGAAGCCAGAGATGAAAATGGAGCAACGGTTGTGCTTGATACCATATTTAGTGGTGACCCAATGACTGGAGATGGCGTTTTCACTGATTGGGCAGTGCAACTCCCTACTAACAATGTGAGAAGTTTAAGAGTCGAAGGAAATAGAATGGAAGCGGGTGCCTTTGGATTTGGAATGGACAATTTAAGTTTCTGCAGTACAGATACCTTAGGAACAACGATCGTTAATGACAGCTCTTATATAGTTGATATTGATACACTCATCAATATTACCATTGATACCATTGTGACCGTTGATGTTGATAGTACTGTCAACATTCAGGTAGACAGTCTTATCACGGTAGTGAATGATACAACGATTACAATTCTTGGAGATTTCTTATTTGAATACGAAATAGATTACGATTGTGATGGGATAATTGACATCGCAGGAGAAGGAGATGTAGATGAACCTTACCACCCAATCGGAGAACATAAAATCATTTGGACCGTAACAGATCCATGTGGAAATGAAGCAAGTTGCACGGTACCATTTGATGTAGCGGATTGCAAGCAACCAACTCCTGTTTGCATCAATGGCCTTTCAACTGTGATTATGCCTAACACAGGAGAAGTTACCATATGGGCAAATGATTTTGATGCAAGCTCATTTGATAATTGCACAGCAATGGAAGATCTGTTATTTTCATTTTCTGATGATGTCAATCATACATGAATGACTTTCACTTGCGATGATATTGGAATTAATGAGGTTGAAATTTGGGTGACGGACGAATCTGGTAATTCTGATTTTTGCACCACATTTATTTTCATTGGAGATAACGAAGAAATTTGTGACACCCTTGCTCCTAACCCATTCATGATTTCTACATTCACGAATTATGGAGATGCATTACCTGAAGTTGTGGTAGATGCAGATGCCACACAATTGATGACCAATGTAGATGGATATGCTTTCCATTCGAGTACAGAAGATGAGGTAATTTTCTCACCTGAGAAAAATACGAATCCACTTAACGGAGTTAGCACACTTGACCTTGTAGCGATTCAAAAGCACTTACTGGGCATCAAGAGCTTTGACAGTCCTTATAAATTTATTGCAGCAGATATTAATGATTCTCATGGGGTTTCAGCAATTGATATGATCGAGTTAAGAAAATTGATTCTCGGCATATATCAAGAGTTCCCTAACAACAAATCATGGAGGTTTGTAGATGAAGATTTTGTCTTTGTAAATCCAGATCAGCCTTGGCCATTTGCAGAAGAGATTATTGTGAATGATCAAAACATGCGCATGAATATTGACTTCACAGCCATCAAAATTGGAGATGTAAATGGTTCTGCTACTATTGCGCTTTCAGAAGAATTGTCAGAGCGTTCATCTGAAGCACTTTTATCCGTACCAAACAAAACCCTTGATAAAAATACTTCGGACTTAATTCCAGTATTTGTAAAAGATCTTGATCAAATTTTAGGATTACAATTTAGTTTAGAAGTGCAGAATCTTACCATAGATCATTTGGTTTCAGGACAGTTAGATTTGAGTTCTTTTAATTATGCCATACATACTCCAAGTTCTATGAGCTTTAGTTGGAATGAAAGCACTGTTAAAGAAATCAATGAAAACGAAGCGTTATTCTACCTATCTGTTACAGCATTAGAAAATGTAGATCTAAGCACAGCATTAAACTTGAATTCTACGATTACAAAATCAGCTTGGTTCAGCTCAGAATATGAGGAGAAGGAATTGGCCATGGTGTTTAGCGATTCACATCCAAGCAATGATGTTTTAGCAAAGAATGCATTGCATCAAAACTTTCCAAATCCTTTTGCAGGAGAAACTACATTCAATTTTGAGATTGCAGAAGCCTCTTGGGTGAATGTTCAAATTTTTGATCCAATTGGAAATGTAGTTTTTGTAAAGGACCAGTATTTCGAGAAAGGTATGCATTCCATGAACTTGGAAAAAGCCTTGTTTAAAGCAAGCGGAATTTATTACTATCAAATAAGTTCTGACTCCTTCACAGCAGGCAAGAAAATGATGTACCTGGAATAGTGCAGGCTAAAGTCTATGTGGCGAGTCTATCGAACCACAAACAAAAAACAAAAGGGAGCGCATTTTCATGCGCTCCCTTTCATATTATCACACCATTCTTCGGCAAATTATCTACGACAAGTTTTTAATGCTAAGGCAATCAGAGCTATACAATTAGCTTCTAGTAGTCACTTTAATCTTAGTTCAGAAAGCAATGTGTTTTTATTAAATCTGTTCTTTCCTTTTTGTCTTGAAACAAAAACGAAAAAAGTCGAATTCTCTTTATTTTAATTTTAAAAAGCTTTAGCGCTTTGGGGGGCTTAGAATGACAATCGGCAAGCTCAGAAGACAATCGTCTATTTATTAAACTTGAAATGATAACTAAGTCTGCCACATTCTTTTTCAGGAGCACTGTATGATTTTTCAAAACGATAATCGACTACATCAGCCATGACCAATTTTTTAATTTCCGGATCATGAATCGTTGAGTTTTCATTATCAAACGCTGCATAACTGACCATTCCTTTTCTGTTGATGCAAACTTTCACCACGATGGTGCCTGATTTTATCGCCAAATTTTTAGGATCATTTCTAAAAATAATAGGGCGACTTAAAACACCATCTCCTTCGATAAATCCACTCCCTGGCTCATCGCCAGTATCTTCATCAGATACATCAGAATTTGCTTCTCCTTCGTCTATGACCTCTGTAAGCTCAGTATCTGTATCGACAGCCTCCTCATCGCTTGTGCTCAATTCAACATCATCCACATTTGTATTACTTGGCTCATCTTCTACGATGTGCTCTTCTACCTCTTTAATAGCTTCTTCTACAACAACTTCTTCTATAACTTCTTCTTCAACTGTCACAGGAATCTCTTCGATTACTTCTTCTTCTATAGGTGCTTCTTCAAGAATGGGTTCTTCTGTTATCACATCTTCTATTTTTTCTTCTACTACAATTTCCTTAGGAACAGATACTTCCTGCTCAACAGGTACTTCAAATGTAACAGGAGCATCAATTTCTTTTGGCTTAGTTGCTACGACATCAGCTTTTTGCTCCTTAGGCCTTGTTTCTTTCTTGACCTTCTCTTCTACTACATCCTTCTTACTTGCTGCTGCAAGAACTTCTACTGGAGTTGCTACGGTCTCTTTTTTAGGTTCAGGAATCTCTTTTGTAAAATCCAAGACTACAATTTGCAGTGCCTCTTCTTTCTCTTGATTTAGTGTCAAAAAAGGAAAGAAAGCCAATCCTAGTAAAAGGCTATGGATCAATATTGAAATCCGCCATTCTTTCTTTGTTAGTTTGAGATTTTTCATAATTAGGGATTTTATTTTCTACTAGGATGCAGAAAAATTCCTGATTACATAAATCTTCTTTGATTTGCAATTTCGACTTAATGTTAATACCTTAACACTATAGGTAGGATTTGTGACTTCTATTCAATTAGCAAGTCTATATAAGGTAAACACTATACAACATGTTAACTTTCGGAACAATTTTCGGCTCAATGACTTTAATCATACTTTTTGTAGTTTGGTATCTAGAGCAAGAGGGCGAATTAGAATAATAGAAACCCAAAAAATATATGGATACGGGTAATAAATACCTCATACCATCGATCATACTAGGACTGAGTTTTCTCTTAGGTCTTTTCATATTGTCCAAGAATATTTATAAATCAAGAGCACAGCAACGCTATGTCTCCGTAAAGGGATTAGCAGAAAAAAATGTATCTGCTGATAAGGGGTCTTGGATGATCAGTTCTGAATATCATCTTAATACCATACCAGAATTAAAAGCTGCAATTTCAAATCATGAGAATGTGGTTAAAAACTTTTTGGAAGAAAAGGGCTTTAGCGATTCAGAAATTAAAACAGAAGAAATCGGTATTAATAGAAACTGGTATCAAGGTGCCACTGCCAAACACACTGCAACAATTAGGATTGAGGTAAATACCAGTAATGTGGATTTATTAGAAAAGACTTCACAACAAGTAAGTGAATTGATCGACAAAGGCATATTGATCACAGGCGATCGATGGCTGTCCAGACCTAAGTATTATTTTACTAAGATTAATGAAATCAAACCGGAGCTGCTAAAAGAAGCTACCCAAGCAGCTAGAGTGTCCGCACAAGAATTTGCTAATAATTCTGGAAGCGCCGTAGGAGAAATCAAAAGAGCCAATCAAGGAATCATTTCTATTCTTCCGGCAAATAGATCCAGCGATGGTCAAGAATTTTTCAAAGAAAAAATGGTACGTGTTGTTTCAAGCATTGACTACTTCCTGAAATAAACATTTTGAAAAAAGAACGGCAGGATAAACATTTCATCAAAAAACCCTATTACGAGGGAGGTGTTGATGCTATGCGTGCATTCATACGCAAGCACAAGAAGTACACCAAGGAGGCATTGGAAAAAAAAATTGAAGGAGTAGTCGTAATAAAATACATGATCAATGCGTCGGGCAAGGTGATTAAAACTAAAGTCATTTCAGGACCTGGTTACGGTTTGGATGAAGAGGCTGAAAGAGTGGTCAAGTTGCTCAAATTTAAGGTGCCTAAAAATCGGTCAAGCAAACTTAAATTTCAAAAAAACATTAATGTGCATTTTAAAATGCCTAAAGCAAAAAAGCTTGAGACCAAAGTGCAATATCAAATTAAAACTACGGTTAAGTCAAAACAGAAAGAAGCTGAAACTAAAAAGAATTCTTCTTATCACTATGTGATTAAATTTTAAATGAGCTTGTGCAAGTCTTTTGCAAACAACAACTTACCTGTCTTCACATTTTCATCTATGCCGTAATACTCAATGCTAATCATACCTTCTTTGGATAAGACCACTCTAGCAAATCCATTGGTCGCTTTTCCAAACAAAATATTTTCATCCAGTTTCAATGCGTTCGTTTTTGAACCCGCACCACTCACGATATGATGAAATCCCAACTTCTTCGTGTATTGCAAATTGTGCTCATGACCAGAAGCATAAATCAGATTTTCATGATTTTTGAAATTGGATTCTAATGCATGGATCAAGGCTTGGTATTTTTTATGTGGAATATCTTGTCTACTACCTATCCACTTTCTATAAAGTGGAAGTATGCTTCCTATGACTGGGAGCGGAATGTATAATTTGGGGTACACCATGGTCAAGGGGAATACATGATCCTTCCAAGTAAAATGTCCTCCGTGAGAACCATTAGAGTACATAGGGTGATGCCCTACGACAATGATCTGCTTACCTGCGCCCACGTCCTTTAAGGTGGAAGATAATTGTTCTACAAATTGTGCTTCAGATTTTACTTTGCAAGGGCTATCCACTCCATAGGGTCTCCCCTTTTTTTGCAACCACCATTGTGTATCTATGATTATGATACTGATATCATTACTCAGATTTACGTGGACTGGACCAGGACATCCATCGTCTGGAATAAATCCATCTGGGCCAAGAATACCCTCTATATATTCTTCTTGTCTTTTTAAATAAGCAGCTCCCTCCTTCTTCCCTTCATTCCAATCATGGTTGCCAGGAATAAATGCAATCGTCCCATTAAAATCTTTTACGGCATCAAGTTGTGCATTGATTTTTGCTTCATCATTTCCTCTTTCGTGATGATGGCGGCCATGCAT
>CALGNN010000004.1 GCA_937961455.1 uncultured Saprospiraceae bacterium
TTATAATTGGGACAATGGACTTGATCCTGTGGCCAATCCTACAATAACACAAAACATTGGAGTTGTAACTTATTCAGTTACCGTTACCGATGCTAATGGTTGTATTGATATAGATGAAGTCACCATTACCGTTTGGGAAAACCCAACAGCGGATGCTGGTCCTGATCAGCAAGTTTGTGATGGAGAATCTGTCACGCTTGGTGGAACGCCAACTGCAACTGGAGGGCAATCTCCTTATACTTATAATTGGGATAATGGACTTGACCCAGTGGCTAACCCTGCGATTACACAAAACATAGGAGTCGTTACTTATTCAGTTACCGTTACAGATGCTAATGGTTGTATCGATATTGATGAAGTCACCGTTACCGTTTGGGAAAACCCAACTGCTGATGCTGGGCCTGATCAACAAGTGTGTGATGGAACGGCTGTCACCCTTGGCGGTTCACCAACTGCAACTGGAGGGCAATCTCCTTATACTTATAATTGGGACAATGGACTTGACCCAGTCGCTAACCCTACGGTTACACAAAACATTGGAGTCGTTACTTATTCAGTCACGGTTACCGATGCTAATGGTTGCATGGATATCGATAAAGTCACCATTACCGTTTGGGAAAATCCAACAGCTGATGCAGGCCCTGACCAACAAGTTTGTGAAGGAGAATCTGTTACTCTTGGTGGAACGCCTACTGCAACAGGAGGGCAATCTCCTTATACTTATAATTGGGATAACGGACTTGATCCAGTCGCCAACCCAACAGTCACTCAAAGTATTGGAATCGTTACTTATTCAGTCACGGTTACGGATGCCAATGGTTGTATCGATATCGACGAGGTCACCATTACTGTTTGGGAAAATCCAACTGCGGATGCAGGACCTGATCAAGAAGTCTGCGAAGGAGCATCCGTCACTTTAGGTGGAACACCAACTGCTAATGGTGGATTAGCGCCGTACACTTATACATGGGACAATGGACTTGATCCTGTGGCTAATCCTACTGTAACGCAAAGTGTTGGAGTCGTAACTTATTCTGTGACTGTCACTGATGCCAATGGTTGTTCGAATGTAGATGATGTAACAATTACTACTTTTGAAAATCCAACAGCTAACGCGGGTACAGATCAAGAAGTTTGTGACGGAACATCTGTCACAATTGGTGGATCTCCTACTGCAACGGGAGGACTTGCACCTTACACTTACAATTGGGATAATGGACTTGACCCTGTGGCTAACCCAACAATCACACAAAGTGTCGGAGTCATAACTTATTCAGTTACTGTCACTGATGCCAATGGTTGTTCGAATGTAGATGATGTAACAATTACGGTATTTGAAAATCCAACGGCTGATGCTGGACTAGATCAAGAAGTTTGTGATGGTACAGATGTTACTTTAGGTGGCTCGCCAAGCGCAACTGGTGGACAGGCTCCTTATACTTATAATTGGGATAATGGTCTTGATCCTGTTTCTAATCCAACTGTAACCCAAAGTATTGGAGTTACGACTTATTCATTGACCGTTACTGATGACAATGGATGTAGTAACGTTTCAACTGTGACCATTACCGTTATTGAAAATCCAACGGCTGATGCTGGGCAGGACCAAGAAGTTTGCGAAGGTATAACAGTTACACTAGGTGGTTCGCCAAGTGCAACTGGTGGTCAAGCTCCTTATACTTACAATTGGGATAATGGACTAGATCCGATCCCTAATCCTGAAGTAAATCAAAGTGTAGGTATTACAACTTACATGCTGACGATTACTGATAGCAATGGATGTACTGATGTATCTGAGGTATCAATCACTGTCTTTGAAAATCCAACTGCATCTATAACTGCACAAAGCACCTTATGTGAAGGTGATATAATTACTTTAGTTGGTGATGGTGATGGTGGAGCAGCACCTTATAATTATCTATGGAACACGGGAGAGACAAGTTCATCTATTGATGTAAGCCCAACTACAAATACAACCTATTCCTTGACAATAACAGATCAAAACGGTTGCGAAGCAACAACAGATATAAGTGTAACGGTCAATGAAGCTGTATCAGTAGATTTGGGCATTGATCAAACTATTTGTCTTGGTGAGGATGCAACAATTGTTTCTTCAACCACAGGAGGCACAGCTCCTTATACCTATCTTTGGAGTAATGGAGCAAACACCCCAGACATTACAGTAACTCCTACTCAAGACATAATGTATTTTCTTACTGTGACGGATGTTAATGGATGTACAGATTCTGATTCAATACAAATTTTTGTTAATCCAACTCCAACAGTTGAGCTTGGAAATGATGTTACCATTTGTAGCATGGATAGCACACTTTTAACAGCTTCTGCAAGTGGTGGAGTAGCTCCTTATAATTTTGAATGGAGCACTGGTGAAATCACATCTGAAATTACTGTACAACCAACAACAACTACAACTTATTCCGTTACCATCACAGATGATAATGGCTGTACCGCAGAAGATGTCATTCAAGTGAATGTAAATGATTTGCCAGATGTGGATGCAGGACCTGACCAAACAATTTGTGAAGGTGAATGCGTTGATTTATCTGCTACTGGAGGTGTTGACTATTTATGGAGTACTAAGGAAGAAGAACAAAATATTACAGTTTGCCCAGATGAGACAACTACTTATTTTGTCATCGTTACTGATGAAAATGGATGTACGGCACAAGACGAAGTTACTATCACAGTGAATGATAGCCTTACGGTTGATCTTGGAGATGATGTCAGTATTTGTCCAGGTTCAGATGCAAGCCTCACCGCAAACACTAGCACAGGCCAAGCACCATTTAGTTATCTGTGGAGTGATGGTAGTACAAGCATGCAAATTACGGTAAGTCCAAGTGTAACAACTGATTATTCTGTTACCGTGACTGATGTCAATGGCTGTGAAGGATCAGATGAAATTACTGTTATTGTTGATGATAATGTAAGTATTGAACTAGGCCCTGACATTCCAATTTGTTCAGGTGAAGAAGTTGTTTTATCTCCAGATGTTTTATCTGGGACTGCACCTTTCAACTATCTCTGGAGCACCGGTGAGACTAGTGCTTCAATAACAGTGAGTCCAAGCACCACGAGCAGTTATTCAGTTACGGTTACAGATGCCGGAGGTTGCACTGGTACTGATATAATTGAAATTGAAGTATTTCAAAATATTTCTGTGAGCCTTGGAGCAGACGAAGAAATATGCTTGGGTGATTCAATTGAATTAAATGGGCTAATTAATGGCGGGTCTGGTCCTTTTAATTATTTATGGAGTGATGGTTCCACTACCGAATCTATTACTGTGAGTCCATCAAACGATGCTATTTACAGTTTGACAGTAACCGATATAAATGGTTGTACAGGTGAAGATGAAATGAACATTACAATTTTACAAGGTCTAATAGTAGGACTAGGACCAGATATTGAAATATGTCAAGGCGATGCAGTTAGTATTGCTCCATTTCATAATGGAAGTAATAATGTCAGCTATTTATGGAGCACTGGCGAAACCAGTCCTACAATTGTAATTAACCCTACAACTAGCACTTTATACAGCGTTACGATTTCAGAACCTAATGGATGTCCAGGATTTGACGATCTCTTTGTAACAGTGAATCCAACTCCTTCAGCAAATGCAGGAGCGGATCAAACTATTATTTTAGGCAGTTCAGCAAATCTTGGAGCAGGAGCAACAGGAGGAACAACGCCTTATCAATATTTGTGGAGCACAGGTGAAACCTCACAAAATATAGTGGTGACTCCTACTGCGACAACGGATTATTCATTAACTGTCACAGATGCGAATGGCTGCACATCACAAGATGTAGTTACAGTATTTGTTACTGATGATCCGAATCTAATGATTAATTTCCCAGTAGAGCAATTCGTTTGTATAGGAGACTCTATAGAATTAGACCCAAATCTAACTGGAGGTGTCAGTCCATTTACTTACTTATGGAGCACAGGTGAAACCAGTCCTACAATTTGGGTTGCTACAAATACTGATATGACTTACAGTCTTACAGTTACAGACGCAAATGGAAATATTGAATCAGCTAGTACATTAGTTAGTCTATATCCAACTCCAACTGTTTCAATTGGACCAGACATCACAGTAAATTTAGGTGACTTAACTACACTCACAGCAGTTGGTAATGGAGGCTCATCTCCTTACAACTATTTATGGAATACGGGTTCAACAAATGATACAATCGTAGTAAGTCCTACTGCAAACACCTCCTATGCCGTGCTTGTAACTGATCAAAATGGTTGTACTAATCGAGATGAAATAAATGTTGTTGTAAATGTTGGGCCAGAACTTGCTATTAACTTCTTCCCTACTAATCTATTATGTGAAGGAGAATCTTACTTTGTAAATCCGCTTGTAACTGGAGGCGTGACACCCTATTCTTACTTATGGAATACAGGAGATACAACATCATTATTATTTGTAACTCCAACAGTAACTACACAATACAATGTAACAGTTACCGATGCAGTTGGAGAAATGGTTTCCGACTCTGTTACACTGACAGTCTTCCCATCTCCAATGGCTTTTGCAGGTGTTGATGAAACAATTCCTCTCGGAGGCTCAGCAAATCTTAGTGGATCAGCGACAAGTGGAACACAGCCATATACCTACTTGTGGAGTACTGGAGATAATAATGCTAACATTATTGTTAGCCCAACGATTGATACAGATTATTACTTAACCGTCACTGATTATAATGGTTGTTCTGATATTGATACGGTAACTGTATTTGTTACAGATGATCCAAATCTTGCGATCAATTTACCCGATGAACAATTTATATGTTCAGGGGATTCCATATTGTTAAATCCTAATGTTTCAGGAGGAGTCAGTCCTTATGGATATCTTTGGAGTACAGGCGAAACCAGTGCAACAATCTGGGTTTCTCCAAATAACAATACCATGTATGGACTTACTGTAACAGATGCTGACGGAGACATTGTTTCTTCAAGCACCTCTGTAAGCATGCATCCATCACCCAATGTCAATGCGGGAAATGATGTAGCCATCAATTTAGGTGAAATCGTAACACTAACTGCCGTTGGTAGTGGAGGAACAGCACCATATTCTTATTTATGGAGTACTGGATCAAACAGTGATACAACAATCATTCAACCTTCTGCTACTGGAAGTTATTCTGTCACAATTACGGATCGTAATGGTTGTACCAACTCTGATGAAATTACAGTAGTAGTAGGTACTGAACCTGATCTCTTAATTAACTTTTTACCTTCAGACATTTTATGTGCAGGTGATAGCTATACATTAAATCCTCTTGTTACTGGAGGCACGGAACCGTTTCAATATATATGGAATACTGGTGACAGCTCAGCCTTAGTAACTGTAAATCCTTTGGTAACAACACAATATTATGTAACGGTCACAGACGCTAGTGGAGATATGGTTTCTGATTCAACCTTAGTTGAAGTAGCGCCTGTTGCTCAAGTTTTTGCGGGCTTAGATCAAAGTATTTGTATTGGAGACACTATCAATTTAAATGCGATTAGTATTGATATGGTTACATGGAACACTGGAGAAACTAGTTTAAGTATTTGGGTAGCACCTACGGAAACCACCACTTATATAGTGGAGGCTAACAATGCAAATAATTGTGCATCTTATGATACTGTGGTTGTATTCGTAGAAGATTTAGTTCAAACTGAGAGAGATGTACAAATTTGTGAAGGGACTACTTATTTATATAATGGTCAAAATCTAAATACAAGCGGCACATACTTTGACACACTTCATTCAGTTGACAATTGTGATACTATTGAGACTTTAAATCTTGTAGTATTTAATGAAAACATCATTGAAGACATTCGAGTCAGAATACTATGCGCCGGCAATACTGTAAACATGTTGCTTGATCTAAGTGTAGATTCTGATTTTGAATACAGTTTAGATGGAGGTATAACATGGATCGATTCATTATTTAATCTCAACTTCATGGAAAGTTATGATTTCTGCTTACGTGATCTTGCAACTGGATGTTTGTTTTGCTTAGATGAGCCATTGTATCCGAATGAATATATTAACAATGTGCCTTACAATACAACTATCATTGAACCATCATCATGCCTTGAAGACGATGGAAGCATTACCATTAGTACATTAAGTCTATTCCAACCAGATTCATTTAGTATTGATGGAGGACTCAGTTTCCAAGAAGACAATCTATTTGAAGGTTTGGGTCAGGGAGTTTATGACATCTACCTATATTATGAAAATGGATGTTTCATAGAAGGAATTGATCCTATTATTTTGCAAAGTCCATCTGCTGCTAACATTTTAGAAGTCGTAGTCAACGATGCAGAATTTTGTGGAAGTGATAATGGATACATTGAAATCATTGTCGATAATCCAGACAACTTGAGTTATAGTATAAATGGTGTTGACTTTTTTAGCAATAACATCTTTGACAACTTAACTCCTGGAGATTATGAAATCGTTGTTCAAAATAATGAAACCAATTGCTTGTCATATTACCCACAGAGCATAAGCATTTCTGAAGGGAGTTCAAACTTCATCATAACTAATGTAAATGCTAGTGAGCCAAGCGGTTGTTTTAAAGAAGATGGTATTATAAATATTACCGTAGATAATTTATCACAAAACTATTTATACAGTTTAGATAATACCTTGACTTGGAGTAATATCAGTAGTTACAATAATTTACCTGATGGAATTTACGAAGTAGCGGTTGCCTTAGAAGATACAAGCTGTATCCAATGGTATCCTCAAACTTTTATTTTCGAAACTTCTCAGGAATATAACATAGGTATCGACACATTAGTGAACCCATCTTGCTTTGGTTCAAACAATGGAGCAATTATATTAGAACCTGAAGGTGATATACAAGGCTTAATCTATGATTGGTCTGTCCCCTCACTTGGTATTCCATTATTGTTTGGTATCGAAGCAGATAAATACACACTTAGTGTAACGGATTCTTATGGTTGTGTACAAACCTTTGATTACGAAATAGCTAACCCAGATTTATTTGAGCCTGGAATATTCCCAGCAAGTGACACAAGTATTTGCATTGGATCAACCATCGAATTTTACCAAACGAATCCAAATTGGTCTCAAGAATGGTATTCTGATAATGGCTTTTATTCTGACAAAGAAAATATTTTTGTTAGTGAACCAGGCATGTACTACATTGATGTAATGAATGAAGATGCATGCATCGGTGTAGATAGTATTTTGGTAACGTACAATGAAGATGGATTTACACCTCATTTCTTACTTCCGAGTGAGGGTGTCGCAGGAGAAGAAATAATAGCTGTTGAAATATCTTGGCCAATTCCAGATTCTATTACTTGGCACTATGATGAGTCTCAGGTAAGTTTGGTAGGAAATGAATTTAACGCATATACCTTTATTTTTAATAGTCCGGGTGTATACATTATTGGTCTTGAAGCATCTTATGGAGAATGCAACTCCATCGTTGAAAAAGAAATCATCATTTACGAAAGTTCTGCAGAATTTGGTCAAGTAAGTCCAAACCCAGGATTTATTAAAACGGTAGGCTTGTTCCCTAATCCGAATGATGGTAATTTCAAAATAGATGTTGCCCTATCCGAACAAGAAGAACTTCAAGTAAGGATTTATAATGATCAAGGATTTTTGCAAGACTATCGATTAGAGGCTCCGGCTATAAATCATAGCGTTGATTATTCGCTTGGCAATTTACTTCCGGGTGCATACCATGCAGTATTGATTGCAAACAATCAATCTCGAATTGTAACATTTGTAGTACAATAAAATAATTGAAACCTAGTCAGGTAAAACAGTCTGACTAGGTTTCAATTTTATGATTGTAATTGAGCTAATTAAAACTTAAGTTTGTAGCTCAGCTTTAGCTATGAAAATTGACCTGATAAAAGAACTTCAAAAACTTACAGAACAAGAAATTGTTGATCAAGCAACAGCAGATCGTATTCGTAATTATTATCAAGCAAACGCTCAAAAGAATCCCAATAACTTAATTACCATATTTGCTGTTATTGGAGCATGTCTCATTGGACTCGGAATAATCTTGATCCTTGCACACAATTGGGATCAATTGAGTAAACTATTTAAAACGGTCATAGCTTTTACGCCTTTATTGATAGGACAAGTTCTTTGTTTTATCGCACTAAAATTCAAATCAAATAAAAGAGCTTGGACAGAGGCATCATCAGCATTCCTTTTTTTTGCTATAGCAATTTGCATTTCCCTTTTAAGTCAAATTTATAATATTACTGGATCTTTGGAATCATTTTTACTAAGCTGGATGCTTTTAGCACTTCCACTAGTTTATCTCATGCCATCATCCATTGTTGCTGTATTTTATTTAATTGGAATTACGATTTATTCAAATGAATCTAGCTACTCTTTTACCCATAATAAAATAGAAACCATCAACTATTATTATTTGCTTTTACTCGCACTTTTACCTTTCTATTATTTTAAATTTAAAGAACAGCAAAAAGGAGAAAACGTAAAACACATTCTGAGTGTATTGCATTACCTAGTTCCTATTTCACTTTGTATTACAGCAGGCATAGCAATGGAAGATCATGAAGAACTTTTAGGTATTTTATACTTAGCATTTTTTAGTTTTCTACTAGTCATCGGAAGGAGTCAATATTTTTCGAATAAAAAATTATTACAAAATCCCTATTTACTAATTGGGTCTGTTGGTAGTATTGTAATACTCTTGATTTATAGTTTCTTTCCAATTTGGGAATATTGGGAAGACAAGGAAATCATTTATACATCTTATTTTTCATCAAAAGAATTCTTTGCCATTTTAGCTTGGATCGTCCTTAGTATTATCAGTTATTATTACTTGAAATCGAAAAATAATTTAGCTAAACTTCGTCCAATAAATTTCACCATTTTAATATTTTTCATCTTACTTATTGTAGGAAAATTTAACCCCCTCATAGCAACCATTGCTGTAAACTTAATAGGTTTAGTGATGGGGATTTACACGATAAGGCAAGGGGTCCAAGAAAATCATTTAGGAATTTTAAATTATGGTTTGATCATAATAACTGCTCTAATAGTTTGTAGATTTTTTGACCAAGATTTAAGTTTTGTTTTTAGAGGGATCTTGTTTATGCTACTAGGCGCCGGATTTTTTATGGCAAACTATTTAATGCTTCAAAAAAGAAAACAACATGAAGAATATTAAATATTTATTGTTCTTCCTAATGATTTTAGCGCAATGGTACATCCCCTTAAAAATGCTAAACAATCAAGAGGCGGTCATAAAAAATGGAACGGAGTTTCATTTCCAAACTAGCCCCGTAGATCCTTACGATCCTTTTAGAGGAAAATATATTGATTTAAATTTTGTTTTAAATTCTTTTGAAGCAAATTACATAGACCCTTCCTTCAAAGGTATTGCATATGCAGAAATAGCAAGTGACAATCAAGGCTTTGCCAAAATTGTTTCCTTATCTAAGCAAACCTATCCACACAAAAATTATCTAGAACTTAATATCAAAAGTGTTCAAGGTGATAAAGCCCTCTTCGAATTACCGTTTAATAAATACTTTTTAAATGAAGATTTAGCTTACACAGCTGAAAGAAGTGTAATGACACTTAACAACCAAAATAAATTAAAATGCTTCGCCAAGGTCATGATTAAAGATGGAGCATATGCACTTCAAGATGTCATATTAGAAGATCAAAGCATCAGTGATTTGAGCAGAAATATTCAATCTGGTATTTATCTTCAACAAGAAGGTATACTAAGTATGGAAGGCACCAATTATAATCTTTTAACTTGTCCAGATAAAACCAAAGTAGCCCTTAAAGATCGCAACCAGATGCTTAAAATGGCTATAGAAAAAGATAGCTCATCTAAATCCATTTTTATTCGAGCATTGATCAATCAAGAAAATATGCAACTGGTTTACTTGCTTAATGATGATGAAATAAACTCTTACAACAATTGTATGGAGTAGAATTTATTCTTCTTTGATGATGAATAACTTTTGAATAGCAGTTTCCTTATCGTTAGATAACTTCACCAAATACCAGCCTGTTTGAAATTGAGAAACGTTTGTAACTGTTTCAAAGTCTTTTTTCAAAATAGTCTTTCCGTTATTATCACTGATTTCAATTGTAGAAAATTTAATCTCAGATGTTATCTGGATATATTTAGTTGTGGGATTGGGAAACATTTGAAAAAGTGATTCCTTCGCTTCGCTTGTTGCAACGCTCATAACCACGGTAGATGGACATTCATTATAAACAAAATTAATATCAGCATTTGGAATGATCCCATCTAAATTTGAAATTTCCATTACACCAGAATTTGAAGGTGGCTGAATGACAATATTAGATGTATCTCCAAGATTTCCTATGACATCATAGCAAATTTCAAAAATGACAGTACTGTCTGGCTTGTCAATACCTACATATCCAAAATCTACCCATGACAAGGCAAGCTCTGAACTAGATAAAGGAAAATAAGAACCATCTAGATGATCCAAGTTTTGGTTTTGTAACTCTTTATAGCTGAGCACAGTTTCATCCCAATTGAAACTTAATTGAGCAGAAATCATCTTATTGAATCCAAAAACTCTCACCGGTGCACAATACACCGATCCTATTTCGGCATCTCCGCAATCAATCGTAAAACCCAAGCTTTGAGCCGTTACATTCGATTGAAATAATATTAGAAATATAAAGTATAAAGGGAAATGTTGAACTGCCTTGCTGATTTTCATTTTATTATATTAACAAGATTTATAATATGTAAATATAGCTAAAAACATTGACTAATAAATAATCTATAGCTATTTCAGAAATGAGAGGCCTTAGTGTATAACTTGCATAGCAAACGTTTTAAAACGCAGCAACGCTTCCATAGATGTTTACTATTCTGGATTTAAGACAAATGAAAAATGACGGTTTAAATCAAAGTAATTCTTCGCTGCCAAACTTAAATCAGCACCATTTATCAGAGATTGTAATGATTTATAATTCTCTAAAGTATTCAAATTGAAGTCAATCTCATTTCTATGACTAGAGACCATACTGCTAATCCAGTATGAATTCCTTTCAAAGTTTTTGATTCGCGATTGCACTTGAGACTCTGTAACTTTCTCCAGATCTTCAGCTAAAATACTCCCCTGCTTAAGGTTCATAATTTCGGCATTAACTGCCTTATTTAAATTTTCAACTTGATCAGGATCACAATTATAAGAAAGGGTAATTGAATATTTATCTTTTGGTATCTGTTGGACATTGCCCCTTAATCTAACGCCATACACTCCACCCTGATCTTCTCTCAGTGACTCTCTCAATTTTATTCGAAGATATTCTATCATAGAATAAAACAGATATCTATTTTCTCTTGAATCATCAAAGTCTCCGTGCCAAACCATTTCAATTGTGGATTTAGGTGCTTCTCCTTTAGTAATGGTTTTTTGAATAAATCCAGGTATTTGATCTGCTTTGACATCTTGCCATTTATCTTCTCTAGCTACAGTAGGCAAATTGGCCAGATAAGTTGTCACATATTTTTCCATTGTAGGAAGGTCAAAGGAACCCACAAAGAAAAAATTAAAATCACTAGCATCAGCAAATCGCTCTTGGTAAATCTCTAGTGCTTTAGCTCTGTCGATCTTATCGAAATCTTCAGCCTTGGGTATCATTCTCCTAGGGTGAGATTTATATCTAATCTTTCTGGTCTGATTGGCGAAATAAGTTTCAGGGTTTGAATACAGGTTTGAAAAAATACCTTTTTGTGTTTCAACAAAATTAGACATGGCATCTTCAGAAATTGTTACATCAGTAAAATATAGATACAATAATTGAAAAAAGGTTTCTAGATCATCAGGCGAACTATTACCATTGATTCCTTCCGATGTCTCACTAATATAGGGCGTAAGCCTCAATTTCTTTCCTGTCAATTTTTTCTGCAATTCAATAGAATTAAAACCTGCTAGCCCTGACTCATTGACTAAATTTGAAGCATTACTTGCACTATAAAAATCTTCATCCGAATAATTAGAATGTCCTCCATAGCTATAACTTCGCATTAATATTTCATCATTCTTAAAATCCGTTGCTTTTAAAAATACTTTTACCCCATTTGCTAATTCCCATTCAATGATATCCACATCATCGTAGACCACTTCATTCTGAATTCTGCTTGCCTTTAAGCTTTTGTCAAATAAGGGTTCATCACTTACACTGTCGACATAGGGTTCCACGGTAAGTGCATTCTCAAATTCTAATAATTTTAATAAGCTCTCCTCCTTTGGAAACTTATCAGCAAATTTTTCAGGACCCGTAACAATCACAATTCGATTATCATCTCTAAACCATGAAGCAGAGACTTCATTTATTTCTTCTGTTTTAATTCCATCCATTAATGCTTCTGATATTTCAAGTAAATAAGCTTTCGTATTCATGGGTCTTGATTTCAGAAAATTACTTATGGCAGGCTGCACCAATCGACCCGACTCCATTTTAGATTCTTCCTTGGCCGCTTTCTCTAAATTACTGATGAAAGTTGTTTTAGCCCGTTCTAATTCTGATTCTAAAAAGCCAAATTCTCTTACTCTCCTATTTTCAGTTAACATCGTTTTAAAACCCTGCATGACTTCACCATCCTGTACTACAGCCATGGAAGAATAATTTGCAAGATCAGCCACACTATTGCTATATCCTGAATAGGCAAATAGAAATGGTGGAACAGCGCTTTTAGACAACTCTGATAGTCTGGCATTCAACATTTGATTATACAATTGCTGCACCATCACTTCTCTATAATCAGATACGGTCTTCATATCTTTTTGCTTGTGCTTATAGATTAAATTAACTCGAGAAAATTGAGCTTCTTTGTCTGTAAGCACTTTAACAAAGGTCTCTTCATGTTCGCCTATACTATGTGTCTCTTTCGGCCTTGGATTTTCAGGATTTTCCAATTGAGAAAATCGCTTTTTAATTTCTAATTCAATGTGGTCAATATCGACGTCTCCGACAACGACCAATGCCATTAAATCTGGTCGATACCAATCCTTATAATAATCGATAAGTGCATCATAAGGAGCGTTTTCAATAATATCTGTTTTCCCAATTGGAAGGCGTTCAGCGTATTTAGAACCATGGAATATTAAAGGGAAATATTCTTGTTGCATCCTTTGTTCTGCGCTTAAGCCCGTGCGCCATTCAGACAAAACAACACCTCTTTCTTTGTCAATTTCATCAGGATCAAAGCTCAAACCTCCAGCCCAATCTTGCAAGATTAACATTCCCTTATTCAGGTGATCAGAACTATCTGTTCTTACCTGCAACATATAAACTGTCTCATCGAAACTTGTATAAGCATTCAAATCAGGCCCAAATTGTGAGCCGACGGATTCTAAATACTCAACCAATTCATTCTTAGCAAAATTTTCGGTTCCATTGAAAGCCATGTGCTCAACGAAATGTGCCAAACCTCTTTGGTCTTCATCTTCGTCTACAGAACCCGCTTTTACAACTAATCTAAGTTCAGCGCGATTTTCAGGTTTTGCGTTTTTCTTAATATAATATTGCATTCCATTTTCTAAACTGCCCATCGTCCAACTGTCATCTTGTACGAGCTCCTTTGATAAAAAATCAGCAGATGATCCTACATCTATAGATTGGACTTCCTTAGAAATTTCTTCTGTATAAATATCAATTTTAGGAGTACATGCTAAAAAGAATAACATGCATAGACTAACTGAAAAGACTACTTTACTTAGTTTCATTTTATAATTTTAGAATTACAACAGCTTAGACAAAAGAGCCATTTATTACCTACCCTTCATGTTAGGCATTCTTTGCATCAGACGTTCCATATTTTTACCCTTACTCAATTGATGCATCATTTTTCTCATTTGATCAAACTGCTTTATAAACATATTGATCTCATGAATATTGTGTCCACATCCTAAGGCTATCCGTTTTTTACGGCTCATGTTAAGAACTTCTGGATTTTCTCTTTCATGAGGGGTCATTGATAAGATGATGGCTTCTACTTTTCCAAAAGCTGAATCATCCACATTAAGATCTTTAGTCATCTTATTCATGCCTGGAATCATCCCCATCAAACTTTTAATATCACCCATCTTTTTAATTTGCTTCAATTGACCATGGAAGTCATTGAAATCAAATTTATTTTTCTTGATTTTCTTCTCTATTCGCTTTGCCTCTTTTTCATCAAATTGCTCTTGAGCTTTTTCTACAAAAGAAACAATATCACCCATCCCAAGAATACGCTGTGCCATTCTATCTGGATGAAAGACATCGATAGTATCAAGTTTTTCGCCTGTACTAATAAACTTGATAGGTTTACCTACCGTATATTTTACAGTCAATGCAGCTCCACCTCTGGTATCACCATCCATCTTTGTCAAAACGACACCGTCATAATCTATAGCTTCATTAAAAGCTTTGGCAGAATTCACTGCATCCTGACCCGTCATGGCGTCTACAACAAATAAGGTCTCTGTAGGATTGATTCCAGATCTGACATTTCTAATTTCTGTCATCATAGCCTCATCGATCGCTGTCCGACCGGCAGTATCCACGATCACAACATCAAAGCTGTGAATCTTAGCATGCTCAATGGCATTTTGGGCAATACTGACTGGATCTTTATTATCTTCTTCTTTGTATACCTGTACTTTAATCTGTTCACCAAGAACGGAAAGTTGATTAATCGCAGCAGGTCTATATACATCACACGCCACCAACAAGGGATTCTTCTTCTTTTTGGTTTTAAGGTAATTGGCAAGCTTTGCCGAAAAAGTGGTTTTACCAGATCCTTGCAAACCAGCTATCAATACAATACCAGGATTGGCTTTTATATTAATGCCTGCAGCTTGTCCACCCATCAAATCCACGAGCTCATCCTGCACGATTTTCACCATCAATTCGCCAGGCTTAATAGAAGCAAGTACATTTTCAGTTCCTAATGCTTTGTCCTTTACGTTATCAGTAAATTCTTTGGCAATCTTATAATTAACATCCGCAGCAACTAGGGCACGACGAATTTCTTTGATCGATTGAGCTATATTTACTTCCGTTACTTTTCTATCTCCTTTAAGGCTCATAAAAGCCTTCTCCATCCGTTCATTTATTCCTTCAAACATATTTTCTTGTTTTTTCTACAATTTAGGACTCCAAAGATACCATTTTTAAAGCTTTCCCTTTTTGATGAATACAATTTATTATATTGTCAACAAAGATTTAAACAATGGGTTCAAGACTCTTTACAATGCTAATGTTTTTCATTGTACTCGCTACTGTAGCTTGCGAACAAAAACCGCTTAGCAGCAATCCTCCAGCTGAAGGATTCTTAGCAGAAAAATCAGATAAAAAAGCGATAGAAATAGCTGATGCTGTCATGGAGACCATGGGAGGTCGAAAAGCTTGGGATGAAACAAAAATGCTCCGTTGGACTTTTTTTGGAAGACGCAGCTGGCACTGGGAAAAAAATACAGGGAATGTTAGATTGGAAATTCCTTCTGATACGACTACCATCATATCTAACATCCATTCTGGTAAAACAAAAGTTTATCAGTTTGGTCGCGAAATCAAAAACGAAGCCTTGTTAGATTCTATGGGAAAAATGATAAAAGAGAGTTGGATTAACGATTCCTATTGGCTTGTCATGCCATATAAATTAAAAGACTCTGGGGTTTCATTAAAGTATGTCGGGACAGCTCCAGATATGAGAAATGTACCCTGTCATGTCTTGTCGCTAACTTTTGAAAACACTGGAATTACACCTGAAGACAAATATTTAGTTTATGTAGAAAAGGAAAAAAACATTATCAGTCAATGGGATTTTTATGATAATGCTATGGACGGAAAGGCAAAATTTTCAACACCTTGGGCAGATTACAAAAGGTATGGCAAAATTTTACTTTCAGGTAATCGAGGAGAGTTTGGATTAACTGACATTGCAGTTTATGATGAATATCCTCAAGAAATGTTTCAATTACTCAATTTTAACAACCTTTAAAATGAAAAATATTCTCCTGGCATTTTGTTGTGTTTTTGCTTTGGTTTCTTGTCGACAGAAAACCATACCTGTTGACAATCTTGATAAAAAAGTATATGAGGAAGTTGTCGAAGAGTATGAGGCATCAATAAATCCCATCAACATGGATGAAAAATTGAAAAAGTATACCAGCTTCAAGTTAAAAGCTGACTTATCCCATTTGAGTACCAATCAGAAAAAAATGGTAAGCACGCTCATTAATGCTTCTAAAATAATGGATGATTTATTTTGGGTAGAAGCATTGGGAAACAAGAAACAAATACTTAATAGTGCAACTGAAAGCGAGCGAAAATATATTGAAATCAACTATGGACCTTGGGATCGTTTAGATGGGAACAGCCCATTTATAAAAGGGACACCTCCTAAAGCACTTGGAGCCAACTATTATCCTTCTGATATGACAAAAGAAGAATTTGAAAATGCTGACATTGCTGATAAAGCCAGCCTTTACACTTTCATAAGAAGAGATAAGAACGGTCAACTTATTAGCATCCCCTATCACAAAATGTTTGAGGAAGAAGTTGCGAGAGCTTCTGCATTACTATTAAAAGCAGCTGATCTAGCTGAAAATAAAGCATTTGAAAAGTACCTGCGGTTGAGAGCTGCTGCACTATTGAATGATGAATATCAAGAAAGTGATATGGCTTGGCTAGATATGAAGGACAATCCTATTGATCTGGTATACGGTCCAATTGAAACTTATGAAGATCAGTTATTTGGTTACAAAGCTGCTCACGAAGCCTATGTTTTAATAAAAGATATGGAATGGAGTAAACGATTGGAAAAGTATGCTGCCTTTTTGCCTGATCTTCAAAAAGGATTGCCAGTTGACCCTGCTTACAAAGCTGAAACTCCTGGAAATGATACCGAATTAAATGCTTATGATGTAGTTTATTACGCAGGCGATTGTAATGCTGGTAGCAAGACCATTGCTATAAATTTACCCAATGATGAAGAAGTACAATTGGCAAAAGGCACTAGAAGACTGCAGCTTAAAAATGCCATGCAGGCTAAATTTGATAAGATCTTAATCCCAATAGCAGATGAATTAATTGCTGAAGATCAAAGAAAACATATCACTTTTAATGCATTTTTTTCAAATACCATGTTTCATGAGGTAGCTCATGGACTTGGGATTAAAAATACGATTAATGGTAAAGGAACCGTCCGCTCCGCACTCAAAGAATTAGCGTCTGCACTCGAAGAAGGAAAAGCTGATGCATTAGGATTGTATATGATAAACCAATTGCATAAAAAAGGAGAAATTAAGGAGGATTTGCATGACTTTTATGTAACCTTCATGACCAGCATCTTCAGATCTGTGAGGTTTGGTGCATCTAGTGCGCATGGAAAAGCTAATATGATTCGCTTTAATTATTTTAAAGAATTAGATGCCTTTACGCGACATCCAGAAACAGGTAGATATCGAATAAATTTTGATAAGTTTCAAATTGCTGTTGATAAATTATCTGAAACAATACTGACCATACAAGGTGACGGAGACTATGATCGTTGTGCTGCCTTAGTAAGTGATTATGCAAACATTGGTGAAACTCTAGCTGGTGATTTAGATATGCTTGCAAAAAAAGGTATTCCTGTAGATATTATATTCGAACAAGGTGCGGGAACATTAGGCTTATTCAACAAATAAAATAAAGCCTGCACATGATTTAACATGTAACAGGCTTTAGCAATCCTATCATTATATTATTGAGAGAGTGTTATTTTTTTAATTAATCATTTTAGCTTTTAATATTCTTCTGCTCTGGGCAATTCTACTTTTTACTGTACCAATGGGTATGTCTAGTAGATCGCTTATTTCCTCATACTTATATCCTTGCATAAAGAGTTTCAATGTGCTATTGTACTCAGGAATCAAATCTTCAATATGATTGGAAATTTCTTCAATTTCAAAGCTATCATACAATCTAGAACATGTATAAAAGTCATCTGACTTTTCTAAGTAATCAACTTGGGCATAACTTAACTGTCCCTTTGTTTGCTGTCTTAGATAAAGATTTCTCATAATCATTTTCGTCCATGCTCCAAAATTGGTTCCTATCTGAAACTGAGTCCTTTTTTCAAATGCTTGAGCAATGGTCTCCTGAAATAGATCTTTTGAAGTAATACTATTTCTTGATAAATAATATGCGTATGCATTGAGCTTCGAAGTATTTTCTTTTAGTAAGTGTGTAAATGTGACTGAAGTCATAGTAAATTTTATTTAGTTTTAAACGATGACTCAAATATGAGGTGAAAAGAAGCTGAAAAAGTGAAACTTCGATTTTTGACCTTTTTCTTTAGAAATTTGGCAATATTCTCCTATTTATGGATTTACCTAAGCTTAGAAATATTTAAATAATCAAGATTTTATCTGAAATTTAAAGACGATTGTATATATAAGTCGCAAAAATTAGACAAAATCGTACATTTGCGATGCTTTTAAAAAGCAGGTATATATATGGAGAGAAATACATTTATTGGAGTCGTATTATTGTTTGTTCTTTTTTACATCTGGTCGACCATCAATGCGCCAACAGAAGCAGAAATTGCTGAGCAAAAGAGAATTCAAGATTCACTCAAATTATCCCAGACTGAACAAGTCCTAAGCCAGGAGGAACAAGATCAAATACAGAGCTCAAATCCTACCAGTATTACTCAAAATAATCCTGTGGATAGCGCGGCTCAAAGTACTTTCCTTACACAAAAATATGGACCAGCAGCTGGTTTGATGTCTGGAAGTGAAGAATTGTTCACACTGGAGAATGAATTGATGAAGGTCAGTTTTACAAGTAAAGGAGCTAAGATTAAACAAGTTGAACTAAAAACTGAAAATAAAATAACAGAAGACGAAAATGGTGTCCGTTCAAATGGACCTGTCATCCTAATGGAAGATGAGAAAAATGTCTTCAATTATGAACTACCATTTAACAACGCTTCAGAAAGAGTCGGAACCAAAGATTTATATTTCTCAGGAGCCAAGAGAGGAAACCGTGTTGAGTTTACCGCTAAAATGAACAATGGAGGTAGCATCGTTCAAACTTATGAATTAAAACCACAGACCAATGAAGATGGAACAACAGAGGTAGGTTATTTAATTGATTATGATGTAAGTTTTAATGGACTGGATAATAGTTTTAAATCCGGTACAGAGCATATCAAACTACAATGGGATTCTTATTTAGATAGAATTGAATTGAGTCCATATTACGAGAGCTGGTATTCGACTGTGTACTTCAAACCTTCCGATGATGACTTTAGTTATTGTAATTGTAGGATGGATGATCAGGATGAAGTGGATGAAAGATTGAAATGGGTTTCACATTCTAATCAATATTATAATGCAACACTGATCACTGAAGATCATTTTAGTTCTGGTGTTTTCGAAACCATAGGTCTTGAAGATGAAGACTCAGATTTGAAGTTCGTTAAATCTGAAATCTTGATTCCTTTCGATAAAAACAAATTCAACATGAGCTTTTATACAGGCCCAAATGAATTTGATCGTTTGAGAGCTGCAGGAAATAATTTAGAAGATATTATTCCTTACGGATGGAGCTTGTTCGGTACTGTCAATAGATGGGTCGTTAGACCTGCATTTGATTTGCTTTCAACACTTATTAGTAGCAAAGGATTGGTCATCATCTTATTGACCTTGATTATTAAAATGCTTCTATTCCCTTTGATGTACAAAATGCTTCATTCTCAGGCTAAGATGGGAGCATTAAAACCAAAGCTTGCCCACCTCAAGGAGAAGTTTAAAGATGAGCCTCAGAAAATGCAGATGGAGAATATGAAAATCTATCGAGAATACGGAGTAAGTCCTCTTGGTGGTTGTTTGCCCATGGTGATTCAAATGCCCATATGGATTGCACTGTATAGATTTTTCCCAGCATCCATTGAATTTAGACAAAAAAGTTTTTGGTGGGCAGACGATTTATCAGCCTTTGATGCATTCATAAATTTACCCTTCGAAATTCCTTACTTCGGAGCCCACATAAGTTTATTTACGGTTTTATGGGCGATTACGACGGTCATATATACTTATTATAATAGTAAGATGACCGACATGAATTCGATCAATCCTATGATGAAATACATGCAGTATTTTATGCCAATCATGTTTTTAGGATTTTTCAACACTTATGCATCAGGATTGACTTGCTATTTATTCTTTTCAAGTTTGATTAACATTCTTCAAATTGTAGGAGCTAAAAGATTCTTGTTTGATAATGACAAGATTCTGGCAGAACTCGAAGAAAAGAAAAAGAATAAACCTGCTAAAAAGAAATCAGGTTTTCAAGCGCGCTTGGAAGCGGCCATGGCAGAGCAACAAAGGCAGCAAGCAAAAAATAAAAAGAAGAAATAATTTTTATCCAATAGCTATTAATAGACTATTTGAAATTCGTTACTTTATCATTTCAATAGCTTAATACCTATGCGATTTAAAGATAAGATTGTTTTGATATCTGGAGGTACTCGAGGTATCGGCAAAGCCTGTGCCATGAGTTTTGCAGAAGAGGGTGCAATATGTGCCTTAAATTATCGGTCGAATAAAACTGAGGCAGAAAAAACGATCCATGAACTTCCAGGTAAAAATCATCGATTGTATCAGGCAGACCTTTCAAATCCTATAGCCATTGAAGAAATGGTGAATTCTGTACTAAATGATTTTGGTACAATAGACGTATTGGTAAATAATGCTGGAATACATGAACACCATCCTATTGATAAAGTAGATTATAAAACTTGGCAAGATGAATGGAATAAAACCATTCAAGTGAATTTAATGGGTGCGGCAAATCTTACCTTCTGTTGCGCTCAAGTAATGATAAAACAAAATCAAGGAAAAATAATTTTTGTTTCTTCTAGAGGTGCATTTAGAGGTGAGCCTGACCAGCCAGCCTATGGTGCGAGTAAGGGTGGCCTCAATTCATTTGGGCAGAGCATGGCTCAAAAACTTGCTCCATACAATATATCAGTTGGTTTGGTAGCACCAGGCTTTGTTCAAACAGAAATGACTGCTGCAATTTTGGAAGGCGAAAGAGGTGCATCCATAAAAGCACAATCACCATATAATCGGGTAGCTAAAGCAGAAGAAGTGGCGCACGCTGTTTTGTTCTTGGCTGATGAAAAAAGTTTTTGGTCAACAGGTACGATAATAGATGTCAATGGAGCTTCTTATCTAAGGACGTAATTTTACTTATTTTCTTTTGCGTTGAGACCTGTCTTATTTTTTCGGTATTCACGATATTTCGCTTTCATTTGTTTACGAATATCAGATTTTTTCATGGGTGCTACTTTGCTGATCCTCTTCAAGGGTTTCATCGGCTGTTCAGAATTCCACTTACCAAAATAATAATCAGCATCACTAAATAAATCTTCATTGGGAAACTGAGAATTTCCCATCAATTGATCTAGAATATTCCAATAGACATTAAAGTCAATCACATCCAACTTCGAAACTCTTAATGCTTTGTTAGAAGTATAATTCATATAGCCATTATCAAATATCCTATCTATAGAGTAAGGCTCATAATGAGAAGCCGAAATTCTCACAGAATCAAAAGTTTCTGGTTCTTGAAGGAAGTAGCTCAGGTCTTCAATATGGGATAAATTTTGAAACAAGTATTTAGCAAAATAATCCTGAACCGTCCAATCCCTTGACCCAGAAATAATTACAAGTTTGGTGTCAGTGGGAATACCATCATAATTTTGTTTTATGCCACCTGTAAATGGACCTGTGCCCGGTTCTGATGATAATATTCCTTTAGGTGCAGGCATTTTGTATTTCTTCAAATTATCGGCAATCTCCGTAATGATTACACCTCCATAAGAATGGCCTGTATAATATATATCATCCTCAGCTATACGCATACCTTCAATCAATGCTAATCGATCCATAGCAGCATGATAACCTTTGCTGGCATATCTTGAAAATCTTGGAGGTCGCGGTAAAACTAAATTCCTCTGATATCTTGGATATATTACAACACTACCCTGCTTAACAAGGTGTTTAATCCACTTTCCAAAAATCATTGGATTGATGGCGCCATATCCGTGAACGAAAAAGACTATTTTCAAGTCTTGGTTAATTTTTCCTCCAGGATAAAATAGATGAAAACCATTGGGTTTTTCTCCATGATCTTCCCAAACAACATCTTCATAAATATAATTAGGAAGAGGAATCCCTTGATCCATCTGTGAAATCAACGGAGTGATGAAAGAAAACACAAGAAGTAGCGTGAAAATATTTTTCATCAAATTTTAAATCTATTAATTTAATAACGATATATAAACTAATATTGATTTATTAAGTTTGATTCTTTTAAATATTAATGAAAGAAATTACTAAAGTAGGCGTAATAGGTGGTGGTAGTTTTGGAAAGGCCTTGAGTCATTTACTATCCAAAAATGTATCAGTTTTAGTTTATTCAAGAAGAAAATCCTTGGTAGACCAAATTAATAATGAAAGGCGCTTCCATGATTACCAAGTAAGAGATAATGTCTCTGCTGTGCAAGATCCTGAAGCTTTGGCTCAACAAACGAAACTGATATTTCCTGTAGTTGATTCTGCTGGATTTCGATCTGTAATTAAAAGTTTTGCCAATTATTTAAAACCTGACCACTTCATCATTCATGGTACAAAAGGCTTTGACTTTAACCAAAATGAATCTGGCTTTATGGCTTCAGAAGCATTTCATACGATGAGCGAAGTGATTGCTCAAGAGACCAATGTTAAAAGATTTGGCTGCCTAGCAGGTCCTAATCTCGCTTCTGAAATCATGAAAGACTTACCCACTGGTGGTGTTATTGCAAGTGCCTATGATGAGGTAATCAATGCTGGCAATAAGGTATTGAGTAGCGATAAATATTTTGTATTTGGATCTCATAACTTATTGGGAGCTGAGCTAGCGGGCGCTTTAAAAAATGTCATTGCCTTTGGAACCGGAGTACTAAAAGGCAAAAATCTAGGCAAAAACATGGAAGCGATGTTAATCACCAAAGGACTTCATGAGCTCATATACATAGGTGAAAAATTAGGGGTCAATGCGGATGCATTTTTGGGCACTGCTGGAATTGGTGATCTGATTGCTACGGCAACAAGCCCAGACAGTAGAAATTTTAAATTTGGAAGATTAATGGGTGAAGGAAAATCTATAGAAGAGGCCAAAAAAGAAATGCATGAAGTGGCAGAAGGTATTCGTACCTTGAGGTTTGCTAAAGCAAAAATTGATAAATATGAAATTACGGCTCCAGTAATTGAAATGCTTTACAAGTTTGCTTATGAAGCATTTAATATTGATTTAGGCATAAAAATATTGATGAAATTGCCTTATATGCCTGATGTACATTTTAAATAGAAACCATGAGTTTAAAAAACGATAAAATAGAATGTCCGAATTGTGGGCATGAGTTTGATGTGGAGGAAGCACTCTCTGGAAATATTCAAAAACACTTTCAAAAAGAGTATGAAAAAAGAGTAGCAGAAAATGCAAACCATTATAAGGAGAAAGCCAAAGAACTTGAGGATCGTGAAAAAATATTCGAAGACAAAAAAGCCAAGCAAAATGAAATTTTCAAAAAACAGCTAGCTAGTAAATTAGAAGAAAAAGAACAAGACATAAAAAAGGAAACTGAAGAAAAATTCGAAGCCAAATTAAAGGCACTCGAAGAAGAAAATGAGAAGAAGAAAAAAGAAAATCGAGAGCTAAGAGAATTAGAAGTCCGATTAATGCAAAGGGAAAAAGCATTAAAGGAAGAAAGAGAAAATCTTGAGCTCGAGCTTCAAAAAAAGATGCTCGAAAAGCAATCTTCAATTGAGGAGGAAGCAAAGAAAAAGTCTCTTGAAGAATTTAAACTGAGAGAGATGGAATGGGGGAAAAAATTTGAAGATCAGAGTAAGCTTATTGATGAGATGAAGCGTAAAGCTGAGCAAGGCAGCATGCAAATGCAAGGTGAAATTTTAGAGCTTGCTTTAGAAGAGTTATTAAAAAAACAATTCCCATTCGACAAAGTCGAAGAAGTACCCAAAGGTATCAGTGGGGCTGATGTCATTCAAAAAGTTATTAATGAACGACAAGAGTTTTGTGGGACCATTGTTTATGAAAGCAAGCGCACTAAAAATTTTGACCATAAGTGGATCGACAAACTCAAGCAAGATCAAATAAGAGTCAAGGGCGATCTAGCTGTGTTGGTTACACAGACACTTCCAAAAAATCTCGATCGTTTTGATAATGTAGAAAATGTTTGGGTATGTACTTTTAGTGAAGTGGCTTCATTATCAAAGGTTCTCAGAGAACTCTTGATACAAACTCAGGCTGTAAAGGATGTTCAAGAGAACAAAGGGGATAAAATGGAATTATTATACAGTTACCTGACAAGTAATGATTTTGTGCAAAAAGTTAAGCGTGTTATAGAAACATATGATGGCATGCGCAATCAACTAGAATCTGAGAAAAAGGCCATGACTAAAATATGGAGCACAAGAGAAAAACAAATCTGGGTGGTTCAAGAAAATCTCAGTCAACTTTTAGGAGATATAAAAGGGATTGGAGGAAACGCTTTACCGAATTTAAGTGTTTTAGAATTACAGAAGCCCGATGATGATTAATTATTATATTTGAAAAACCGTTGAATAAATGAGTATTGATATTTCAAAGCTTTTTAGTAGTAGTGATACAACCGATAGTAAGAGTTTTAACTTTCTACTAAAGGCACTAAAGTCTCATAGCACTGATGGATTTGATTATTTAAAATTTAGAAAATCAATCAAGTCACTAAAGGATATGAACTTAGATGACTCGACTGCTATTAAATCTGCATTTGCCACAGCTTCGACTATGGGTCTGAGTAAAGACAAATTATCTAAATCTATTAGCTTTTATAAAAAGGTTCTTGAAAAAGAGAAAAAGGCTTTTGACCAAGCCACATCCAGACAAATCAATGAAAAGGTTTCTGGAAAAAAGAAGGAGAAAGATTCCTTAAGTAGCAAAAATCTTGAACTGGAGAAAAAAATACTTGACATACAAACGCAGATGCAGTTGATCAATCAAAAATTATCAACCATCGATCAAGAATTGGATAAAGCAAAACAAAAAATAACTGATACTACTGAGCGTTATGAAACTGCATTTAACGAGCTTTATACGCAAATTGAAGAAGACGAATCATTAATTACCAAACATCTATAAAATAACTCTGATGAGTGATTTCACAAATTTTGAAAATAAGTCGAAGCCAAAGTCATTTTGGCAAAAGCCGGAGGGTGTAACTGGCGCGGTATTTTTAATTGCCTTATTAGCTGGTGCTGGATACCTGATTGCAAAGTTGGCTCCATTACTTATTGGTGCTATGAGCAATATACTGGCCTTAGCAGGAATGCTCCTAGTGCTTGGCGCCATCATATATATGGTATTAGATCCAAAAATGAGAGCCCTCGTATCCTACGGATATAAAAGCATCATGCGTAAGATTACGGGAATTTTCGTAACGATAGACCCCATTGGAATTCTAAAGAATTATGTTGATGATCTTCAAGACAATCTAGCTAAGCTCAGCAAGCAAATAGGCTCAATAAGAGGTCAAATGCGAAAGCTTAAAACATTGGTTGAAGACAATGAAAAAGAGATTGATCAAAACATGAGACTTGCCAGAAAAGCCAAAGAATTGGGCGACGAGAAAAACATGTTGCTCTCTTCAAGAAAGGCAGCGAGACTAAAAGAATCCAATGAAAAGTATAATGTACTTAGAAATAAATTGACCGTACTTCATAGAGTCTTATCTAAGATGTATACAAACTCTGAAATACTTTTAGAGGATACCAAGGATCAAGTGAAGCACAAGGAGGAAGAAAGAAAGGCAATTCGTTCCTCTCATTCCGCTATGAAGTCAGCTATGAACATCATCTCTGGAGATAAGGATAAAAGAGAGATGTTTGATGCAGCTATGGAGCACATTGCTGATGATGTAGCCAACAAAGTTGGAGAGATGGAAAGATTCATGGATATGTCTGCAAGTTTTATGGATTCCATTGATCTTCAAAATGGTGTATTCGAAGAGCAAGGATTGGCTATGTTAGAGAAGTGGGAAAAAGAAAGCACTTTAATGCTTTTGGGAGACGGTGTTGAAAAAACCGATGACATATTGGATTTAGATGAACCGAGAAGACAAGCTGATTATCGTACAAAAGAAGGCGACTCAGATTACGGAGAATTATTCAATTAAAATAAAGACTGCAGTTAACGAAGAATAGCTTCGTTGTACTATGTTAATTTAAAAAGTAGTGCGTTTTATACGCACTACTTTTTTTATGCTCTTCTGTAATTCGAAAACTTATTATTAATTAGTCTCCAGGATTAACTGGAGTCAATCCCAACTCAGCAGCCTTATCCAACATCAACTGATAAGCCGCATCATACTCATTTGGGATCACACCATCTAAAATGGACTCCCTTATATGATCTTTTATAATTCCAACGACTCGATCAGGCTCAATATTAAAGGTCTTCATAATTAAAGCTCCATCAATGGGAGGCTGCCAATTTCGCAAATGATCTTTCTCTTCGATCTCTTTAAGTTTCTCACGGACCATTTCGTAGTTGGCTAAATAACGTTGGACCTTATTGGGATTTTTAGAGGTAATATCTGCTTCGCATAAGGTCATCAGATCTTCCAAGTCATCGCCTGCATCAAACAGCAGTCTACGGATGGCAGAGTCCGTAATATTCTCTTTTGTCAATGAGATGGGACGCAAGTGAAGCATGACTAATTTTTGCACATACTTCATTTTGTGATCCAAGGGTAGCTTAAGCCTTTTAAATATTTTGGGGACCATAAAGCTTCCGACAGCTTCATGACCATGAAAGGTCCACCCTACTTTCGGATCAAATTTTTTTGTTTGAGGCTTCGCAATATCATGAAGTAGTGCCGCCCACCGCAACCATATATTTTTTGTCTTTGGTACAATGTTATCGAGGACTTCAAGCGTGTGATAAAAATTGTCTTTATGACCTTGCTTGCCAACATAGTCTACCCCTTTAAGCTTTTGTAATTTGGGAAAGATGATTTCAAGTAATCCAGTCGATTCCAATAATTTAAAACCTACTGAAGGTTTTTCAGACATTAATATTTTTTCAAGCTCAATGGTAATTCTTTCTTGACTGACGATATCAATTCTATTGCGATAGCTAGAAATTGATTTTAGGGTTTGCTCATCAATGCTAAACCCTAATTGAGAAGCGAATCTAATGGCACGCATCATTCTTAAAGGATCGTCCGAAAAAGTCTTTCCTGGTTCCAAAGGTGTCTTGATCAACTTCTCCTCAATATGATACATTCCTCCAAAGGGATCTAGAATTTCACCAAAGTCATCTTCATTCAAACTTACAGCCAAGGCATTAATCGTAAAATCTCTTCTTCTCTGATCGTCAGATAAGGTTCCAATCTCTACTGTCGGTTTCCTTGATTCTTTCCGATACGATTCTTTTCTTGCTCCGACAAACTCTATTTCCAAATCCTTATGTTTGATCATGGCTGTGCCAAACCTTTGGTAAACCGCAATCCTTGGGATAGGCCGTAATTTGGAAGCCAAATGCTCTGCCAATTTAATACCCGAACCAACACAAACGATATCCATATCTTTTGAAGGTCGATTGATGATTCGATCCCTAACGAAGCCTCCTACTACATATGCAGGAAAACCCAACTCAGCTGCAGATAAGCTGATGAGTTCAAAAATTTTTCTTTCAAAAGGTCTTATTTCAAACAACATAAGTCTCCGCCTGGCTGTATCGCTCTTCGATTTGATTTAAAATTCCAATGATGTCTTCTGGATTATCCATAGTCACTAATTTAGATCTGTATGGTTTTATATGCGGATATGATCTAAAATAATTTGTGTAATGCCTTCTCATTTCCAAGACTCCTAGCTTCGGTCCTTTCCATTCCAATGAATGTTTGAGATGCTGCTTCACCACTCTCACTCTTTCTTTAATATTCGGCGGAGGAAGCTTCTCTCCTGTTTTTACGAAGTGTTTGATTTCTTTGAATATCCATGGATTACCAATGGAGGCTCTGCCAATCATGATGCCATCCACCCCATATCGATTTTTATATTCAACTGCTTTTTCAGGACTATCAATATCTCCATTACCAATGATCGGAATATGGACTCTAGGGTTTTCTTTGATTTTACCGATCAGGCTCCAATCTGCTTCACCCTTGTACATTTGTTTTCTTGTGCGACCATGGATCGAAAGTGCTTTGATACCAACATCTTGTAATCGTTCTGCTACCTCTTCTATGTAAAGACTGTTATTATCCCAGCCCAGTCGAGTCTTCACTGTAACGGGCAGGTTCGTGGCATCCACAATTTCCTTAGTCAATTTGACCATCCTATCAATGTCTTGTAAAATACCTGCACCAGCCATTTTACAAACTACTTTTTTTACAGGGCATCCATAGTTGATATCAAGGACTTCTGGTTTAGCTTCTTCCACAATTTCAGCTGCTCTTCTCATGGAATCAATCTTTGCACCAAAAATTTGAATTCCTATGGGGCGCTCATATTCATAAATATCGAGCTTTTGTACGCTCTTAGTTGCATCTCTAATTAATCCCTCTACTGATATGAATTCAGTATACATCATATCACATCCTTGCTCTTTGCACAATGCACGAAAAGGCGGATCACTTACATCTTCCATAGGGGCAAGAAACAAAGGAAATTCTCCAAAACTAATATCTGCTATTTTCACCTAATTAGTTATTATCTCAATTAGCGCAAAGTTAATTTTGATTATGCAGTATTTATTACTTATTTCGCATTTCTTTTTATATAAAAAAAATCGTGTGTAGATGACATTAGCGATAATTTTGATCTTCATTTTAGGTTACCTTACCATAGTTTTTGAACATCCTCTACATTTAGACAAGACGGTTCCAGCTCTAATCATGGGTGCGCTTTGTTGGGCATTGTTAGCTATTGGCTTTTATGGAGGATCAATCTCGGTCATTGATACGCATGATCATTTATTTACCATAAATCATGGATTAGGCTTAACTGATCTTGAAGTTCAAGAAGAAGGATTTGCCAATGCCCTACTCCACCATTTAGGTAAAACTGCAGAAATACTCATATTCCTTATTGGTGCAATGACCATAGTAGAGATCATTGATTTACATCGTGGGTTTGAGATACTTAAGTCTTGGGTAAAGACAAAGAATAAGAAAAAGTTGCTTTGGATCCTTGGGACCTTAGCATTCATCCTTTCTGCTATCATAGACAACTTAACAGCTACCATTGTATTGGTAACCTTGTTGAGAAAGATTATACCAGAGAGAAGTGACCGACTTTGGTTTGCCGGTATGATTGTAATTGCCGCGAATGCAGGTGGTGCTTGGTCACCAATTGGAGATGTAACGACCACCATGTTATGGATTGGCAAAAAAGTAACTACTGGTGGATTGATTGTTAATCTCGTTATACCATCAATCGTATGTTTTGTTGTACCTACCTTCCTTGCCACCTTCTTAAAGGCATTTAAAGGAGAAATCAATGTTACAGTCGACAATGAACCTTTAGATAAACTCCTAAGTAGCAAGACCATGTTATTTTTAGGTTTGGGAGGAATTGTATTTGTACCAGTCTTTAAGACATTAACACATCTTCCTCCGTATATGGGGATGATGTTAAGTATGGGTGTAGTATGGCTGGTGTCTGAATACATCCACCCAGAAGAAGATTTTACAGAAGAAAGGAAAAAGGCATACTCTGCACATAATGCCTTATCTCGAATTGAGATGTCGAGTATCTTATTCTTTTTAGGAATTCTCATGGCTGTTGCTGCATTAGAAACCCTTGTAGTCAATGGTGTAGGAACACTTCGATACTTAGCAGAAATGTTAGAAACAGCCATTCCAAATAGAGACATTGTTGTCATCTTATTAGGTTTCGGTTCTGCCATCATTGATAATGTACCATTGGTTGCTGCCTCTATGGGTATGTATACTGAAGGTATTGACTCCAAACTTTGGCATTTCATTGCTTATTGCGCAGGTACTGGTGGATCCATGTTAATTATTGGATCAGCTGCCGGTGTTGCTGCGATGGGAATGGAGAAAATCGATTTCATTTGGTATCTCAAAAAGATTGGCTGGTTAGCTCTTGTAGGCTTTTTAGCAGGAGCAGCAGTATTTCTTGCTATCTATTCATTTATGGCTTGGTAACTATAAAATCAATGTTGTAGCTTAATTATTTGATTCAAACTTGTCAAGTGTTTTTGAAGCAATGTCTTGACATGAAGTTGTATAGATTCTAATTAACAGGTTGAATTTATGTTACTCTTTCACCATTAATGTTGCTTCTAGATCAATGAAGCTTATCAGTGCATCCTTAGTTAAATAAAAATTACCAATGGCTAGGTGCGTAATATCAGAATCAAGCTTCAGATTAAAAGGTAATTTAGATTCTTTTAAAATTGCTTCAAGTTGAGTCTTAGACGTTTCGATCAATGGACTTAAGGCATATCTCATTCGTTGCTCGATTTTATCTTTAATTTCATTTTTGAAAAGCCATGACACTGAGCGTTGAATAAAATTTTTAGTCTCTAAATCAAAATCAAAGTCCTTTAAATAAATTTCATTTTTTGATGCATCGTAAAATGGAATACCACTAAAATATGCATGTCCCTTATAACTCCCTTCAAGTTCACTATCCACCATTAACTTTTCATCTTGGGTGAAAAACTTTAAACTTTGAATTGTCACATTTCTTTTACCCGAATAAAAAGTCTGCCCTATCAGGTGTTGATCAACTAACTCATTTATAAAATTAAATGGCACAACAACTTTAAGTTTTATGTTTGAGTTATCATCAATTTTTTGATTCTTTTCAAATCTTGGTATTTGATTCGTATCAACTTCTATTTGAGGCTTTTCAAAAACAGAAACTTCAAATTGACTGCTCAAAGCAAGCGTCAACTCTATATTTCCATTCTTTTCAACGATAGGCTGCATGGATATTTTCTTTGGAAAAAAGCTAAGCCAAGAATTATAATTATCCTCAAGCTTAATTAAATTCCTCCATGCTCCAATCTTATCTTTGATTAGTTCATCTATAGCAACATGCTTTTGAAGACTATGATCAATCTCATTCAACACCTTATCTTTTAATCGCTCAATTAACATATCAGATAAGCTTTCGACTGGAATGTTAATGATCCCCATTTTCAATTTCGGTTCGGCCAACCAAGAATAATTCAAAAGTGTTGTTTTTGTTTTATAGCTCCAATCCTTATTAATGGAATAGTCAGTTTGTAGTTCCAAAGCGATAATTCCTTCAGCTTTAACATCAGCCAACATCGTTTCTTTTAACATCTTTACATCCAAAGGCACCTTCATCGTAACGAAATTCTCTCCGAAGGTCAACTGCAAATTTTGAGTCTTCTCCAATTCAACATTCCAGCCATCTTGTTCAAATGAAAAACTATTGTACTCCAAACTATCGATGATCTTATTGACATGTTCCTCAACACTTTCTTTTTTTATAGAGAGGGGAATAATAATATCTGAAACAGGCAATGTCTTTTCCATCATACCAAATCGCTCTTCTGGTTTTTTTAATAATATGGTCGAATTGCAGGCTAAAAATGAAAATGAAATAATAATTAGAACAACTAAAGAACGCATCAAATGCTATTGTTTTTTCTATGATTGGATTTATTATCTTTAGAACTACAGACTCAAAGTTAAAACAAACATAAAATGAAATTCACAAAGATCATAATACTTTGTATAGCCACTTTACTAACTTTCCAGATTGATGCTCAACGCAAATCTAAAAAGGCTGCAAGTCCAACGATCAATACCATTGATGAGGGAATATATGATGCCATTTCCTATCGAAGTATTGGACCCTTCCGAGGAGGAAGATCTTGCGCAGTAGCAGGCGTGCCTGGCAAACCCAATTTATTCTACTTTGGTGCCACAGGTGGTGGAGTTTGGAAAACAAATGACGGTGGGAGATCATGGAACAATATATCAGATGGATTTTTTGGTGGATCAATTGGGTCAATTGCCGTTGCTGCTTCTGATCCCAATGTAATCTATGTAGGCGGTGGTGAGAAAACCGTCAGAGGAAATGTATCCTTTGGATACGGTGTATGGAAGTCAGAAGACGCAGGTAAAACTTGGACACAAAAAGGCCTAAAAAAATCAAGACACATTTCTAGAATAAGAATACACCCAAGCAATCCAGATATTGTTTTTGCAGCAGTGATGGGCAACTTGTATGCGCCTAATGCTGAGCGTGGAATTTTCAAATCTATAGATGGTGGTGATACTTGGAAGAAGGTATTATATGTGAATGATGAAGTTGGAATGGTAGATTTAATTTTGGACCCAGGTAATGCCAGACATATGTATGCTAGTAGTTGGAGAATAAAAAGAACACCATATAGCCTATCAAGTGGAGGCGAAGGATCAGGTATTTTTAAAAGTACGGACAATGGTGAAACATGGGAAAACATTTCAAGCAACAAGGGATTACCCGATGGTCTTTGGGGCATCTCTGGAATAGCAGTAAGCCCATTAAACTCTGATCGTGTATGGGCCATTATCGAAAATGAAAATGGAGGAGTATTTAGATCTGATGATGCAGGCAAATCTTGGCGGAAATTAAATAGTGAAAGAAGCCTTAGGCAAAGAGCTTGGTATTACACAAGGATCTATGCTGACACGGAAGATGAAGACGTAGTCTACGTAATGAACGTAAATTACCATAAATCAAAAGATGGTGGAGTCACTTTTGAATCTAAAAGAGCTCCACACGGAGATCATCATGATCTATGGATTGCACCAGAAGATGCTAGTAGGATGATTATAGGAGATGATGGTGGTGCACAAGTAAGTTATGATGCAGGAGATACCTGGTCGACTTATCACAATCAACCTACAGCGCAATTTTATCGTGTTACAACCGACAACTCTTTCCCTTTTAAAATCTATGCAGCACAGCAAGATAATTCTACCGTAAGAATCGATCATCGTACATCTGGCTCTTCCATCGGAGATGATGACTGGGAGCCTACTGCAGGATGTGAGTGTGGTCATATAGCCATTGATCCATTGAACAATGATCTCGTTTATGGGGGGTGTTATGGAGGATTGATAGAAAGATTGGACCATGCAAATGATCAAACACAGTCCATCAATGTTTGGCCAGATAATCCCATGGGTCATGGAGTAATTGATATGAAATATCGCTTCCAGTGGAACTTCCCTTTGTTTTTCTCAAAACATGATAACAAGACACTTTATACTGCATCCAATCACTTGCATGCTTCTACTGATCAAGGACAGTCTTGGAAAACCATCAGTCCGGACTTAACGAGAAATGATACCACAAAACAAGGCTCATCTGGTGGACCCATAACAAAAGACAATACCAGTGTAGAATATTATTGCACCATCTTTGCAGCAGACGAATCTCCATTAAAAAAAGGACTCCTTTGGGTGGGAAGCGATGATGGATTAGTGCATTTAGGAACAGATGGAGGGGCCAATTGGGTAGATGTCACTCCAGCAGCACTTCCAGAGTGGACCATGATCAATAGTATTGAACCAGATCCATTTAATGAAGGTGGATGCTACATTGTTGGGACCAGATATAAACTTGGAGATTTCGAGCCTTACCTTTTCAAAACTGAAGACTATGGCAAAACATGGACAAGAATAGATCGAGGGATTGACAGAGAACATTTTACCAGAACACTAAGAGCAGATCCAGACCAAAAAGGCCTTTTGTATGCAGGAACAGAGTCTGGGATGTATGTTTCATTTAATGATGGACAAAGTTGGCAAGCCTTCCAATTAAATTTACCGATTGTACCAATTACGGACTTAGCTATTAAAGAACAAAGCTTGGTTGTGGCTACACAAGGGAGAAGTCTTTGGATCATTGATGATCTTACACCCCTGCATCAACTGAATACTTTCCAATCAAGTGAGGCATTACATTTTTTCGAACCTAAGGACAGTTATCGCATGCAAGGAGGACAAAACCCCAATCCAAGAGGTGAAGGGATGAATCACCCAGGTGGTGTCATGATGTATTATTACTTAAAAGATGAACTCGCAGATTCAGATTCTTTAAGCATAAAAATATATGATAGCACTAATAAATTGATTACCACATATTCGAACTATACAGATGAAAAAGCTTACAAGATTGATCCTAAAGCGGGCTCAAATTTTTTCAATTGGAACATGAGCTATCCTCCTGCTGAAAAATTTGATGGAATGATTTTATGGTGGGGAAGCTTAAATGGGCCCAAGGCACTTCCTGGAACATACAGTGCCAGCATCAATTTAAATGGAATCGAAAAGTCACATGATTTTATTATTCGAAAAGATCCTAGGGTGCAAAGTTCTATTGATGATATGGAATCCAACTTTACATTTATCCATGAGTTAGGCGAAAAAATTACAGAAGCGCATACCACTATCAAAAATATCAGAAAAGTAAAAGAACAATTAGCTCCCTATAAAAAACAGTTAGAAAGTGATGAAGATTTGCTAGAAGATATCAAGTCTGTTGAATCCGCTTTAACCAAAATTGAAGAAGCTTTATATCAAACAAAGAATCGAAGCAGACAAGATCCATTAAACTTTCCCATCAGGGTAACCAATAAATTGGCTCATTTAATTTCTTTGTATCAAAACAGTAATTTTGCTCCACCGCAACAAGCTTGGGATGTAAAAAAAGAACTCTCGGCCGAAGTGGATCAGTTAATTTATGATTATTCGAATATTATAAAGGAGGATATTCCAAGACTCAATCGATTAATCAAGCAAAAATCCACGGACCCCATTCGCATAGAAGATTAAGAAAAGAAAAAAGTAATAGTGCGCTCAAAACGCACTATTACTTTTATTTTATTGTTTAATGATCTTTTGCATACTAACGCTTGCATCGTCAATTTTTACTACTTGCACAAAATACAATCCAGCTGGCAGGTCATTAAGATAAATGACAACATCATTCGCATTCGTTGAAATGTCTTCATGAACTGTGCCGTTTACGTTTAATATTTTTAATTCATAATTTGTAAGATCTCCTCGAATTGAAAATTCTCCAGAAGTAGGATTGGGAAATAGTGTTATCCCTGTATGATTTGCGAGCAAGTCAACGGCTGTTATACTATTCTGAATATCTATTATAGTTGGCATATATTCACCAACAGAAGCATGTGAAAGGAATGCATCGAATATCGAGGGAATACCATTGACATCATAGGCTTGCACAAATAATTCATGTAAACCATCAGCAAATCCTGTAACATCTAAAGTGATATGATGCTCAAAGCCTGCAACAGGATTATCTTGATCTACATATATCGTTTCAACAGGAACTTCATCGATCCATATTTCATAATAACTTATCCCAGTAGACTTCCCAGTTGCGGCTAATTGGGCTACAGAATTAGACCGAATAATAAGAGGCAGTTCATCAACAACAGGCTCGTCAAGAATAAACCATTTATCAATTCCAGGTGCTGGTTCATATTCACTGTCCAAGGTCCAAAAAGCTACTTGATTAACTTCATTAAATACAATAGCAGGACCTACAGTATTCGAATAACTTAAGAAGCCCATTAATTTATTTGTGTGATCAGTATAAATTTGATTTGGGGGTGAATAATTAGGAGCATCATTGATTGGATAAGTAAGTTCAATATGAATATTTAATAATCTTGGATTGTTTAAGAAAAATTGAATTTCATTGACACCCTGTACTAAATCAGCTGGGTCAATATCTATAATTACGGAATAAGGTCTATTCGTGGTAATTAAATCATCCAAAGGAATTAATGGATTTGTACTTGAAGGTTCAGGGTGCGCATAGCTTGTGTTGTTTAATAGAATGTATTCATTGCTGTCCCAATTGTATCCACCTCCTTGAATGGTAAACATCAGCTCTGCTTTTATAGGGGGATTTCCATTTTGATCTAAAATCTGATCAGGAATAGGTATGAGTGCAATTCCAGGGTCATCCATATAAGCAACTTTGCCTATACTAAACTCATTTCCTGTTCTACCTGTTTCAGACCCTAATTCACCATCTGTATAATTATGGATCACTTCTGTTTGCTGGTAATTACTGGGCGCATCAAAACCAAAATTATCCCAATGAACCATTGATAGCATAAAATTTTCTTTTGGCGTATTGTAAGAGAAGGTAAGCCAATTGACTTGCGCAACTTCAAATTCCAGTCCATTAGGAGTCTCTGTACTTACAAGGCTTCCGTCAACTACTACAATTCCATTAATTAGAATTTTAATTGAGGTTTTTGATAGTTCTATACGCCAATGTTTTCTGACATTAATTTTTGGAACTAAATTTTCCCCAGAGCAATAGGTTAAAGATGCTCCACATGCATTATTTTGATAAATATCATCTAAGTGATGAAGTATGCCTGCCTCATCTGCGAGATATACTTTAATGTTTTCACCTTCTTCAGAGATCCTAAGAAGATGTGGTGGATCAGACATATTATCCGAACCAGAACCTATCGATGTATGAGCTGTTAAATCCCTTTTTCTACTAAAGGGTGTCAAATCCAAATACCAAAATTGTCTATTTTTTTGAGCTCCATCTAAATCAAATTCAATTACACCCGTTCTGCCTGTAAAATCAAAAGGATGCCGCACTCTTGACGAGGCTACGCCTCTATCACAATACCCACTTGCAATAACATTATGCCCATGGTATTGATTATTAATATGCTGACTAACTTTTCCCATCTCCATACATCCACCGTAAGATTGATTCCAGTCTCTTTCTTCAAAAGGACCCATAGTTAAATTAAAGTCATCAAAGAAGCCATTTAATCTTGTTCTCATACTGTCTACCCTAGTTGGATCGTGTTCAAATGTTACCGTACTAGAAGGTGCAGATATTCGCCCTAGACTATCTAAAGCA
>CALGNN010000005.1 GCA_937961455.1 uncultured Saprospiraceae bacterium
AAGTATAATGACTTACAAGGCAAGTACAACAATTTAGAAAGCACGACAGGTGAATGGGAAGGTAAGTATAATGACTTACAAGGGAAGTACAATAGTTTGGAGAGCACGACAGGTGAATGGGAAGGCAAGTACAATGACCTGCAAGGGAAGTACAATAGTTTGGAGAGCACGACAGGTGAGTGGGAAGGCAAGTACAATGACTTACAAGGCAAGTACAACAGTTTAGAAAGCACGACAGGTGAATGGGAAGGTAAGTATAATGACTTACAAGGCAAGTACAATAGTTTAGAGAGCACGACAGGTGAGTTGGAAGGGAAGTACAATGACCTGCAAGGCAAGTACAATAGTTTGGAAAGTTCTGTTGGTGAATGGGAAAATAAATACAAAGCCTTAGAAACGAAAAGTACTGGATCTGAAACTGCAGTTTCTGACTGGAAGAATAAGTTTGCTGAAATGGAGGGTCTATACAATAAAGCACAAACTGCGCTATCAGTAAAGCCAACTGAAATTGAGGTAATCAAGGAAGTGAAAGTAAAAGATGAAACTGAATCAAAAGAGTTGAAAAACAGTCTTGATAGTCTTCAAAGACAGTATAATGGTTTGGAAAGAAAATTGGCTGATACACAAGCAAAGCTAGAAGCAAAACCCAAAGAAATTATTAAAGAAATTGTCAATGAAGAGGCTGTAAATAAGTGGAAAGAAAAATATAAATCTTTGGACAAAGACTTGACAGCTGCGATGACAGATTTAAAGCATGCTAGAACTAAGTTGGAAGCTAAGCCAAAGGAAATCAAAGTGCAAGATGATGCAGCATTGACTGAGTGGAAAAATAAATATGCTGCATTAAATCAGCAATATGCTACAGCTTCAAAAGAGCTTGAGAGTGCTTCTGCAAAACTATCAGTTAAGCCAAAAGAGGTCATTAAAGAAGTAAAGGTAAAAGATGAGAAAGCCTTGAATGAGTGGAAGACAAAGTATGGCAAATTAGAAAAGCAATATAAAGATGCCAACGCTAAATTAGCAGTCAAGCCAAAAGAAGTAATTAAAGAAGTAAAAGTTCAAGACGACAAAGCTATCAGCAAGTGGAAGGAGAAGCATGATAAGCTCAATGAGAAAATGGCCAAACTTGAAAAAGAACTGAAAGCGAAGCCAAAGCAAGTCGTAAAGGAAGTTGAGGTAATAAGAGAGGTTCCTGTAGAAATTGTGAAAGAAGTCGAGGTTATTAAATATCCAGATATGGATGAATTAATGGGCTTGTTGCAAAACTTAGGAACCAAAGAAGTATCAAGACAAGTGATTGGCCAAAAAACAACAAGAGGTAAAGCGAAAATTGTAAAGTCTGGAAGTACAGTAAAGAAAGCTAAAACCAGCACGACAAAAGCCAAAACTAGTACTGCTAAGACAAGTGCAGCTAAAACAAAAGCAGCTACTAAGAGCAAAGCTACATCTGGCAGAGTCGTTAAAGACAATTTGAAAAAAATTGAAGGGATTGGTCCTAAGATCGAGCAGCTACTTCATGCTGCAAAAATTAAGACTTTTAAGCAATTAGCTGATGCCAAGCTTGGAACTTTGAGAGCGATTCTTTCAAAAGCTGGACCTAGATTTCAAATGCATGATCCAGGCACATGGCCTAGACAGTCTAAATTGGCTGCTGCTGGTAAGTGGAAGGAGTTAGAAAAATTGCAGGATAAATTGGATGGAGGAAAATTATAATTTCCGAAATACAAACAAAAGCTAATAAATATAAAACCCTGGTCTCTAAAACAGCTCAGGCTGCAAAATAAAAACACTTTGAATGTAAACTTTTGCAAGAGTGAAGAGAGGAAGACCACAGAATTAATGTAAGTAGTTTTTGCAAAAGGAGTTTATCAAATAGTTGATGGCTCCTTTTCGCCTTTAATTACTACTAGCCGTTTTAAAAATAGCGTCTAGTAATCCAGGTGCTTCTTTTACATCATTTCCTAATTCCCAAAACATAATGCCACCGAGTTTTTGGTCCTTGGCATAGCTTGTTTTAAGTGCAACAGATTCTGGATCATCGTAAGAAATGAAAATGCTATCAGTTTCATTGTATAAATAGGGTGCTTTTGCAATAGGATCCCAATACCTGACAAAGCCATTTTTAGATTCAAAATCTGAACGTATTTTTCTATAATTGCACCAACCAATGTAAGCGCCTTTATTCGCTTGGTACAATCCTTTATTATCCGGTGCGACGCCTTTCCATGCTCTGCCATAAAAAGCAGATCCTACAACCAGTTTTTCTCTTGGTATACCCAAACTGATACAATAGTCAAATGTCTTTTCAACAGAATGCACCTCCCACGAGGCATCACTCCCCGCCATGTCTTTTTTAGAAGGATCAAGGAAAGCTGCAATCGGATGATTGATGATATCTTTTTCTTTAATCCATCCCAATGCTGTATGATGTCCCGTATAAGGAAAAGCCGCAATGACTAAATCGTATGTCATGACATTGTAAAAATCAACGATTTGATTGATCTCTTCTACTTCTATATAATCATAGTAGGCCTTCCAACCAGCCGCTGCAAAACTTAAAGTCTGAGGTCGATCCAATTTGTCCATCTCCGTTCTGAGCTCCCGCATCAACAGCGTAAAGTTTTGTTTATCCTCTGGGCGTGCTTTTGTGCCGACAGAAGGAATCGTGGGATATTCCCAATCCATATCTACACCATCAAGATCATATTTTTTAATAAATGCAATTGTGCTGTTTACAAACTTAGTTCGATTCTCTGGTGTCGAAGCCATATCCGAAAATCCTCTCGATCCCCATCCACCACAGGCGATCATTACCTTGAGATCTGGATGCTTTGCACGCTCTTGAACTAAGGCATGAAGTTTAGCTCCATGATTTTCGTTTTTAAATTGCATGGTGCCATCCACTACTTTTGAAAAAGAAAAGATGATGTGTGTTAATTGGTGCAAGGGAAGGCTGTTTGCATCAAAATCTTTCTCGGGGACGTAATAGGCTATGATGGAGAAGGGGGTTTCTTCAATGGATATTTGATTGCAAGAAGTGCAAAAATAGAGAGATAGAAATACTAAAAAGAAGGTTCGTTTCATATAGATAGATTATCCCATTGACTCCAACCGATTCATCAGTCGAGTACTGATTCGCACAAAATCCATATCAGTAATCAATCCAATAAGATCACCATTTTTCACGACGGGCAAACATCCTAATTTTTCAGTTTGCATCATTTCGATAGCCTCCATAATGGAAGATTCTGGCTTGATGATTTTTGGATCTTTCTGCATGATGTCTGCTACAGATTTATTTAGGTAAGTAGCTTGGTCTTCTTTTAGAATTTGTTTCATCATATCTTTCATGGCGACCAAGCCCACCAATTTTCCTTTGGTATCTTCTACAGGCACAAAGCGGATGTTTTTCCAATTCATCATTTCTGCGACAAAAGAAGCTAAATCATCTGGCCTCACGGTGAATAAGTCCGTGGACATAAATTCACTGACTTTCAATTTTGTCAAATTGTATTCTTTTAAACTGCTTATTGATGCTTCTGGCCATTCGTGAACAGGGGTATTATCTTTTTGATTTTCGATAATGTTGCAGCTTAAAGCACATAAAGCTTCATCGATGGTTGCATCCTCTTTCATTTTTGAAAAAGCGCGCAATTGCCATCTTGCTCCATTCATGTGTTTATCAATTCTTTTTTCAATTACCGAGAGGTATCTATTGATACTGTCTTCAGCAATGTTTCTTTTCAATAAAGCTTTTCGTGCCTTAGGTATGATGTGTTCTCTCGCTAAATCTTTTGCAGCGATTTTTTCGTCATTAAACCAGGTAAACTTTGAGTCCAAGCCAAACCTTGCAGCCTTTCCAAAATTATCCCTGGCATCATCAAAAGACATATGATCTCTGATGTCATCTACTTCATCACAATAGGCCAAAACAGAGCCTAACCAAAATACCGCATTCGCGACTTCATCAAGTACGCTTGGACCCGCTGGCAAGACGCGGTTTTCAATTCTTAGATGAGGTTTTCCATTGTCTGATATTCCATAGCAAGGTCGATTCCATCTGTACACAGTCGAATTGTGAATTTGAAGTGCGCGCAATTTAGGAACCTTACCTTCATTGATTAAGGCCAATGAATCTTCCTCTACATTTCCAGCTAACAATACCCTAAATCGAGAAATATCCTCCTTATAGATTTCTAAAATAGAATCTTCCAACCAAGACTTGCCAAATTGCACTCTAGGGCTTCGCTCTCTTAAATGCTCGTGCAAAGATCGCGTATCTAAAGATTGTTGAAACATGGCAATCCTTGTTTCATGCCATAATCTTCTGCCAAAAACTATGGGGGAGTTGGCCGCTATCGCCATGGCAGGAGCAGTCAAAGCTTGAGAAATATTATAGGTCTTAACAAAGTCTTCAGGAGCCACTTGCAAGTGCACTTGAAAACTGGTATTAACAGCCTCAAGTAAAGGAGAATCATGTTTCACCAACAATTCATCAATACCCACTAATCGCAATTCAAAGGAATCTCCGATGAGAAGACTTTGAAATGCCTCGATCATGGATTTATATCGAACCTTTGGTGTAAGATTGTGTAGACCTAGATCGAATTTTCTCAAAGTAGGAAGGATGCCTGTTAATATAATATTGATATCCAGATCCGTAATGTTATCAGAGATGGTTCTCAATTTATGGAGTACTTCGTTTTCCATATCGGTAAAACAAGTTCCACTCAAGGTTCTAGGATCTAAATTTATTTCCAGATTAAATTTGGCTAATTCGGTTTCTACCCAAGGATATTCCTTGAGTTTTTCTAAGGCTTCCATAGCCAAAGGAGCAGGCTTAAAAGATTTGTTATGCACTAGACACATCTCTTGTTCTGCACCTACACGTGTAATACCTTTTTCAAACCAATCGTTATCAAGCATATATTCTAATGCTTGAACATCATTGAGAATGGCGCGCATGAATTTTTTTCTTTGCGCCTCATCTTTTAATGTGGAAACATTTTGTTCACCCATGGGTTATTATGTATTAATATTAAACTCAAAAAAAGATACGAGTAATTATAGAATCAAATTGATTTTTTTTTCGTTATTACAAATATGAAGCCGATTCAACATATCGCAATTGTATTATTTATGGTGCTCAGCTTGAGTGCTTGCAAGGAAGATCCACCTATACCGCTATTTGAAATGAATTTTACAGAGCGGGTAGTATTGCCTGGTGGGCAGGATCCTTTTTCAACACTTTTTATTGAGTCCAAGCAACTGCGTACAAATTTTGAAACCTTTTTAGAGAATGCTGGATTTGTAGGTGATGATGTAAAGGTCATCAGTCCATCGACCTGTGTATTCGAAGCGGTGTTTGATGAAATTGATTTTGATTTTTTAGAGTCTGTGTCGGTATATATTTATGAAACAGCCAATAGAGATAATTCTGTAGAAGTATTTTTTATGGAACCTGTGCCTAGTAATCAAAGAGGCGACTTACAGCTTTTTGGAACATTGGCGAATGCAGAATTTATTATGTCAAATGAGAACTTTGACATAGAATTTAGGATTAAATGGAGGTATATAACTGTGGAGCCCATTGATGTAGATATCAATTACGGATTTACCGCCTTTAAAGAATAAGAGATGAAAATTTACATGGTCATATTTGATATCCCTGAATTGAATGATGAGATGATGCGTTTGATTCCTGACCAAAGAAGGGTAGTAAATGAATTGTTGATCGAGCAACAAATATTAAGCTACTCCTTAGCGAAGGATATGAAATCGCTCTGGACCATTATTACAGCAGAGAGCGAAAGTGAGTTGATCATGATCATCGATAAGATGCCTATCACGCCCTATGTATACTATGACTACAAAGAATTGGTATTTCATAATACCATTCAAGGATTACCGGCAGTATCTCTTAATTAATTTTTTTTACGTTTATAAAACTACGAAGCTGAAGCCTACACGAAGTGTCTGAGCATGATAATCTCTCTTTGTGATAGATATTTATAGCGCCCTCGTGGAAGATCTTTTTTTGTTAGGCCTGCGTATTTGACTCTATCTAATTTTACCACTTCATATCCCAAGTGTTCAAAAATTCTTCTAACAATACGATTTCTTCCGCTGTGAATTTGTACCCCTAATTCTTTTTGTTTTTTGCCTGCTACAAAATCTAGTTTGTCAATTTTCATAGGGCCATCTTCTAGAATTACCCCAGTTAATAACTTTTCAAAATCCGCTCTTGTGCATGCTTTATCAAGAGTGACATGGTAGAGTTTTTTTACCTTGTTTCTGGGATGAGAAAGTTTTTCAGCTAAGTCCACATCATTGGTTAGCAAAAGCAATCCGGTCGTATTTCTATCAAGTCTACCAACGGCAAAAACACGTTCTTTCACTTTTGGCTTAATTATGTCCATGACCGTTTTTCTTCCTCTTTCGTCCTCAGAGCTCGTAATTACATTTTTAGGCTTATTTAATAATATATAAGTCTTTTTAATGCGAACCTCTATGACCTTGTTCTTGTATTTTACGATGTCATTTTTTTGGACTTGGTAGGCAGGATTGATCTCTACATTTCCATTGACTTTGATTTCGCCATTTTTTACTAGTTCAGCTGCTTTCCTACGAGAGCAAATACCGGAGTGTGCAATAAACTTATTAAGTCTGAATGGTTCTTTCTTTGGAGCCTCCTTTGCTGATCCTTTAGGCTTGGGTCTATGTTTTTTCATCTTCCTCTTTGGATTCCGTGTGGATTAAAAAGGAAGTGGATCATCCTCATTCGGATTCATTTTCGATGAATAGGTTTCAAAGTTTCCTATGGGATTGACATTATCATCACCTGAGAGTTCATTGAATTTTAATTCATCGTAGTCAACAAATTTTGCTAGATGATCAATGAATTTAACAGACACGGTTCCTGTGCTACCATTTCTATGTTTAGCAATGATGATTTCCGACATTCCTTTTGGTACATCCATATCATCATCCAATTCATAGTAATCCGGACGCCAAATGAATTTTACAATATCTGCATCTTGCTCAATCGCTCCTGACTCTCTAAGGTCAGAAAGCTGTGGTCTTTTATTTCCTCCTCTGGTTTCAACCGCACGACTCAATTGGGAAAGTGCAATGACCGGTATATTTAATTCTTTAGCTAAACTTTTTAAACCTCTACTAATGGATGAAATTTCTTGCTCTCTATTTCCTCTATTCTTGTTATCTGAAGATCCAGACATCAGTTGTAGATAGTCGATGATGAGCAATTGAATATCATGCTGCATTTTTAATCGACGTGCCTTTGCTCTTAGGGTGAAAATATTTAGTGCTGGTGTATCATCAATAAACAAAGGTGCATCTGTCATTTTCTCTTTTGCCAGATACAGTTGTTGCCATTCATATTCTTCTAGAGATGCATCTCGTAATTTTCTGTTATTGATTTCAGATTCCATGGACATCAGACGCTTAGCCAATTGTTCACTTGACATCTCCATCGAAAAGAAGGCAACTCCCATTCTAGCTTTAATAGCAACGTGACTCGCATAAGCTAAGCACAATGAAGTCTTTCCCATACCAGGTCTTGCTGCCACAATAATGAGATCAGACCTTTGAAAGCCAGAAGTAATTCTGTCTAATTCTGCAAACCCAGTAGGAATACCAGTAAGGCCTTCACCTTTTTCTTGCATGCTTTCAAGCTCTTTTAAAGAGATACTTGTTAATGCACCTAAGCTCTGTACACCTCTATTTAGATTTTGCTCAGCAATTTCAAAAAGATTTTTTTCAGCATCATCTAGGAGTTGAAAAACATCCTTAGAATCTTCAAAGGCATCATTGATTATCGTTGTTGATACTTTAATTAATTCTCTTTGAATATATTTTTGAGCAATGATTCTTGCGTGAAATTCTGCATTGGCTGCTGAGGCAACTCGATTTGTTAATTCAGTCAGGTAAGAAATCCCACCTACAATATCTAGTTTACCTGCTTTTTTTAATTCTTCACCGACAGTCAGAATGTCAATGGGTAAAGATTTTTGAAATAAATCCATCATGGATTTAAAAATGGCCTGATGTGAAGGTTTATAAAATGACTCTGGTCGGAGTACATCTAAGATAAAAGCAAAGACATCTCGATCCATCATGATGGCACCTAATACAGCCTCTTCTGTAGGGACTGATTGTGGTTGCAATTTACCATAAACGAGGTTTGATAAATCTGCTTCTCCAGACTTTATAGATTTTAATTTAGAACCTACCGCAGGTTTTGTATCTCGGGAATCGGCCATAAAATGATAAACTCAAAATTTAATATATGTACAAATCTAATATGATTTAATTATTATTTTTTTTTCTCAAAAGGAGATCACATCATTAGATTGGCTCATAATGTTGATAAGATGTTAGTTCCTGTTATTGAATGTGGAAATTACGATTTGTTCGTTAGTAAATCAATTAATTCGTTTTTTATATAATGAAAAAAACTACTTTATAAGATCCTATAAACCCGTATTTTAAAATGTAAAAAATGCTAATGATTCATTTGTTGAAAAATTTAAGCCCAAATGGGCTATTTATCAACAACGTTACCAACAATGTTAGTAAGCTTCAGAGGTTTAAGATTTACCTACAGATTCTAATCTTTCCATAATTTCATTAATCTTCTCCAGTTGTGCAGAGATTTTGCTAGTTACGCTTTCTTGTTCTTCCACATTTTCTTCAATATCCCCTTCTGCTTTTGCGATCCTTTCCTTTGCTTGTTCAATGGTTTTATGGTAAGATTCATTCTCTTTTTTCAATTTACTTAGACCACTTTCCATGCGTTTCAACTCCTTATTTTGTTCTTCCAATTCTAGCTTTATTTCTTCTTTCTGAACATAAAGTCTAAAATCTTTCAGCAAGCTTTCTACACCTTCATATCCACCAGGATCATCAGAAGAATTGATAAAGAGTCCTTCGCCCTTATCTACCCAAACAGCTAGTTCGGTATTTTCTTTAGAGCTACTTACTTGAGAATACATATTCACCGCATTGTTAAATGCGATCTCATCAATAACAATATTTTCAATAGCATATACATCAGACTTTTTCATTTTCTTAAGTCTTCCATGCTCACTCATGAATTCTTTCCACCATGATTGGATTAATCTATCTTGATCTCCTTCAAACATCGTTGTTACAGCACTGTATGTTCCAAAGGGCATTGAACGTGGGGATTCTTTAATCTGAGCTCCAAGGGAAATGCTCAAGCTTAAAAATATTATACTAAGTATGATTCTATTCATGATAATGCTTTTCTAATAGTACAAATGATAGGGATTCAACTAAAGTTCCATTAAGATAGAACAAGTCTTTTAAATTTGTTAATCGAAAAATCAAGCATTATTGTAGATTGGATTCCAGTTTTACAAAAAAAATAAACAATTTCAACCCATCATTAACAAAACGATTATTTATGGCAATACTGAGTCTTCAAGATGTAAGTAAAAATTATTCAGGTCATCAAGCGGTTGATGGAATCAGTTTTGATGTTCAAGAAGGATCTATTTTTGGACTCTTAGGTCCGAATGGAGCAGGTAAAACAAGTCTTATTAGAATTATCACTACAATTACTGGAGCAGATTCAGGTGTAGTAAGTTTGGACGGAGAAAAATTAAACCCCAACTCCGTAAGAAAGATTGGTTATATGCCAGAGGAGAGAGGTCTTTACAAAAAAATGAAGGTTGGGGAGCAATTAATTTATTTAGCCGAGTTAAGAGGACTTAGTAAGAAGGAAGCTAAATCGAGTATTAATAGTTGGTTTGATAGATTAGGCATGACTGGCTGGGGAAGTAAAAAAGTAGAAGAGCTGTCAAAAGGGATGCAACAAAAAGTACAGTTTGTGGCAACCGTAGCACATGGTCCTAAATTATTAATTCTGGATGAACCATTCACAGGCTTAGATCCAATCAATACCAATTTAATAAAAGATGAAATTTACAAATTGAATGAACAAGGCGTAAGTATCATTTTTTCTACGCATAGAATGGAACAAGTAGAGGAAATTTGCAGAGATATCGTTTTGATGAATAAAGGTCAAAAAATATTAGAAGGCAAAATGGAAGATGTCAAACAGCAATTTAAAAAGGATCATTACAAAATTGAATTTACCAGTTCATTGAATGGTATGGACTTTTCAGATATAGATGTAGTAGAGAAAGGAGAAGATTATTTGACTGTTCATAAACTGGATGATCAAAATTCCAATGACCTTATACAAACGTGCATCAAAAAAGGATTGTCAGTAAAATCCTTTAGCGAAATCTTACCTAGCCTTAACGAAATTTTTATCACCCAAGTTGAAAAGCAAAACTCATGAACAACAATCTTTGGTTAGTAATTAAAAGAGAATTTTTAACAAAAGTTAAAAGGAAGAGTTTCATTTTTGTTACCCTGCTGACACCCCTTGCCATGATTATATTGATGGTGGCTCCTGGTTATTTTGCAAGTAAATCGATCTCTGTAAAAAACATCCTCGTACAGGATGAAAGCCAAGTATTTAAAAATTCAAAGCCAGTAAGTAAAACCATGAATTTTTCATTTACGGATGATGATTTTGAAAAACTAAAAGAGAGCTATGAAGAAGACTATGATATACTCATTCATATCGATGAGTTTACAGATTTAAGTTCTTCACCAAAGGTTCGTTTTGTTTCAAAAGAGACCATGAGTTTAATGACTTCTGAAAGTTTAGAATCGAAAATTGCGAAGGCATTTAGAAGTCACAAATTGGACGTTTCTTCCATTGATAAGACGGAATATGAAAATCTAGAAACAGAGGTTACAATGTTGGATGCTTCAGAGAAAGCAGAAGGTGATTCTAACTCAAAGGTTGCCATGGGTGTAAGTACAGCCTTTGGAGGATTTATGGCTTTTCTAATGTATATGGTTATTCTACTTTATGGAAGTATGGTCATGCGATCGGTTATGGAAGAAAAAATGAATCGAATTGTAGAAGTCATTGTGTCCAGTGTTAAACCATTCCAATTAATGCTTGGAAAGATTATTGGAGCTAGCGCAGTAGGGACCGTCCAGTTAGTCATTTGGATGTTGCTTGTTGGTATTGGATATTTCGTGGTTAATGCTACCATGGGAAGTGGAGCAATGGGCCAAGTGTCTGAAATGACAGGAGGAATAAATGCACAAGATCTAGAAGCGACAGGTTTAAGTATGGACAGCATACTTAAAGAAATAGGGGCACTAAATTGGCCGCTGATTATACCTGTCATCATCATATTTTTTATTGCAGGATTTTTCGTCTACTCTTCCTTATTTGCTGCGGCAGGATCAGCGATGAGTGATGATTTGGGAGAAAGTCAATCCTTGACCATTCCAATTATGATACCTGTGATTTTAGCCATCATGATGATGGGGCCTGTACTTAATGATCCACATGGCTCGATTGCCATCTTTGGATCACTATTTCCTTTGACATCACCTGTACTAATGCCAGCTCGATTGCCTTTCGATCCTCCTATGTGGCAGGTGCTATTATCTGTAGTATTAGTCATAGCCGCTGCTGTATTTTTTATCTGGTTGGCAGGAAGAATATACAGAGTAGGGATATTGATGTATGGTAAAAAAGTCAATTTCAAAGAAATCGGGAAGTGGTTATTTTACAAAGGATAAAAACTTTCTAAAGAAAAAGGATCTCAACTGTCACGGTAAAGCAAAAGGCTGGGTATTATTAATGTGAGCGATTCGAATAGCTTTAATTAATATATCATTAACCTAAAGTGTCCCAAGAAGGGACTTAAATTTACCTAAAGATGAAATTAAGACATATAATATATTCAAGCTTCTTTTTATTTGGCCTGGCTTTTCTAAGCTCTTGCGAAAAAGAAGGAATAGACACACTAGATGTTGTAGTAGATGAGATAGAACCGGAATCCATTTCATGCAATCTCGAATTGGAATTTGAAGAGCAGCCTAATTCAGGACAATTACTTGCAATAGTTACAGGAGGTAACGAGCCTTACACCTACCTCTGGTCCACAGATGAAACAACTAACCAAATTGCTGGTACAGCTGGGGAAAGCTATTCTGTGATTGTAACTGACAATGTAGGTTGCACTATTGAAGGATCTGTAACTTTTGAAGGCGCAGTTGATTGTTCAGGCTTATGGTATGATTATTCTTTAGATCCCAACTTAGGAACCATTACTGTATATGTAGGAGGAGGAACATCTCCTTATATCTTTACATGGTCAAATGGAGATATAACTACTTCAGAATATGAAAGTAGTATTTCAACCAATGACACAACCGTAACAGTAATTGTAACTGATGTTAATGGCTGCACAACTCAACTTACTATTAATAATAGTAATAGTGACCCCTGTGCTTCATTCCAAATGGAAGCTGGAGAAAGTGATCCAGGCTTATTAATTGCTTGGGTAAGTGGAGGAACTCCGCCTTATTCTTACAATTGGTCAACAGGAGAAACCACAGAAAGTATAACAGTTTCAGAATCGGGTATCTATACAATAACGGTAACGGATGCAAATGGGTGTGTCTTAATTCAAGATGTAGAATTTAACACAAACACAAATGTAGATTGTACAGGATTTTCTTTACAATTGGTAGAAGACCCAGTTGGCTCAGGAATCTTAGTTGCTAATGTAACTGGAGGAACTCCACCTTATGCATACTATTGGTCTACTGATGAAAATACTAGCTCGATCACAACCAATGGATTTGGAGTATATAATGTAGATGTAGTTGATGCGAATGGATGTGTTGTTTTTGCTGAAATCGAACTTTAATTAAAGTATAGTTTTATAAATAGCGAGACCAATTAAGGGTCTTGCTATTTATGTTTGAATTTGTAAATGAGGCTAAGCGATAAGTTATTGGAATTATGTATCTCTCAAAATAGAGAGGCCCAAAAGCAATTGTACGAATTGCTTTTACCCTATTTACGTGCTGTTGCCAATAGATATTTACGAGATAGCTCTTATACAAAAGATGTCTTGCAAGAAAGTTTTGTAAAAATATTTAGAAGCATGTCTCAATATGATCCTGAAAAAGCGCCCTTTAAACAATGGGCTGTAAGGATTACCATTAATAATAGCCTCAATTATAATAAAAGAGTAATTGGAACACCCATAGAAGAACTTGTAGTTTCTAAACATCAAGGAAGCGTTGTTCCAGCAGTTATTGAAAAATGGTCTACTGAAAATATGCTCTTGTTATTAAAGCAAATGCCAAGAGACTATTTTGAAGTATTTAATCTGAGTGTAATTGATGGATATTCTCATGCAGAAATAGCAGAGCTTTTAAACATTAGTGAAGATCTATCGCGCAAAAGATTGTCAAGAGGAAAGACCTGGCTTAGAAATTTTTTTCAACTGGAAAAAGATAGTCTGATTAGATTAGATTTTCCATCAGTTCATTTAAACTAAGAAACATGGATCACATCGAAAAAGAATATAGCAATCGATTTAAAGATCAAAAGCTTCCAAATGAAGGTTTTGAAATGGACTCGCTGTGGAATGATATCGAAAAAGATCTTGGCCCTAAAACACCCATTGAAAAAACACCTACAAGAAAACCCACACTTGTTTTAGCATTTTGGACGCTTGGATTGATGCTATTGGTTTTCTTCACCTATCAATGTTGGAATCATGGTTTTGCAAAATCATCACTGGTTCCTATTGAGCAAACAGAAGACTCAACTCAAGCAGCACAAAAAGAACAAACAAAAACCACCTCTTCTACAGGAAATGAAAATAAAACAGGCAATCTATCGCCAACGATAAATGAATCAGAATTAACTACAATTGAAAGTGAATCAAATGATGCTATTGCTAAACCGTCATCGAATAAGAAATCGAGCCAAACCACATCTGGTAATAATGCATTGATAGACGATGCTGCATCTTCTTCAGATCTTAATTTCACGCGATCCACAGAAATAAATAATAAGCCTACATGGATTCCTCCAAATAGAACTTTGTCTGCGAACAAAAATTCCCAAGGTCAAAATCAATTGAATGTAATAAAGAAAGAAAGCTTTGAAAAGATCATTGATATAAATGCCAACTCCATTACTGAGCAAGCCAAAAAAATTAGAGAAAATGCAATTAAAGTTATAGCTGAAAGATCTAATGATATTGCAATGGTAAGTAAATTAACCCTGCTCCCTGTAACGCTCAAAAATTTAGCTATTCAAGAAATAACATTCCCAAAAATAACTAGCTTATCTG
>CALGNN010000006.1 GCA_937961455.1 uncultured Saprospiraceae bacterium
CAGTGAGCAAGGTCAATTTAACAAGTTTTGTTGCTGAATTATCTGAGAGCATTTTTCAAGTTAATAGAGGACTAATCTATACCATAAAAGAATTATTCATTCGTCCTGGACATAGCATCAGAGCATTTCTAGAAGGTAAAAGAAAGTATCATTTCAAGCCTATTGCCTATACCTTCCTTCTATCGACAATCTACTTTTTCTTGAGTCAATATTTTGAAAGCGGAACCTTTGTAAGCGATTTTGTGGAAGGTTGGTCCAGTGCTTTTGCAGGAAACGAAGAAGATACCCATGATGCAACTGCATTAAATTGGTTTGCCGATAATTATGCCTACACGATGTTGTTACTTTTGCCATTTTTCTCTTTAGCATCATTTCTAGCTTTTATTCGAAGTGGCTATAATTATTTAGAACATTTTGTACTAAATGCCTACATCACAGGCCAGCAAGCTATTATCTATTTAATGATGTCTTTACTGACCGTATTTACAGAAAACACAGACCTCATTAGTTCTTTAACTTTCTTTGTCTCCATGTTATATAATATTATTGTTTTTTGGCAATTCTTTGTCAAGCAAAGTATATGGAGGTTCATCGTGAACATTCTTTTAAACTACATCCTTAACTTAATTTTCATTACCATTGCCATCGCTTTGATATTTGCACTTTTTAAAGTATTTGGAATTCAGTAAATTAGATAGGATCTTTTAAAAAATCATTAGATTATAAAAAAGGCATATAGCGTCTCCTTAGGGTTTTAGAATTTAAGGAAACGAAAGAAGCAGAGCTCACTAATTATCATATGCAATAGCAGCAAATGCAAAGTGCGTCACCATTGCTTCTAGATCAGCCAATGTTTTATTCTTATTTAAGCTTGTCAATCTTGGCAGATGTTCAGCAAAAAACAATTGGGAATTTATCATCTCAAAGAGTGTAGAACCCAGGCTTCGTGAATAGCTAAAATCAGGATTTATCTCTTTGATTATTAAAGCTAATTTTCCAACCAATTCTTTATATGGCATGAAAAATCCATATTTATTTTCTTCCTCAATTGTGGCTATGTGGTAGGTTTTAGAGCTTTCTTTCATTATGATTTGAAATAGCAGTCCTTCATTAATATAATCAGTCAGCTTTGATTCCGAATTTGCATGAATCATACAATGAATGGCCTTTTTTAGTTTTTCTTTACCATCACTAATATTTAGAACCTGCATGTCTATGAGATAGGTCACCCATTCCCAATACCAGCAATTTAAATAGACAAGTAACAAATGTTTGTTCTCAAAGTACCGATAGATAGATACTTCAGATGAAGACATTTTTGTGCCTAACTTTCTAAAATTAAATGCTTCAAAGCCAAGATCATTTATAAGCTCTATCGCATTTGTTAGTAACCTCCTTCCATATTCAGTATTCTGAGGATCCTTTATGAATAGCTTTTCTGGTAGCTCAAACCTTAACTTGAGTGACATATTTGATCATTTTAATAAATATAGTAATAAAAACTTAAACATTTAGCAACATATTGTGTTTGTGTTAGTAATACTTGCATATAAATATATAATTACTATCTTTGTAAAAAATTAGAAATATGAAATTTATTATTAGGAATCAAGCAAACATTTCAAAAAAATACTTACGCTTTGCTAAGTGGAAAATCAGAAAACTAAGTAGAAAGTTTGGAGATATAATCTACTCCGAAATTTACATAAAAGAAGTTGCAAAGTCCCCAAGCACTTACGCTGTCACTGTTAAAATGGGAATACCTGGCCCAGACATTATCGTCTCAGCTCAATCTTCAAACTTGAATATTCTTTGGTCAGAATTAAGTCAAAAAATAAAACGTCAATTGCGGAAAACCTCATCAAAGAAAAACTGAATTTCTATATTCAATAATAAAGACAGATGGCTGAAACCATAAAACATTCCCCTCTGTGGCGATTTAGAAGACTGCTTGCATTGGAAAAAGAAGATATAACACAGGTGTATATATTTGCTTTTTTTAATGGCATTGTTAATTTATCCTTACCCTTAGGAATACAAGCTATCGTAAATTTGATTCAGGGAGGTCAGATAACAACATCGTGGTATGTATTAGTTTCTTTGGTCATAGTAGGTATAGCACTTACAGGTTTTTTACAATTATTGCAACTAAGAATTGTAGAGAATATTTCTCAAAGAATATTTAGTAATGCATCGTTTGAGTTTGCATTGCGTATACCTAAAATAAAGTACGAAGCCTTCAGGAATTACTATGGCCCGGATTTAGCCAATCGTTTTTTTGACACATTAACTATTCAGAAAGGCTTACCTAAAATACTAATAGATTTTTCACTAGGAATTTTTCAAGTAATCGTGGGCTTGGTGGTGTTGAGTCTTTATCATCCTTTCTTTATAATCTTTAGTGTTCTTTTGTTAATCATTGTATATCTAATAATTGCTGCCACAGGTCCTAGAGGACTGAGAACAAGCATCAAAGAATCTACTTCTAAATATAAAATTGCTTTTTGGCTTGAAGAGGTAGCTAGAAGTAAGTTGTCTTTTAAACTCGCAAATGACAATAAGCTCAGCTTAACAAAAACTGATGACAATGTTAATGACTATTTAAAGGCAAGAGAAAATCATTTTGGTGTCATTATTTCTCAATCAGTTTATCTCATTATTTTCAAAGTACTGGTAGCAGCCGGACTGCTTATTACGGGTAGCATACTAGTTTTTAACGAGCAGATGAATATTGGGCAATTTGTAGCGGCAGAGATCATTATCATTCTTATAATAGCTTCAGTTGAAAAAATAATAAAGACAATTGAATCAATCTATGATGTTTTAACTGCATTAGAAAAAATTGGTTTTGTTTTCGACAAACCAATGGATGAATTTGATGGAATAACTTTAAAGGAATCTAATGAGTCCTTTTCGATATCTGTAGAAAATTTATCCTATCGATATGAAAGTGCAGCGGCAACAAGCCTTCAAGATCTTAGTTTTGAAATTCCAGCAAATAGTTCTGCATTTATATGTGGGCCACCAAGTTCAGGAAAATCAACATTGATGAAAATCATATCAGGAATTCTCGAACCAACTGATGGAATAATAAAATTTAATGGTTTTCCATTGAGGTCATTAAACTTTGACAAACTCAAAGAAGAAATAGGTTTCTGCATTAGTCACAGCGAAATATTTCAAGGAACAATTTTAGAAAACATTTCATTAAAACGCGATAATGCTACTCCTGAAAACATTAATCGCGCTATAACAATTACTGGGCTATCACCCTATTTAGCTAAAATGCCTTTAGGATTTAATACTGTAATTGATCCAGAAGGAAAAAAAGTCCCAACCAATATTCAGAAAAGAATTCTTCTGGCAAGAGCTATTGCTACCAACCCAAGACTGCTTATCCTAGAAGACCCATTGGATCATGTAAGTGCAGAAGAGAAAAAAGAACTAATTGCTGCATTGACAGATACTAAAAATAGGTGGAGGGTTATAATTTCTTCTGTAGATAAACTATGGAAAGAACACATTGATAAAATTATTGAAATAAGTGACGGGAAAAATATTTCTATTTAAAAATAACTTATGTTAAATATCAGCCTTAAGTCAGTTTCTAATTATCTCAATAAAAGTGAATTCCGCTCATATGAAACTTTGAGTTCAAGGACTCATTCTAAAAGCCTACTCAAAGCATTAATTGTACTTTCTATTATTTTAATGTTAGGGATGTTTTTACCATGGACTCAAAACATTAGATCTAATGGCACGGTCACCACTTTGAATCCTTATGATAAGCCACAAAACATTCAAGCACTAATTGGAGGACAAATCGAAAAATGGTATGTCACACAAGGAGATCTTGTGAATATAGGTGACACCATCGTCAAATTAACTGAGGCCAAAGAAGAATATTTTGACCCCAAGTTGCTTGCAAACACCAATGAGCAAAGACTTGCCAAGTTACAATCTGCCAATGCTTATAATAGTAAGAGTAGATTTTTGGCTGATCAATTGATTGCGATTGAAGATTTAAGACAATCAAAATTGCAACAACTCAAAATTAAACAGCAACAAATAAACTTAGAAATAGAAAGCATGCAGCAGGAGAAAATTGCTGCAGATACTTATCTAGAAAATGCAAAAAACCAACTTGATAGAATGATGCTAATGTATGATAAAGGAATTAAGTCTTTAACGGAGCTTGAAGCAAAACGTTTATCCTTGCGAGAAGCAGAAGCAAAAATTTTATCCATTAACAACAAACTCTTAAAACAAGAAAACGATAAGCTTAATGTCAATCAAGAAGTAGAACTAACAAATTCAGATTACAATCAAAAGAAAGCTAAAATAGCGTCTGAAATAAATGCAGCTGACTCCTACAGATTCTCCTTACTTGGCGAATCAAATAAGTTGGAATCAAAAGTCAATCAGCTCATTCAAAGAGAGAAAGCATTTGTGATCACCTCCCCAGTTGCAGGAAGAATAAATAAAGTGCTCAAGAATGGCATAGGAGAATACATAAAAGCACAAGATAATATTGCTACCATTGTCCCAAATACTTATCAAAAAGCAGTTGAATTATATATTGAACCAATGGATATGCCACTCATTAAGGAAGGTAAAAAAGTTAGAATCCAATTTGACGGATGGCCCGCAATCGTTTTTAGCGGATGGCCAAATAATTCTTTTGGGACTTTCGGCGGCATCGTCTACAGTATAGACAATGACATTAGTGAAAATGGTAAATATAGACTACTCGTGATTGAAGATGACATTGAAAAGCCCTGGCCAGACTTAATTCGTATCGGATCAGGAGCGAGAGGATTACTATTACTTAATGATGTTAAAGTTTACTATGAAATCTGGAGAAAACTCAATGGTTTTCCTCCTGACTTTTACAATCCAGAAAGCTCAAAGAAAGTTAAAAACAAGGTTCCACTTAGAAAAATAAAGTAAATGAAATTTTATTCAAGAAAACTTATTAAACCCGGTGATCTCAATGCCAATAACACACTATTTGGAGGTGCACTGTTGCGATGGATAGACGAAGAAGCTGGTATTTATGCAATGACAAAACTTGATACAAAAAAAATAGTCACAAAATTTATTTCAGAAATAAACTTTGTAAACTCGGCAAAACAAGGTGATGTTATAGAAATAGGATTGGCATTTACATCTGTAGGAACAACAAGTATAACTTTTTCTTGCATGGTTAGAAATGTCTTTACAAAAAAGACAATCATATCAATTGATAAAATCGTATTCGTCAAAATCGATAATGATGAACGTCCTTCACCTCATGGTAAGACCATCGAAAATCTTGGATTTAATTCACCAACCGTATCTTAAATGAAGCAAATTCTTTTAATAAATATTTTAGCATTATTGCCATATGTGATCAGTGCTTCAGATACACTTTCACTAAGTCAGTTTCAAGAGATCGTCATTAAAAATCACCCGCTTATTAAAAGTGCAGAAATATATGATGTAATAGCAGAATCCTATTTAATTAAAGGACAAGGTTCATTAGATCCTAAATTTTATTCCAACTTCGACGAAAAACAATTCAAAAATCAAAACTACTTTAGACGCTGGAATAGTGAAGTTAAAATACCAACTAGGTATCCTGTTGACATTTCATTAGGTTATGAAAACAACAGTGGCAACTTTCTCAATAATGAGAACAACTTGCCATCTTATGGATTGTTATATGGAAATATTAATATAACATTATTAAGAGGCCTCTTATTTGATCAACAAAGATTTGC
>CALGNN010000007.1 GCA_937961455.1 uncultured Saprospiraceae bacterium
GTACTTACACTTACTGCTGTTGAAGGCTGAGTCAAGGTCCAAGAATTTGTTTCAGGACATCCATTGGCATCAGTCACAGTAACTGTGTAAGTGCCAGCAGTTAGATTTGATATACTTGTTCCTGAGCCACCATTTGACCAACTGAATTGGTAAGGACTTGCTCCTCCAGAAGCTGAAGCTTGAAGAAATCCGTCATTACCGCCACGACATGAAATATTAAATTCAAATGCATTAATAGTAATAGGTGTACAGAATTCATTTGGTGCATTTGGTGTAAAAGGTGTTGATTGGACTCCCCAATTAGAAGCAATCAAATTATTTAAACTAGGAGATTTAAGTCCAAGTGAAGGACCTAATCCATCAGGATCGGTAGCCCATGGAGATACATCATCATAATTCAAAGAATCAATTACGATATCATAGGGCCCTTTTAATCTTAAATGTTCTCCTCCATTATCCAATTTATCTTTGTAATCCCCAAAAGGGCTAAACCCGTAAGTATTTAAAAAGCAAACAGAATCTCTCGCAAGAACGATAAAGCCACCTGGTGCGATAGATGATCCTTGTGGGAAATCATAGTTTACCCCCTTAGTAAATTCAACATAATTTAAAGAAACAGTATTTGATCCATTGTTATAAATTTCAATAAATTCAGCACAAGAATTTAAAGGATTATAATGAATTTCGTTAATCACTAAATCGTAGTTGGGTAATCCTACTGGCGCACCTGCAACAAAGGTGATAGGGTCGGACCAATGACTCCATCTACCTGTATTGTCTTGATGTCTGACACGAGCTTTGTAAGTATGACCAATATCAAGGTTTTGAGCTTGATAGGTATAGCTTGAAGTAAAACCATTCAGTTCTGCAAATATTACATCTTCAATTTCATACTTAGCTTCTTTTTCAGGGTCGTATACATTGTTGTTAGGATCTGACCATTCCCCAATTCTCCACTGCATTGCTTGGAATGCATTCCCATTTGGATCACTAAATGAGGAGGACTGAAATGTTAATTGATTGAGTGGATATGAACCTGGGCCTGCGTAACTTATTGTTGGTTTATTTGGAATGTTTGCATCCTGAATATTAGTTAATACTTGAGCAGCTCTGCCGTCAAAATAGTTTTTATACCAATCAATAACATCTGTTTTATAATTAGTATATGCCATGACGTTGCCGTTATTATCGGCTATACCTGCCCATTTTGCTTTATCCCAATCAGTCCAGTTTACTCCATTTGAAGCTTTATATATCTTTCTCGATTCTCTATCTACAAGAAAGTTTTTTTGTTCAGAATTGAAGAGCAAGTCATAAGCACTTCTTATTTCAGCATCAATTTCAATTTTTAAACTTGAGTATGATTCTAATTGCGTTTTCAGAGGATGTCTCACAACATCATTTGTTGTTGTTGCTGACCGTGGATATACTGTTTTATTACTGTGCGCAACTCCAAATACTTCATCATAGTCTCCACATTGGGCATTCCATTGGCCGGTCTCTGGATTATGAAATTCTCTGTAACTGTGTTGGCCAGGATAGTTTGTTTCTCCATTAGAAACAAATTCATTCATTACAATATCAGCATAATGATGTTCTTTATCTAAATAAGTGTTGATGAATGAAAGTGTAGGTGTTAAAACTGTACAAGAAGAACATCCATCTTGTGAATTTCCCCATGCATCATTCCAGGTGGTATATGCACTGTTATTTACACCATATGGACCATCATCGCCTTCATGATTCATTTCAAAAGCTTTGTAGGAATATATGTTTCCATCCGGTCGATCTAATTTCTCTAATAAATCTCCACCCCAATCATCAAGGAATAAATAGATGCCATAAAAGTCATCATCAGCAGAGGTGTCTACGATTCTTAAATGCACATACTCTGCTGCTTTATTCAAGCCCCCAGTTAGTTCGGAAATTTTGTACACCAATGATTCAGTTAAACCATGTGAATTGGCATCATTCACCCATGTACCTGACAATGAAATTTTGCCTGGCGCAGGTTTTTGTTCATCACCATAATCGTCATCGGGAGCAAATGAATGCGCCCTGTTCATATCAAATTTTAAATTTCTTTTAGGTCTATTGTGTCTCGATCCTTTTCCTCTTGATCTGAAGCCAATGTGATCATAAACTTTACCTCTGTATACTAAAGCTCCTTGACCTGGGTAATCATTTGCAGTATAAGCTTGAACATAATTGGTAATGTCAGAAGCCTTAGTTATAAGTTGCAGTGACTGCAGTGGATCCATTGCATTGGCAGCGTATCCATTATAATTTGAAATGCCATTGAAAACATAATAGGCATAATTTGATTCTTGATGATTTTGGTCTGGGTATAATTTATTTATTCCGGCATTATTTTGTACGCGAACTCTATATCTTACCAATCTTCTATTCACTTGAATATTAGATGGCATTTGATAAGTATAAATGCCATCTCCTGCTAGGACATCTGCTCCAGAGCCATTATCTAACATCGATACACTCGTCCAATTTGAAGCGTAAGCGGCATCAGTTTTAGCAATGTAAGAACCTGCATTCATGGTTTGATATTCCAAGCTTACAGTGACACCTGCACCGCCTGCAATATTTTCAAATTCTGCTCTAATAGTCACAGGCACACCAGCTGTAGGTGCATCCGGTACTTTAGCAACTTTCGTAATTACAGGATAGGATGCGGGACTTGAAACACTTACAGCATTACCGGAGCCTGGAGTAGGAGAAGCTGATCCCCAAGATCCTGCAAAGTTTCCAGGAAGACTCCCTGATAATTTTTGAATTGAAATTGCACCAGCAGTATGTCTTATGCTGGGCCATTCGTCCCAACTTTCATATGATACTTTATCTATTTGGTTGAAGTTATTATCTCTTAAAATTACTTCTTCACCTGAGTTACTCAATTTTCCAGTGAAAGGACCATAGACTGTTACGCCAGCAGGGATTGAAAAAGTGCTCTGTAGGTCAGATACGTTTTGGGCTACAATCACGTAACCATTTGCAGGAATTGATGCCCCTGAAGGAAATTTATAATCAACGGCGTTTTCAATGTACCAATTTGATATTGATTTTGATGAACCAGTAGTATTTCGAAGCTCTATAAATTCAATATCATTCTGTACATCTATATTATCATAATTAACTTCATTAATTACAATATTTTGACCAAAACACAAATTCTGAACCAGAAATAATAAAATTAATATTCCTCTGTATTTCATTGTAGTATATTCATAGAAGCCATCCTGATGTATCAGCATAACTAATTTAATTAATAATGTACGGTGCTAAATTATCCTTCTTCGTCTTTGTAGAATGTATATAAGACTCAGTTTTTACTTAAAGTCACATAAAATTCTATTTAATTATATATTTTCTTAATATATAACTGTCTGATAATTACAATACATTTCCTTAACAAATATAAAGAAAATACCGTTTATATCGAATTTTGGCTACTGATGCTTGAAATATACAATTAGATCACTTAATTTTTAATAAATTTCTTACTTGCTTGGAAGTTTTCTGATTCAATTTCATAGTAAAATAAGCCTGAACCTTCAAATTCATTGGAATACAGGATAAATTGATTTAATCCTTTTTGAGAATGAGCATTCTTACTTAGAACAGTAATGCCTTTGGAATCATAAATATTAAGGATTACATCTGAATCTTTTTCAAGCATATATGGAATAATTGTATATGTGGTAAATGGATTCGGTTCATTCTGATACAAAGTATTGCTGAATTTTTCAATTTCAATGATTTGATCTTTCATTTCGAAAACCAAGTCTAAATCAAAAACATCAAGATCGGCAGTATAAACTTCAGATTGTAATCTGCTGTTCGAAACTTTAATCATACTTTTAAGTGCTGCATTTCGAGATGATTTTGCTTTTATAAAGAATATTGGTTCTTTACTATCTAAATCAACATTTAGATCATTCCAACTAAAATGCATTTGTTGTGGATCATTTAGATTAAAATTACTTGTAGAAATATTCAGCAATCCTGAACGAATATCTAAAATTTCTAGATCATTGATAGACCAAGAAAATTGAATACCAGCAAATTCATTCGAGTTATTAATATAAACAGGAATCCATTCTGTTTTTCCACGCTCTAATGTAAGATTTGGCATTATTATCTCTTTGGTAGAACGATCTTCTAATTCAATAAATTGATTTTGAATACTTCTGTTTACATCTCCTACTTTAACCCCTGTAAAATAATTGGTCATATGACTTGCATCCAATAGCGGAAAGAAGTTTGTTTCCTGAAATGGAAATGGTATATGAGGATTATTAAATTCAGATTGATTGGAAATGAACCTCCACGAATAATTTTGAGGAAGATCATCTATAATTCCAAGTATTAGCGCTCTCAAATTGACAATATCTATAGTTGTAACTGTATTTGAACTATTTGCATCCGCAGCGATCAATTGATATGGGTTAGAGATGTTCTCAATTCCCAACAAGTGCTTTTGAATCATAACGAGATCAAGTGTCGTAACTCCTTCTGTATAATCATAATCTCTATAAGGAGATAAATTATAATCAAAAAACATTGGGACATTTGCAAAAGCAAAATCGCCATTTACACCTGTTGTGAATGTTCTAGTAATAAATCCATTAAATTGACTAGTTAGATATATAACAGCCCCGGATATGGGTGTTCCATCTTCCATCTCTACGCTACCTGCAAAGTTGGCAAAACCTTGAGAGGCATTATCTGGACACACATCATCATTATCATTTACGAAAATTGTTGTTTCACAAAAATCCTGATTACCAGATTCATCAGTCACATAAATCTTAACTGTAAAAATCTGAGAGATTCCATTTATAATATCATCACAGCTGATTGTAAATCCAGTATCATTTATATCCGAAGAGAAGGAGTATAATAGGTTTTCCTGAGATGTACAATCGTCAAAACTACTAGCATTAAAATCACTTGCCCAAATTGTAACTTCTCCTGCTGATGGCATAATTACTGTTGATAAACCATTTAAGCAAACAGGAGTTGGTTTTTTATTGTCAGTTATCGTAAATAGGTACATGCACATTGATTCATTCCCACATTGATCACTGGCAGTGAAAATAATTTTATGTGTACCTATAGGATACATTCCAGAAGCATCATTGTTTATTCCTGTAAAGTCTATGCTTCCATCATTATATGCATCAATGCTCCAAGTATATGAAATATTATCTGGGTCACAATCATCGATTGCGATACCTATCAAAGAAACAAAGCCATTACAATCTTCGCTTGTACTAACAGTTATGTCTGAACAAACTTCAAAAACAGGAGCAGAACTATTTGATACTTTAATAACCTGAGTATAATACCAAATACCTCCAGTAAAAGGATTGTCTTGTTCAAAAACACACCAATCAATGATTGTCCATGTTCTGAGAATCTTAGCACACACTCCATCAACATAAGCAAATAACTGATCATCAAATGTAACAGCGATCATTGAACATATATTTTCTTCCCAAACTGGATAGCTGCTATTGGCGGGAAGGTCTTCAGGATCTACACTTTCCATACATCCTACTTCATAGTCTAGTGGCCATGTTATATCATCCTCAGAGAATGGTTCTGTATCTATAATATATATCGATTGAGAGCAGTTTTGCGTATTTCCTTGACTATCTGTAACTATAAATGTTCTTATAAATGCTGGATCATATGAACCATTTGATTGTATAACTGATTTTCCACATTGCGATAAGTCCTGAACTTCAAGTTCAATCGTATATCCACAGTTTTCTATTACATAAGGGTTCTTTAGAACAGTGCTATTAATATTATAAATTTCACTTGAATCGATTTCACCGCAACTAAATGTTTCGTTTGGCGCACACACAACGGTAGGTAATATTTTATCTTGGACTTCAATCATTACCTCACAATCATTGAAGTTACCATGGGTGTCATAAACTCTCAGAGTAGCGTAAACCGTAGTCTCTGCATCATCACAACAAAAACTAATGAAAGGACCAAAGTTTGAATTATCTATACCATCGCCACAATCCTTAAGATCATTTCTCTTAATCAGAACTTTATCTAATTCACAGTTGTCATAGCTTCCATCATCTACAGTTTCTGCATACATTTTAGCCTCACCAAAAGGATTCAAAGATACGACGGTATGATGATCACAAATGGGTGTAGGTCTAATTTGATCTTCAACTACTAAAACAAATTCGGTTGTATCTTTCTTCCCGCATCCATCATCAGCGATATAACTTAAAATGCTTTCTCCAAGTGGTGCTTCATCAATTGTATATTCTCCATTAGCTAATGAAAGAAGAAAATTTCCATCTCCAATAATATAATAAGAAGCATCATCTGGGGGAGTACAATCATAATAGATATCAGGAATTGGAAGGATACTTGAACCTGTACATCCCCATACATCAGTGCTTATTTTCAAAGTGTCTGTATGAATAGAAATTTCTGGCTTTGAGCCAAATACTTTTAATATTTGTTTATGAATAATCGTTTCGCCTGTGCACCAATCGAGGATTGTCCATTCTCTGACTATCCCATAGCCATTTCCACAAACTGGAATCTCCAAATCATCGTAATACAAAATAAAATTCATACAATTTGTGCCTCCAGGTTCACCTGAACAAGTAGGATCGATTGTACCATCTGCCAAAACGCAAGGACTTGTGCAATCAAAAGCTGGTAAGTCTATGTCATCATAATCATTAGGTAAAACGATATCTTCTATTCCTGGCCTGTCAATAAAAATCAATTGATCACAACTTGAAGTTGCAAAACCATCATCTGCTGTCCAGGTTCTTGTAATTATTGCTAACCATTCGGAAGAACATTCCTGATCTATACGAACATCTTCATAATTTAGATTTGCTAAACCACAAGAATCCAGTCCCATAACAGTAAATTCTGTATCAGAAAGTTGCTCAACTATTTGAGCATTGGTAGGGAATCCAATTAAGAAAGGATCAATACTATCTGCGCAACCGATCGTATCAATAGAACAACTAATTTGAGGAGGAAGTTTGTCTTCAATAAAAATAATTCCCCAACAGCATATCCCAGTTTCTGGATCACATACTTTTACATATAGGGAGTCACCAATATACTGTTCGTCAACCATTGGACTGGTTGGTATTTCAGGTCCATTTATAGATTCGCAAACAATTACTTCATAGAGGTCATAGCATGAATATGAATCTCCCTCTAAAATCATATCTGGAGTTATAGTGGCCCCGCATGATGGATCCACTGAAAGATTAATCAAGTTGTTACAAATTAAATATCCAGGAGCATCATATGGTACGACATTGATATTTAAATTACATGTATCCTTATCACCATAAATATTTAATGCAACATAAGTAAGAGTTGTTGTGCCAATATAAAAGTAATCACCAGAAACGAGGCCTGTTGTATCGACTTGAGTAATTGTATAATCTCCACCACATGGGTTGTCAACTGCTGGTGGGTCAAATGCAACATAAGCTCCACATTCTGTTGGGTTGAGATTAATTGTGATATCTGCAGGGCAAATTATATCTATTTGGGGGGTGTTAAGGAAAGTGATATTTGCTGAACAAGAGTCAATGTTACCACAATGATCTTCAACAGTTAAAGTAACTTCTTGAATGGTATCATTACAAGCCCAATCAGCACAACTGAAGTTAATCTGATCCAAGATTATATATAAATTTGGATCACAACCATCTGTACTATTTGAACCAATTAACATAGGGTCTGTGATTGAAAAAGTTAATTCGCCCATTACATCAACAGTTATATCTACACAAACAGCATTTGGTGGAGTCGTATCTGTAATTGTAATGTTTTGTGTACAAGTAGCTACATTACCACAATCATCAGTAACGGTAAAGGTTCTTACCTCTGAGGCAAGTACTCCATTTACACAATTTCCACTAAATGATATACTTTGCAAATCATAAGAAATTACTCCATCTCCGCATATATCAACAATTATAGGACTTCCTGTTACACTTGTGTCAATATCAGCTGGGCACTCTAATGTTATATCTGGGGGACAGATTATTGTTGGAGTTATGTTATTTTCTATCGTAATAGTTTGGACACATGATGCTACACTGCCACAAAGATCTGTAACCGAGTACATCACCTCAACTGATTCAATTATTGGACAGATTCCGGGCGTTGTGCTAATCACTTCAGATTCAAAAAGTGAAATTCCACAATTGTCCATAATCACTCCTCCTGCGTTTGCAAAGGCGGTCATATCAGTATATAAGGGTATTGGATCATTACAGCCAATGGTAAGGTTCTGTGGACAGATTATTGTTGGTGGTTCATTATCAACAGGAGGATCGAAACTTAAAGTTAAAGTTTGACAAACTGGGTTTGTAATGTCAGGATCCGTTATTGTTAACGTAATTTGTCCTGACGGACAAACTGTGTATGTATAGGTACCTGATATATCAGAACTTGTATTTCCATCACCAAAATCCCAAAGGTAAATTAAATTATCTGCGCCAGAGCCATCAATAGACCCTGAAGCATCATAAACAATTTCATCTCCACAGCTTGCTACTGCAGTCACATTCCCATCTATAACAGGACTTGCAAAAATTTCAACTGTTTGGGTATTAACTACTAAAGAATTATCAATGCATCCGTTGGAATCTGATAGTTGTAAAGCAATAGTATAAACACCTGGTGTAAGGTAGGTATGAGAAAAAGATGGATCTGTATAATCTACATCAAAGGTACTACCATCATAGTTGATGTCCCATTCGAAAAATAATGGATCACCTCCAGTTGAGCCTGTTCCATCAAAAAATATAGGGTTGCCAAGGCAAGCTGGATTGGGATCAATTGTATAGTTGGCTATTGGTGGTTGATTTATTATGATATCAATATTCGGATCAATGATCTGATCACATTCCTGTGAATTACTATTTCCACCTGCATAAGTTTGAACAAATGATAGCTGGAATAGTCCACAACCGCTAGGGTCACAAGGGTCAATCAAATCACCAAGTGGAATTTGCAATTCTAAAAATGCTTCATTATCTCCATTGCATCCATTTGTAAATCCAGCGAGACCTAAACTAGAATTACCTGCTGTAGTGTTCCAATTTGCTCCATCAAATAACCAAACAGTATTGTTAGTTACATTATCTTGTTGAACTCTAAAAGAAAAAAATACTTCAGCACCATTAAAATTTGAGTCTCCAGATGAATTATCACAATCAGTATTAAAATAAAACTCGTAATAAGCTGTCCCTTGATTTGCTTGGATAATACCCATGTAAATAAAGCCATCTTGCTCAGCCAGATAAAGTTCCAAAATATCACATGTTCCACCAGCTCCAGAATCTACTCCTGGATCTAATACATTTTGAGCAGGAAACCATTCATCAGTAATTGTCGGATCATCACAATTACCAATAGGATCACCTGGAAATGGACAGTAAGCTCCATCAAAACATATTTGACTAAAAACATTTGAAGAGGAAAAGACTATAAGACAACATAAAGCTGCTCTCAGGATATGATTCATAATAGTAAATCTATAGTTAATACAAATAGATTAATTGGTTCTGAGGTTTATGGTATTAATCTTAGGTGAAAGATAAGTAATTCATTGCAATTAAAAGCAGAGTTAAAATATTTAATTGCTACCTAGGCACAGAACTAAAATTATTGTTATTCATATCCCAAAACAGTTTATCGTTTACGTTCGTGTCACCTGATAAATCAAAGTCACCATAAACATATACGGGAAAATCATTATTAAACTGCTCCCAAATAATTTTATCATTTACATTGATGTCTGTTCCAGCTGCATTAGTTGAATTTTGGTCAGCATTCCCTGCGTACATTACAAATTTGCTTTCTCCAATATTATTCAAAATTTCTTTTTGCCCCACTGCCAGACCAAATGCATCTTGATAAGACTGATTCAATGTAAAATCATAGTATAGTATATTATCTATTATCGGTATTTTATTTTGACTCATGATAATCATATGATTACGATGCTCAGCAACGAGGTAATACTCATTTTCAAGCTTATCACAGTCAAAATCATTTGTAAAATGAATTTGCCCATTTGCCAATAGCAATCCAACAACACTGCAAACTTCGTCTGACTTTTCATAACCCGTTCTCAATGATAAAAGTATCCAATCAACTGTGTTTGGTGGATAGCCTGCATCTCCTTGATTTGGGTCACCATTAGAATCAAAATTATCACCCTCAGTTCCATTGTAAAACCATGGAGATAAAGCGTATGGTTGTCCTGCTGGAAAGTATACGTCACCAAATAAACCACCAACATAAGTTTGCCCAGGTAAAACATGAATGTCATTCATATCTGTTCTCATCTCAGTTCCAAAACTAGCTGATCCAGAACCCATACTCAATGCGCCTTCAAGAAATACTTTTACATCGAGTGCAATATTTCGATGAAAACCCATATCAAGAGCAGTATTCATGCCCGTATTTATATTAATGATTTGAGGATTAGTGTTTGAAGTGATGAAAGCACCAGTAGGATAATGTAGATCTAAAGTGTCAACAAAGATCGAAGCCATGCCTAATGATAAGCTTGTACAATAAGTACCATTTATATCAGTGGAAATTTCATGAACGACTCCTAACTCATCTGTAACTTTTACCTTGAAATTACTTAAGTATTCTTCACTATTGTCTTTTACTCCATTCTCGTTGGTATCATAAAATAACACACCGCACACTTCAGCATAAAAACTAAACCCATCGTTTTCTGCATGAACCGTGTTCCCTAATATTGCTGTAACTAATGTTGGGTTTGTTCCTTCTGTTTCAATCGCTCCTTGGAGTATATTGTCATTGTCAATAATTTCTACTAAGCTTAATCCTGGGCGCACCAATGCAATCCAAATACCATCTTGATCTGTTTGAACTGTTAATGTGTTGCCATTACTTTCAGTGATTTGAATATCAACATTTTCAATTCCAGTATCATTGGCATCATAAGTATTGTTGATATTGAGATCTTCATAAATTCGTCCGGTGATATAAGATGTTTGAGCTTGTAAAATGTTGAAGCTCTCAATTAATGAACAGTTTTTATTATCAGTCAATGTTACCAAATAATTGCCCGGTGCTAAATTTTGTATACTGCTTCCTGTTGCACCTGTTGACCAATTATAAGAATATGGAGCTTCACCTCCACTAGGTATTGCGACTGCTTGACCATCTTCTGCCTGATATTGAGATTCGTCAGTTGTATTGATGTGTAAATTTAGAGAGCTACAATTAACATTATTGATAATCCCAGACGCTATGACTTCACATCCTACATTATCCGTTACTGTCACGGTATACGTACCAGGACCAAGATCAGTAATGGTTTCACTTGTTTGTCCTGTATTCCATAAATAGTTATAGGGACTTTCGCCTCCACTTACCAATGCAGTTGCTGTGCCGTCATCTGCACCTACAGCACTTAGATCTGTGCTTGAAATAATTGAACTTAGACTTGAACAGGCTATAGCCTCAATAGTAATTGACGAAAATTGCTGGCAACCAAGACTATCAGTAACAGTCACAACATAGTCGCCTGGACTTAAGTTTTGAATGCTTGCACTTGTCTGCCCATTAGACCAAGAGTAAGAATAAGGATTCCATCCATCTACTGCATTAACTGTAGCTGATCCATCATTGGCTTCAAAGTAAGTTTCGTTAGTATGCGTGGTACTAATTGAAAGACCTGTACAATCTATATCAGGAATTGTTACGCTTTGAATATCCCAACAACCCATTGCGTCAGTTAGGGTTACGGTATATATGCCAGGGGATAGACTGTCAATAACTTGAGTGTTTTCACCTGTTGACCATTGAAATGTAAATGGGGGAGTACCACTAGAACTCGCAATGGCTTTTCCATCATTTGCATCCACATAAGTCATTTCTATATGTTTAACTAATAGCGTAAAATTACTACAATCAACATTTTCTATATCAACTGATTGTGATGCAGAACAACCTAGAGCATCAGTGGCAGTGACAGAATAATTTCCTGGTGAAAGATCATTTACGGTTTGTGTAGTTTCTCCATTTGACCACAGGTAAGTGTACGGCGAAATTCCTAAAGGATTGGCGGTCGCCGTTCCATCATCTTCATCCAAGTAGGTCAGATCCGTATGAGAAGAAGTCAGAGAAAAATTAGAACAATCTATATCTTGAATCGTGATTGTAGCTTCAGCAAAACATCCATTTGCTGACGTTATACTTACAGTATAACTGCCTGGAGATAAATTATTGATGGTTTGATCTGTAGATCCATTTGACCAACTATATGAATAAGGAGTCGGTCCACCATCAGCAATAGCAGTAGCAGAACCATCATTTTCTCCTAAGTATGTAATATTTTCAAAAGTCGCATTTGCACTAATGGTACACAACACTGGCTCGATAGTTACCGTAGCTGTATCAGTACAATTATTGTCATCGGTCACTGTAACGGTATAGTTTCCTGGTGCAAGGTCAAAGTTTGAGGCTGAGTTTACACCATTTGACCATTGGTAATTATAAAATGGGCTTCCACCAGTAGCACTGGCGATCGCTGCTCCATCATTGACATTAAAATTCATTTGATTAGCTGCAGATGCACTGAGCTGTAGTTCTGAAGGTTCAATTAGGGTAAAACTTTTTTCTTCTTCGCAAAAATTGGCATCTGTAACTGTAACAGTATAAGTACCTGCACTCAAACTATTAATAGCATTTTGATTAGATCCTGTAGACCAAGCATAAGTATAAGGACTTGTTCCTCCGCTTATAAATACTTGTAAAAATCCAGAGTCGCCATCATAACATTGAACATCATATTCAAAAGCATTAATTGTTATAGGTGTACAAAACTGATTAGTTTGATTAGGTGTGTAAGGTGTTCCAGCTTGTATTCCCCAATTAGAAGCATCGTTATTATCTAATCCATTTTCTCTATATGCTAGAGAATATCCTGTCTCATCTGCTTCAGAGGGCCAACCGTTTTCGCTATCATCATATAAGACATAATCTGCAAGTTGTCCACTTGGTTTTACAATCCAAATAGATTCTGATGAATTACTTAGCTTACCAGAATAGGCTCCAAACGCAGGGAATCCAAAACGCTCCTCGAATCTTTGCATATTCTCAGCTAAAACAATAATTCCACCAGGTGGTATTATGGTTCCATTAGGGAATTCATAATCAATGCCTCTTGAAAAGAAATAGCCACTCAAATCAATAGCTGTGGAAGTGAAATTTTTTAATTCTAAAAACTCATAGTTTGTTCCAGAAATCACATTACCTAATTCATCAACTCCATCTAAAGGGGCATAGTGAATTTCATTAATCGTGATATCATCAGGATGTTGATATTCGTCAACAAATAAGTTTTCAGATCTTGGAGTGGTATATACAACCTGTATATCCCAAGCAGTTGGGTCACTATTATTTGAAAAAGGATCAATTAAAGCTAAGCTGTACCATCCTTTATCTGCTGTGCCAGCCCAATCCCCATCATCATCGTAGCTCAAAGAATCTATAATATTTTCAAAAGGGTCACTAAAATGAATGGTTTCTCCTCCGTTGTCTAATTTTCCA
>CALGNN010000008.1 GCA_937961455.1 uncultured Saprospiraceae bacterium
CTGTCGTGTCCCAGCCCCAGCCGTTACCCCAACCTGTCGTGTCCCAGTCCCATCCTGTTGTGTCCCAGCCCCAGCCGTTACCCCAACCTGTCGTGTCGATTGAAAAATCACAATCAGCATCATCAACGATATCATCTTCAGTAAATCCAAGACACAATGCTATGCATTCACTTGGCATGGGTATAGCCCCAAACGAAGTATTTACACAAACCTGATCTTCTGGTGCAGGATTAGGGCAATCGTCACAATCGTCCTGCGCAAAGACAAAACCTTGGAATAATAGAAATATAACTGAGCTGAATATGATTTTTCTCATCTAATAATCTTTTAAATATTTATTACACACTTATATATTAACTACTTCTTCCGAAACGCTGCACGGAGTAGATTAAAATTTAAAAATTAATTAGGAATTGTTTGAATTGTGCTTAGGAGGAGACATTTGCTACACCGCAAAACTTTCTCCGCATCCACAAGTTCGACTGGCATTTGGATTATTAAAGTAGAATCCTTTACCGTTTAATCCACCACTAAATTCTAAAGTGGTGTTGCATAAATAAAGGAAACTTTTCAAGTCGGTTACGACTTTGATACCGTTGTCTTCAAAAACTTGATCATTGGGTTGTGACTCGTTATCGAAGTCCAACTGATAAGACAGACCTGAGCAGCCACCACTTGTGACGCTCACTCTGACAAAATAATTACCATCTATCTGATCTCCAGACATGAGCTCAGATATTTTATTTTTTGCACTATCAGCTACAAACAGCATATTGTCTAGTCTTGAAGACCATTTTTAGCTTTGTAATCTTTGATAGCACCTTTGATTGCATCTTCTGCAAGGACAGAACAATGAATTTTTACAGGAGGAAGTGCCAACTCTTCAACAATTTCCATGTTGTCGATAGCTAAAGCTTCATCTACTGTTTTTCCTTTGATCCATTCTGTAGCCAATGATGATGAGGCAATTGCTGACCCACATCCAAAGGTTTTAAATTTTGCATCGGTTATCATTCCAGAAGCTTCATCTACTTCAATCTGCAAACGCATTACGTCACCACATTCTGGAGCTCCAACTAAACCTGTTCCAACGTTAGATTTTGTTTTATCTAAGGTTCCTACATTTTTAGGATGCTTAAAATGGTCTAATAATTTTTCTGAATAAGCCATATTAAAATTTTGTTCTTATTTATTAACGTCAATAATGTGATCAATGTTCCTGCCAAACTACAGATTCTAAATCTACACCTTCTTTATACATCTCCCATATCGGACTTAAGTCCCTCATATGATTTACGCCTTTCACGAGCGCATCTATGGTAATATCTATTTCTTCTTCTGTATTGAAACGCCCTAAACTAAATCTTATTGAAGAGTGCGCTAAGTCATCACCTAATCCCAATGCTACTAAAACATATGAGGGTTCAAGTGATGCAGAAGTACATGCCGAGCCTGAAGAAACCGCTAAGTTTTGATTAAAAGTCATCATGAGACCTTCCCCTTCTACGTGTTTGAAAGATATATTGGTAACATGAGGCATTCTATGATCAACGTTTCCGTTTATATAAACTTCCTCCAATTGAGAAGACAAAGATTGCTCTAGCCTATCACGCATTTTTCTTAAGCGCTCAGCTTCAGTTGCCATCTCTGCTTTACATATTTTTGCTGCTTCCCCAAAACCGACTATACCTGGCACATTTAAAGTTCCAGACCTCATCCCTCTTTCATGTCCTCCACCATCTACTTGCGAAGTAACTTTCACTCTAGGGTTTTTTCTATTTACGAATAAAGCACCTACACCCTTTGGTCCATACATTTTATGACTTGTAAATGCCATTAAATGAATACCGTGCTCTTTAGGGTTTGTAGGAATTTTACCAACTGCCTGCGTTGCATCACTCATAAACAAGACTCCGTGTTTTTCACAAATCTCGCCGATAGCTTTCATTGGTTGAATCACCCCAGTCTCATTATTGGCCCACATGATAGACACCAAAATGGTATTTTCTTTTATGGCAGCTTCTAATTTTCCAAGATCAACTAAACCATCACTTTCTACATCTAGGTAAGTGACTTCCCCTCCCATTTTTTCAATCTTTTTGCATGAATCTAAGACTGCTTTATGTTCGGTTTTAAGTGTAATGATGTGATTACCCTTTCTACTGTACATTTCAAATACGCCTTTTAAAGCTAGATTATCTGATTCAGTAGCACCTGAGGTGAATATGATTTCTTTTGGATCTACTTCTATTAGATCAGCAATATTCTGCCGAGCAATATCAACGGCTTCTTCAGCTTCCCATCCAAATGGATGATTTCTACTTGCAGCATTACCTGGTATTTGGTAGAAAAAAGGTACCATCTTCTCTACGACTCTTGGATCTGCCGGAGTAGTTGAATTATTATCAAAATATATTTTTCTTTCGTTCATTTGTCTTATAGAGCCTTGAATATGACTTGCAAATATAACATATGTTATGGTAAAAAGTTTATGCTTTCATATTATTCATATCTTAGACTACATGACATTATTATTGCTGATAATCGAATATGCAATTTGATAAAATAAATAAGAAAATATGGCTCAATAAATTATTGCTTGACTTAAAGGCAAAAGATGCCTCTTCTTTAGACTGGCAGATTGGAGAAAATACTTCTTTCCCTGCAATGTTTCATGAGGATGACGCTGTAGAATCTGGGATATTGCATAACACAAGTGGACATCCAGTATTGATTGCTCAAGACTTTTTAATAGAAGATACTCAAATCAATAATGTCCAGATTTTGAAGGCTTTAAGCCATGGACTAAATGCGCCGAAATTTATTTTTGAAAACGAGAAATGCGATTTTTATACTTTGTTTGATGGTGTACATCTAGAAATGATTTCACCAAGCTATCATTTCCTTTTTCTTGCTTGCGCAAAATCTTTCAAACAGTATTTAGAAAAGGAGTATCAGAATCTCCACGTTTTAAATGGATCCATTGGGTCCAATTCCATTCCCTTAGATCAAATCCAAGAATTATTCAATAACTACGCTTTTAATTGTAAATGTTTTCATCTTGACAATTCATCTAAAGATCTCACAGACATTCCTAATGCTCTTAAGAATTTGTGTACAAAGGTCATTGAATATTTAGCTGGCGCTAATAGGGATATAAAGGATCAAAGTGCATTTATTATTGAAGTGGGTATTGGCCATTCTTTTTTAATAGAAATCGCAAAATTACGTGCTATTAGAGTCCTATTAGCTAATATTTTTAAGGCCTTCAATTTATCAGAAAGTACTGCTGTACAAATACATGTCTATTTTCACTCATACCATGCAGAGATGATCTCATCTGATAGAATGATCGCTGCATCCACTCAAAGCATTTGTGCATATTTAGGTAACGCAGATCGTATTAATGTTCAGGCCGCATCTTCAGACCCATTTCACGAACATGTTGCTAGAAATGTAATGCACGTTTTACAACAAGAATCTCATTTAGATTTCGTTAAAGATCCGACTGCGGGTTCTTATTACATTGAGGAACTCACTAATCAGTTGTGTGATAAAACTTGGAAATTAATACAAGAGGAATAAAAAAATTCGTTGGTGACTGACAGTTGCAAGAGAGTCTAAACAAAATTATGATTAGAGTCAAAGCCAGCCACCTTCGAATCTTTAGCGACAAAAAGTTGAATGGTTTCTTTTATTAATTCTAATCTACAGTATTGATTATTCATAATCCAGCTTCAAAAATAGCTCAAAGACATCTTAACAGAATTCATCACTTTATTTTTTAGTTGTTAAGATTTTAAGATTTTAATCAATTGATAATGTTATGTTTATATATTACTTAAAAAATCAATATATTTGCGTTAAGAACTTTAACTTCCCATTTTTATCAAAATCACAGCTTTTTGTCAAAAGAAGATTCAAATAGCAAACATTTAAATCCGAAGGCTAAGGAAATTTTAGCTTCTAGAACTAAATTAGACTTGGCTACTTTAAAATCTGGATTGTTAAATGGCGATCGAATGATTTTGGCAAAGGCCATAACTATGGCCGAAAGCACTCATCCGCAGGATCAGGCTTTAGCTATGCAATTAATGTCCGAAATAGCTGAAAAAGAAGATTCCAGTTTACGAATTGCTATTAGTGGTGCTCCTGGAGTTGGTAAGAGTACTTTCATTGAAGCGCTTGGTAATTTTTTGACGGGTAAAAAGATTAAAACAGCCATCCTGAGTATAGATCCAACTAGCACTATTCATCAAGGAAGCATTCTTGGAGATAAGACAAGGATGGAGCAACTCGCCAAAAATCCTTTAGCGTTTATTAGACCTAGCCCAAATGCCCGACATTTAGGAGGTGTTAACCAAGCGAGTTTTGAAGCTATCCTTCTATGTGAAAAAGCTTCATATGAGGTAATTTTAATTGAAACTGTAGGAGTAGGTCAATCAGAAATTGAAGTTAAAAACATGTCCGACATTTTTTGCTTGCTAGTTGCTCCAGGAAGTGGAGATGACCTTCAAGGGATCAAAAAAGGCATTATGGAAATGAGTGATATTATTTTGATAAATAAAACTGATGGAGATAGAACTTCTTTATCGAAGCAAACTAAAAATGACTTGGTTTCTTCTTTAAAAATTTTAAGTAAGCAGCATGCTTGGACTCCACCTGTGTTGCCTATCTCTTCAACTGAAAATAAAGGAATAGATGTGTTTTGGGAAGCTGTGAAAAAATTTGAAGATCAACAAATAAAGAATGGCCAAAAGCTTGAAAATCGCAAAGAGCAATATGAAAAGCTTTATGAAAATAAATTAATGCAAAAGTTGTTATTTCATCTCATGAATTCTGCAAAGGTTCAAGAGGAAATCAAAAAACAAAAAGCTGCTATTAAGCAGGGTTTAGAGCAACCCCTTTCGGCAGTAGCTAAATCAATAAAAACCATAAATTTATAAATCGATATTGCAGATGCGGACCTTATTAATACTTTCGATACTTCTTTACACTTTTGCCCTTTATGGTTCGACTGATCCAAGTAATTATCCAAAAGATTATTTTGCATCTCCTGTTAATCATGAGATTAAATTGTCTGGAACATTTGGAGAATTAAGATCCAATCACTTTCATGCCGGTTTGGATATCAAATCCACCAAAGGGGTTCCCGGAGATCCTATTTTTGCATCAGCCGAAGGATTCATATCGAGAATAACCGTTAAATCAGGTGGATATGGCAAAGCTATTTATATGGAGCATCCAAACGGATACACAACTGTTTATGCCCACTTAGACAAATTTGCGCCAGAGATCGAAGCCTATGTCAAAAAACAGCAATATGCCAATCGTTCATTTAACGTAAACTTGTTTCCACCATCCAACTTGTTCAGTTTTAAGAAAAAAGAAGAAATTGGTAAAATGGGAAATTCAGGCCATTCCTATGGACCACATTTACATTTCGAAATTAGAGAAACCAATGGGCAGGTGCCACTCAATCCAATGCATTTTGGCATTGAAGTAACGGATGATGTAGCACCCGTGATAAGATCACTCAAAGTGTATTTATTGAATGACAGAAATGAAACCATTAAAGAGCAAAAGTTCAATGTATCACAGTCTGGAAAAAATTTCACGCTTTCAAATCCCAATTTACAAATTGGTGCATGGAGGGTAGGCTTCAGTGTCAAAACCTTCGACCAAATGAATCAAGTTAGAAACTTGAATGGCATTTACAAGATAAAGATGTACGTAGACGAGGTATTATATTATGCATTTTCCATGGATAGAATTACTTATGGGGAGACGCGATACTTGAATGCCCACTTAGATTATAAAGATCAGGTTCTCAACAAAAGCCAATATCATAGATGTTATAAGCTTGCAGGCAACAGATTAAATATCTACCAAGAAAATATCAACTCAGGTATCATTCCTATTTATAAGGATCAAGCTCAAAATGTCAGATTTGAAATTTCAGATGAAGATGGTAATGTGAGTAAATTGACTTTTGACATAAATAGGAAGGAAGACATGACAACGCAAAGACCGCAAGATTACGAATACATTCTTTTGGAAAATCAGGAAAACTATATTGAAAATGATAAGATGTCCCTGTATGTTCCTCAAGGAGCCTTATATGAAAATGTCTACTTCAATTTTGATAGTACAATAGAACAGTCAAGTCATATATTTTCTCCAGTCTTGCAAGTCCATGAGAAATCTGTACCCTTACACAAATACGCGCAATTAAGAATCAAAAGCACCTCAGTTCCTTCACATTTAAGAACCAAAGCATTTATTGCTTCATGTAGCAATGACGGAAAATTTTATAGTAATATTGGCGGAGAATGGGAAGGTGACTGGTTGAAATCTAAAACAAGAAATTTTGGTCAATATTGTATCATGATTGATACCATTGCACCGTATGTGTCTGCTTTTGCTTTTAGGGTAGATATGCGAGGAAGATCTTTAATGAGTTTTAAAATCAGCGATCAATTTTCATCTTTTGATTATGAAGCCTATGTAGATGGTCAGTGGATTCTCATGGAATATGATCCAAGAAAAAATAGAATTACCCATCATTTTGATGGCAGGATTGGACCTGGAGAACATCAATTAAAAATCATAGCTAGAGATCAAAAAGGTAATGAAAAAATATATGAACGGAATTTCATCCTTTAGCATTTATTAAAACAATTTTGCCCTTGCTCTGTTTAGATGACATTATCATAAAGACATGGCAAAAAAAATAAAACAAGGAGAAAAGCTTCCACGATTTAAGTTGCAAAATCAAGATGGAGAAATCATTGACTCGCAAGACTTACTAGGAAAGAAATATATTTTATTTTTCTATCCACGGGACAGTTCACCCAGCTGCACAAAAGAAGCTTGCAGCCTGAGAGATGATTATAAAAAACTTCAAAAAAAGTCTTATGATGTTTTTGGCGTGAGTCCAGATTCTATGAAAAAGCATCAGAACTTTATCGAAAAATTCTCTTTACCCTTTGATCTTTTAGTGGATCAAGATTTAAAATTCACCAAGGCTTGTGGCCTCTATGGAAAGAAGCAATTTATGGGGAAAGAAATCATGGGTGTATTTAGAAGCACTTTACTTATCGATGAAAAAGGCTTCGTTGAAGTAATGATAGAAAAAGTCATCACGAAAGAACACGGAAAGCAAGTTTTGGAATTAATTCCTTAAATCTTCGGTGAGGAGTGATAGTATATAATATACATCAAAGCTATTTTCCATTCAATAGCAAAATCCTTGGATAAGTTATCTTCAATCACCCAATCGCGAGGATCATCTTCATAATAAGTATACATCAGGAAATCACCGTATACTCCTCCTTCGACATGCCATTCGTTGATGCCGTATCTTCTATCTCGCTCTAGCTTAATTTGTATATCATTGTTAGAAAGTCTCCATTGACTAAAGTCATTTTTAAAAACCGTACGTATACTTATGATTTCTTCATGTCCTCGGACTTCCCATTGATTGGGGTCCTCCTTCCACTTTGGTCTTACAGTTCCAGATTCTTCGCCGAGTCTGTACTCCCAATCCGTCCAATTATCAGAGTTGGTCCAAGTCTTCCTAAAAGAACCAATTAGATCGTCATCTTCAGTTATGATTTCCCATTCTACAAATGAATCATCAAACATGGAGGCTAAGCCTATTAATTCTTGAGCATGGCTTTGATGTGAAACAACACAAAAGCACAGAATGACAATAGTTTGAAATATATTCTTAAACATCACCTTAACAACGAATTTATCCGTAGATAAATTCCCTTCCTAGAATGGAAGATCATCTAGATCATTGGATTGATCTGCAGATGAGTTTACGGGTTCTGAAGTGGGAAAAGGTGCTTCTTGCCCCCCTTCAGGTGCAGGTACCGCAGCAGCCTGCGCTCCTCCTTCTATTTTCCAAGCATTTAAGTTTGTGAAATACTTTTCATTCCATTCTCTACCTCTTAGATCAAAGTACACTTTGATCTGATTTCCCACTTCATGATTATCAACCAATGAACATCTATCCTGAGTCAATTGAAACTTTATAAATTGAGGATAATTCCCCTCTCCTATTTCTATGACAAATTCTCTTGCTTGAAATGTATCTGTCTTATTTTCCGTGTCAAATTTTTTATGAAGTTTACCTTCTACTTCAAAAGACATATGCTATATTTTTAAAATGATTTGAGAAGACAAAGCTAAAAAAAACATATATAAATAATGTGAATCTGTTGAAAGGAATCGTTATAAAGATGAAAGTCCTTTTTACTAGTTATATTTGACTCATCAGACAATCAAAAGATTATGAATAAAAGATTACCATTCTTTACCCTTCTATTATTTTTACCGTTTTTCTTAAGCAGTCAAAATTTGATATCAATCACAGATTTGGGTGCTCGAGATCAGGCAGATGTAAATACGGAGGTTACACAATTTGGTGTGAGTGCACTCAATGGTGTATTGCAATATAAGGTCCAATATGAGACACCAGACATACATGGTGTATTAGATACTGCTAGTGGGCTTTTGCTCATTCCAGATAATTATGCTGCAGTCATGGCACCAGTATTATGTTATCAACACGGAACAGTAGCAGGACCCATAGACGTACCTTCCAATATGGCGGGTGGTTATGGAGCTTCTTTAGGATTTGCCAGTCAAGGTTACATCGTATCATCTGCGGATTATTTAGGACTAGGAGATGCAAGAGGTTTCCATCCATACGTTCATGCAGACTCTGAAGCTTGGGCCGCAATTGATATGATGCGTGCAGTTAGGCAGTACCTGGGAGAGCAAAATATTGCAAGCTTGGATCAATTATTCGTTTCGGGATATTCACAAGGCGGACATGCAGCTGCCGCTGTACAAAAGATGATGCAAGAAGATTTTCCTTCAGAGTTTGAGGTAACTGCTTCAGCACCTATGTCAGGACCTTATAGTGTTTCAGATGTCATGTTTAATTGGGTAATGTCAGATAACATTTATTTTTATGGAGCTTTCCTTCCTTATGTTGTCATGTCTTATCAAGAGGCTTATGGAAATATCTATACTTCATTGAGCGAAATATTCAAACCACAATTTATTCCAGCTATTCAAAATTTCAGAAATGGAAATATAGACTTGAATGGTTTGGCAACAGATATCATTGTGAAATTAGCAAGTACAGGAGCGATCATTCCTAATAGGATGTTTCAGGACTCTATTATTAATGTGATTAATACAGATCCGGATCACCCACTTAATGTCGCTATGCGTGACAATGATTTGGTTGATTGGCTACCTGATGCTCCTACTAGAATGTATTACTGTGAATCTGATGATCAGGTATTTTATGAAAATTCAATTTTCGCTGATTCTACGATGAATGCGAATGGAGCCATCAATACAAAAGCGGAATCTATTAATCCAGCTTTAAATCATGCAGCTTGTGCTCCACCTGCTATAGCAAGAGCCGTTGAGTTTTTTAATGGTTTTTTCTCTACAGATATAAATGATCCATTTTTAACTCATGCTGATATTAAAGTTTTTCCTAATCCAGCATTCGAAAGCTTTGAAATTAATATCAATACTTCAGAAGTTTTGAACTTCAAATTGGAATTGATTGATATCAATGGAAAAGTGGTTTATGAAGCGGCATCCATACCTAGCAATCAAAATGTCAATATTGCCACTGATCATCTTCCTGCAGGATTGTATCAAATCGGCATTACAGAAAATAACAGAAAGAGCTTCAAGAAACTGGTGATTGTTCACTAATGGAACATTGAAGATCTGGAATAAAAAAAGCAATGAGAATTCTCATTGCTTTTTTTATTTACCCATTCAATTGGTAAATGTCAGTCGGATTTATGCAGAGCACTGCCCTATTGCCTCGTATAGCAATAGGTGCTTTGATTAGGTCAGGGTGTCTTCTTAAAACTTTCAACCAACCCTCCTTATCAAAGTCTTTACCTTTAATATTGGCTCTATAATAAGGCTTTGATTTATCCATTAAATCTTTTGGATGGATATTTAGTGATTTCAAAATCATCTGCCAACTTGTATCAGTAGATGGAGCAGATTTAAAATCATAAGATCGTATGTGTTGAGAAACAGCTTTTGCGTGAGCAATGGTTTTTCTATCAGAGCTAGAGCCCTGATTGTAGTAAATCAAAATTTCTCTATTATTCGTTTTCACAATATCAAATTTTTAATTATTTGCAGCTAAACATATAATATAGTCTATTTTAAGCGTAAATAGAAATAATAATATGTTTAAGTTTACTTTTTTTGAATAATGTGAACTTGTCTATTCCATTCGACAATGGGAAAACTATCAATGACCGTAAATTCTTTTGGATCAAAAGTCTCTGTGTGTTGATCTATAATATAATAGGCGTCCTTCTCAAATTCGGCGTATCTCTTATTTTGCTTTTTTGTAGTTGATGCTAGATAAAAGGATGAAATTTTATCCATCCTAGAATTTTTATAAAGTTTAATTCCGCCTGCTCCATATGTTTTTGCCACCTCAATTGCCGCAGCACGGCACTTAGTTGCATACTTGTCTATCGTTCGCAATTCTATAAAAACAAAATTGAAAAAGATTCGCAAGATCAAAGTTGCATGAAGAAGTGCCCATAATATTTTCTTATGCTTGGTAAAGAGGTAAAAGTTAGCCAAACTAAAAACACTGAGTCCAATCATTTTTAGTTTAATATTTTCGATTACAGCTAGTTGAGGAATGAATAATGCCACAAGTGGGGCAATTGCAATACTTGCCATTAAAACTATAAAAGCGTAATCAATAATTTTCTTGAAGATGCTATCCGCTAATAATTCATGTCTGTACAAATAGAGAAAGACCGTAAAATATAAAGGAGCTAGCATCAGAATGTACCTTGGGTACACCTCCACAGAAACCCAATAAACTGCAATGTTAAGAAACAATAAAGCACTAATGACTACAAAAGGATTTGCTTTTGCTATACTCCAAGACCTCTTATCAAACGCCATTATCCCTAAGAGTGACCAAGGCAGAAAATGGTAAACATTCTCAAAAGGATAGACGAATATATGGATGATTGTTTCTTGGATTGAATGATTGATAATCGTTCTTTGTGTAGCTTGAGAAAGCAAAGGGGCAAAGGAGGCGGAATAATCGTAGCGTTGATTAAATCCATAGTAATACAGTCCAACCATACCAGCTGCGATTCCTATACCTATCAAGTGTTCCCAGCAAAAAAGTGCTCGCAACTTTTTCCAATAAAAAAATAAGATAAACAAGGACAACCCAAGGAAAACTATGGAAGGAAAGCCTTTCAATAAATAGCCTATTGCAGATAAAAAATATACTATGGCAAACATCTTCAGCCGCTGATCTTTATAGATAAAAATGAACATCATGGCAGAATATGTTACCCAAGAATAAAATATATCAATTAAGGAAAGGAAAGATTCCCAAAACAAAATTCTCCCACAGCTTAGAAATAAAAAAGCATTCAAGGCTGAAGTTTCTTTTGAAAAGTACCTCCTTGAAAATCGATAAATACTAAGACTAAAAAGAAGTAGAAAAACAATGTTTGGCAAGCGTGCCGTCCACTCATTGACGATTCCACTTAGATAAAAAACAATGGCTAAAATCCAATTGTATAAGGGAGGTTTAAATAGATATACTTTCTCATTTATGGTAGGTACCAAAAACTCATTCTTATATAGCATTTCTAATGCAACAATAGATCTGATTGCCTCATCTTCCAAAAAAGGCATCATACCTAAATTTATAAGAAATGCTGGGATGGCATACAATATGGCCAAACCCACAAAAAACTTTAGAGAAAAATTAAATTTCAATGGAGGCTAGTAAGCTTTTGCGAATAAAACTCTGCCAACAGATTCTTTCCCAGAGTAAACACATTTACCAGCTTCTTTTTTCTGATCATTTGGAATACATCTAATACTTGCTTTCGTTTCTTCTCTAATTTTTGCTTCGGTCTCAGCAGTACCATCCCAATGAGCTTCTATAAATCCTGGCACCTCTTCTAAAGTCTTTTTAAAGGTTTCAAAATCATCGACAACAGTCGTTCTTGAAGATCTAAAATCCTTCGCTCGCTTCAAAAGATTGTCTTGAATCTCATCCAAAAGACCAACTATATGATCAGTCAAACCTGCTAAAGGAGTCAAGGCCTTTTCTTTGGTATCTCTTCGAGCCAATTCTACTTGATTGTTCGCCAGATCTCTTTTCCCAATGCCTACTCTGATCGGAATTCCTTTCATTTCATGTTCTGCAAATTTGTATCCGACTCGTTTAGTATCGTCATCATCAAACTTCACACTAATTCCTTTTGATTTCAATTCATCCATCAGCTTGTTTGCCACTTTGGCGATTTCTTCATCAGGCTTAGGAATAGGAACAATGACAACTTGGATAGGCGCTAATTTTGGTGGTAATACCAGTCCTTCATCATCTGAATGTGTCATGATCAAACCACCTACAAGTCGCGTAGATACACCCCAAGAACTGGCCCAAACATATTCTTCTGTGTTATTTTCCGAAGCATATTTTACATCAAATGCTTTGGCAAAATTTTGACCTAAAAAGTGAGACGTTCCTGCTTGCAATGCTTTCCCATCTTGCATAAGCGCCTCAATGGTATACGTTTCTACTGCTCCTGCAAATCGCTCGCTCTCCGTTTTACTTCCTTTGATGACAGGCATTGCCATATAGTCTTCAGCAAATCTTGCATAAAGCTCATGGATCAATTGTGATTCTTGTAAGGCTTCTGAACTTGTAGCATGGGCCGTATGCCCTTCCTGCCACAAAAACTCAGTAGTCCTCAAAAAAGGTCTTGTACGCATTTCCCATCTCACCACATTTGCCCATTGATTGATGAGCAAGGGAAGATCTCTATAAGAATGAATCCAATCTCTATAGGTATTCCATATGATGGTTTCTGAAGTAGGTCTGACGATCAATTCTTCTTGCAATTTTGCAGAAGGATCTACAACCACTCCTGGACCATCAGGATTATTCATTAATCGGTGATGTGTTACGACTGCGCATTCTTTGGCAAAGCCTTCCACATGTTCAGCCTCCTTACTAAGAAAGCTTTTCGGTATAAATAAGGGGAAATAGGCATTGACATGCCCAGTTTCTTTGAACATTTTATCTAATTGGGCTTTCATATTCTCCCAAATAGCAAATCCGTAGGGTTTAATAACCATACATCCTCTTACAGCTGAATGATCTGCTAAGCCTGTTTTCTTAACTAAATCATTATACCATTGACTATAGTTCTCTTCTCGAGACGTTATTTCCTTTGCCATACACTTTAAAATCTACTTGATTTCCAAATTTAATTTGGATTTACAAAATTCTTAGTTAAAAAAGATTTAAAAACATCATTAATTGAATCCTTTAGCCATTTCATACGTCTATATTAGTGAATATACTTTTTAACTAAAGTCATTAAGAATTTATAAGATTCTTAACATAATAATCGCAGCAAAACTAATAAATTGCGATAAGCTTTGTAAGAGAGTCCGACTAATAACGCTTATAAAATTTAAGTATCATGAAAAAAAATCTTTTCACATCAATTTTAAGCCTAACATTAGCTTTGTTTATCAGCAATGTCAGCTTTGCTCAGTTCGATGATGTTTATTACAATCCTGCATCAGACGATTCCTATTACGGTACTGAAGAATCAGGAGATACATACATCGAAAACAACTACTATTACGATGATGATGAGTATGATTATTACGATAATTATGACTATTACTACACATCACGGATAAGAAGATTTAATAATCCTAGCAATGGATTTGATTTTTACGATCCTTACTATGCTGATTATGCATTCTTCGATCCTTACTTCAGAAGTTATAGTTATGTCGGAAATTCTATTTATGTCTCATTTGGAAATAATAGATACAACAGATTTCGCAGAGGGTATAGCCCATTCAACCGAAACGTCTATGTCTATAATTTCTACGGAAACAATAGATACAACGGCTGGGGAAATGCATATGGATACGGAGCCAACTACTATGGCAATAGTGGATTTGGGTACAACAATCCTTATGGATACGGTAATGGCTTCGGTGGCGGATTTGGGAATAGCTATGGCGGCGGTTTCGGCGGCGGTGGAAACTACAACCCATATTGCCCTCCTGGTTACGGATTCAATAACATAGGCGGAACTAGCTCAAGAAGTACTTCGAATACTTCTAACAATACAAATACAAGCTACGGTCCTAGAACAAATGGAAGAACGGGTTCAAGCCCAGATCCAAATAGAACTAGCGCTCGTACAAATGATACTTCAAGATCTAGTGCAACTGGTAGCTCTTCAAGAACTACTAACAGAACAGAAGCACCGAGTTCTGATCGTAAAGTGTATGTTGCTCCTTCAAGAAATTCTAATCAAAGCTCTGTAAAGAGTGGATCATCTTCTAGAAGAACTTATACGCCACCTTCAAGAAGCTCTTCTTCAAGTAAAACTTATAAGCCAAGCAGCAGAAGTAACTCTTCTAGCAAAACTTATAAGCCAAGCAGCAGAAGTAATTCTTCAAGCAAGACTTATAAGCCAAGTAGCAGAAGTAATTCTTCGAATAACACTTATAGACCAAGTAGAAGTTCTTCTTCTAGCAAGTCTTACAACTCAAGCAGCAGAAGCTCTTCTTCAAACAGGTCTTATAGCCCAAGTAGAAGTAGCTCTTCAAGCAGATCTTCAGCTTCTCCAAGTAGAAGTAGCTCTTCAAGATCTTCAGCTTCACCAAGCAGAAGCAGTAGCAGATCTAGCAGCAGCCCTTCAAGAGGTGGAAGAGGTGGTCTTGAATAATAAATTTTAATTAAAAACGACATAAATTTGGGTGGATGATATTAAGTTATCCACCCATTTTTTATACAAGCATATTAAACCATGAAAATAATATATAAGCTTTTGATCATCGCATTCTTAATACCGACCATTTCATTTGGTCAGACCGTAGAAGATGCATACAGATATTCGTATTTAAATAAAATAGGTACTGCACGAAATGCAGCTGTAGGAGGAGCTATGAATTCCCTGGGAGCAGAGTTTGCTGCCATTTCTAGCAATCCAGCCACACTCGGAATTTATAGAAGTTCTGAAATAATATTATCTCCTGAATTAAACAACACAAGAACAGATGCTGAATTGTTAAACAATACTGTATCTCAAAGTGAGGCAAATCGTCAATCCAAATTCAGCATAGGCAGTTTTGGACTTGTGCTAGGGAAACCAAAAAATAGATCTAAGTGGGTAATGTCAAATACTGCTTTTGGTATTAATCGATTGGCAAGTTTTAATGAGGACTTCACTTATAGTGGTACTTCTCCAGGGACGATTACTGATCGATATATAGAATTAGCCAATGGACTTCAGCCAGGTGAGTTAGACAATTTTGAAGCTGGACCTGCATTTACAGCTGGTGCTATCTTTGACTTTAATGTGGACTTAAATTATGAGTCAGATTTTGGCTATGGTTCAGGAGTACTAGTGGACAAGACACAGACTGTCAGAAGAAGTGGAAGACTCAATGAACTCCTAATAGCTAAGGCTGGAAATTATAATGAAAAACTTCACATTGGAGTTGCCATAGGCATTCCATTCCTATCTTACACTGAAGAAAAAGTATATCGAGAGACGGACGATGATGGTAGAATAGAATTTTTTGATAGATTAAGACTTGAGGAATATTTAAATACAACAGGAGTTGGTATCAATGGTAAAATAGGAATCATTTATAACATTAAACCTAAATTCAAATTTTCAGCAGCAGTGCACTCTCCAAGTTTTTTCGCCCTGACAGATGACTTCAATAGTAAGATCTCCTATAGTTTTGATGTGGGCAATGGTATCGAACAATATGAAGATAGTTCACCTGATGGTAATTTTCAATATGGACTAAGAACCCCCTGGAAGTTTAACTCCGGTCTCGGGTGGATCATTGACCGATTTGGGTTTATTTCTGGTGAAATAGAATTTATTGACTATGGATTTGCCAATTTTAATCTTACAACAAATGACGACAGCCAAGGAACCATAGATTACCAAAATGAATTGAATGGGGACATTTCCGATCAGCTGTCATCTACAGTAAATCTTAGAATTGGTGCAGAATACGCAAGAGCAAAATATAGACTGAGAGCGGGACTGCAGTTATTAGGAGCAGGCAAAGAAAATGAAAATCCCGATCCTGTACTTTCATTAGGTGCTGGATTAAGAGGTGATAAAGCTTTTATTGACTTGGCATTTATATTCAGCCAAAGAGCCTACAACTATAGTCCATATTTAACTACAGAAAGCGTAGCATCACAAACCATTGCATTGAATCAGCTTTACAGTCAAATGGTATTAACCACTGCATTTAAGTTTTAGGTAGAATCAATATTTCACTGGATTAAAAATCCAATCTTTATAGAGATAAAGCGCAAGTCCTAATAAAATTAAAATACCAATAATGGCCCAAATCAAATTTGTAAAGATTGGGTCATTTTTGGAGTTGAGTTCTTTTTGATATTCAATATCCTCCATCGTTGCATCCCTGAAATCTTCATCTAATGGTGTTTGATTCTGCTTATCTAATTGATTAACAATCTTTGTCGCTTCTTCTAAATCTGCAGCCCTAACGTGCAAGTGATACCCCCCATCACCAAAAGGCATTAAACCTGTAACATTTGAGTTTGACAAAAATGAATCGATACCTACTTCATTTAACCTAGCTTGGTATAAGCTAGTCTCTGTTGAACTATAAAACTTCTTAAGCAAAACCATTTTATCATCCATTGATAGATTGTTTTGTGTGTAGAGGAGGCATGGTTCCAAATAATCGATCCCAAAATCTTGTGGAGGTCCCAAATGCCTTATCGGGAAATTTATAATGATGCAATTCGTGATGATGCCACAGATATGCCAAAAATGAAGGCGGCTTTAAATTATGCATGGCATAATGCAAAAAAGAGTAAAAAGAAAAACCCAAAAAATACCCGCTGAAGAAAATGACTCCTACATAAGAAAAGAAAAACTGAGAAATAAAAAACACCGTAAACATGAAACCCAATCTTACAAACAATGGAATGAATACCGTATTTTCTGGAGAAGCATGATGAACTCCATGAATTAAATATTGAATCTTTTTTGATACAATCGATTTTTCAAAATCATGAAATAAAAAACGATGGAGCACATATTCTGAAAAAGTCCAACTTATATATCCCAAAATAAAGGATGAAAGAAAAGGTAAAAAAGTAATACTTGATTGAGAAATCAAAACATATACGATACCTGCCAAGACTGCAGCAATATTAGTGAACATTGCAATTCCGATCGAAGCACTTTTCAATGCTTCCAGAAAACTTCGTTCAAACCAATTTAAATTTTTGAGCCTCATTAATAAATTAATTTGTTGCTTGTGCTGACTTGGTCTTTTTAATATTATTTAGGTAAATATAAAAACTATCTATACCATTCAGAATCGAGTTTATTCTTATTCTTTCATCGACAGCGTGTACTGAAGATAATTCTTCTCTAGTTATTTCAAATGGATTAACGCTATAAGTAAGCACAGATTTCTCTCTAAACTTATTGCTGTCAGTAGTGACTGGAATCAGTACGGGAATTACTTTTGCGTTTGGGTATTTTTCCAATAGAGATTTTTCCAAATCATTATAATAAGAACTTTGCGTACTACTAATAATAGCATCTCCTGTCTCTCTCAAAACCTCGATTTTTATTTCATCATTGTCGAGGATTTTTTTCAATTGGCGGATGAATTGATCACTATCTGTATTTGGAAGCAATCGACAATCTAATATGGCTTCAACTTTAGAGGGAATTTTATTCATAACAGCATTACCACTGCTGATATTAGTTACGGTCATAGAGTTCGTCAAAAGGGATCTAGCTACAGGATCAGCTAAAATGAGTTTTGGGAAAATTTTACTAAAAAAATTTATATGTCTCAAAACAAAGCCTTGCAAACTTTTGTCTAAGCGGCCCAACCCTTTCAAAGTCTTTGAATTAATTTCGTTCAACTCAATCGGATGTTTAAAGCTCGTTAGATTATCCAATGCATGAATCAATTCTTGTGTGGCATAACTTTCAGGTGTAACGGATCCATGTCCATGTGTATGATTATCTATTTTCAACTTAAGCCACAGTGCTTTTTTGTGGGCTACTGATATACCAAAAACTACTTGATCTGGATTCGAAATCAATATATCTGGAACACCACCAGGCCCTTCACCCAATACCAATTCTGCATGGAGTTCTTCAAAATGATTTTCAATAACAAAACTAGCTCCTTTTGCATTTTGTGTCTCCTCTCCTGAAACACTAAGAAAACTCACATTGAAAGGAAGGTCTTCAGCTTGATGCGCTGATTTGAATTTAAGCAGTGCGTACAATTGTGTGATGGCCGCACCTTTATTATCATAAGCTCCCCTACCCCAAACATAAGTGTCATCTATATGCCCGCTGAAAGGAGGATGTGTCCATGCTTCTGGGTTATTAGCTTCTACTACATCAATGTGATTTAGAAAAATAATATTGGGTTTAGCTGAAGACAATGGGTACAAAGAAGCAATAAAATTGTACTGATCCCTTTCTTCCGAATACATTTTCATATGCAATCCTGAAGACTGAGCTAATTGATATAAAAACTCCCCTGCTATTATTTCATTTCCTGTAACAGACTTCAACTGAATATACTGAGAAAGCGCCTCAATGGGATTTTCAATAAACTTAAAAGAAGCTGGCACCGGGAATTGCTCAATTGAATCTTGAACAGGAGGACCCTGTGCCAATGTAATCGAAGCCCAAAATAGAAGAAGGGATATGTTACACAGATTCTTTAGATAGAAAATTTTCACAAGCATCTTCGAGCAACTGATATACCAATTCAAATCGATTGTCATAATATGGGTCTGGTACCTCCTCAAAGTTACTATTATCGTTGTAATCCAAGATCATTTTTACCTTTGATCTTTGTGCTTCAGTTTTGGCTAAGGCTAAAACATCGTCACGATTTTTTTTATCCATGACAAAAATCACATCAAATGATTCGAAATCATCGGCAGTGAATTTTCGCGACTTTTGCCCTGATATATCAATACCATGCATTTTACTCACTTGAATAGAACCGCTGTGCGGTGGTTCTCCATTATGCCAACCTGAGGTGCCAGCTGAATCTACTACCCAAGACAATTGCCTTTGATTCAACTTATCACGCATGATACCTTCAGCTAAAGGAGACCTGCAAATATTACCCAAACAAACCATTACTATTTTCACATGAAATATTTTTAGTAAAACGAAAAGACTGGGAGGAGTGTTGATACGTAGCTTAGTACAAGTGTACTTTTTGTAAAAAAATATTCGGAAATTTTCTTAATCTAAAATCTCCTAGTACCTTTGCCTTCGTTATGAGAAAAATATATACATATAAAGCCATAAGGCAAGCATATCATATACCTATTCTGGGTTGTGCTATTGCAGAACGTTTTTCCTAACAATCTTCATTAAGCGGTTGTTAGCATCAACTGCCTTTTCAAAAAAACAAGCTTAATTAATTGGGTCTTCTCTGAAGAGGATGATCTGTTTATTCATTTAAAATTTTTGCCTATGCGAATACTATTCAATACTGACCAAAGCATTCTCGCAAAGTGCGAGGCATGTTTGATTTAGATGGGTTGAATTCCCATCGTTTGAAATTATTATTAAAACTTAAATAATTAATGTCATGAGCGACAGTACTGCCAATCAGTATCTTCTTAAAGCTCTTGATAACTACCCTTGGGAACTTGAACAAAGTCTAGAAGCTTTGCAGTATTCGTTGAGCTATGATGACACAAGCGCTCAGGCAAATTATCTGATGGGAAAGTTTTGCATGGAACAGTTTAAGCAGTATGAAGAAGCTGCTTACTATTTCGATAAAGCTTTATCATGTGACTTGAATTTTTTAGATACTTATGTAGAATACAGTCAATTAAAAATGTACATCGGCGCGTATGACGAAGCATTAAAATTGATTGAATTTGCATTAAAACAAAAAGGCGCACTTAAGTGTGTTTTGACTGTTTTAAAGTCAAATGTGTATGAATACAAAACGGATTATGATGAATCCTTAAAGTGGTTGAAAGAAGCGAGAAGATATTCTTATAATCCTAGCTATGATACGTATTTAGAAAAAGAAATCACAAGAGTTAAAAAGAAGCGTAAGAATTTAAAAATTGGAAAGAAGAAATCCACGCCCAAGAAAAAGAAGAAGAAAAAATCTTCGAATCCTAAAAAGGAGGCTCAAAGGCAAACATTTTTTTTGAAAATTTTTAGAATTCTTATAAGAATCCTCTTATAAAATTTCGTTGTAAGAGTTTAATCAAACAAAGCCAAGAACTAATCGATGGCTCACCGGCTATGAATTCATAGTCGGTGTTTTTATTTTACAGAGAAGTTTTCGTAGAGATAGGTAGCTCGCAAATACAAATCTTTATTATTCTCATCTATTCTACGGCTTTCTCTTTCCTTATAAAATACAAATCCATCCTGCTCATTCCATGAAGCATTCTTAATCATATTATGATGATCTAAATGACTGATTCTATTTCCAATCATTTTATAATTTTCTTTGTCAATTAAAAACCACCAAATATCAGATGTAGTAAGGTTGGAAGCATTCTTCGGATCATAGACAGCTTTAATAAGATGTGCATCTCTTCCATTCCATGCTTTTTCCATGCCTTCATAAGTGATCACGGGACCTTTGTCTAGCAATTTGTAAGGGAGACCAATTACATAGAGGGAAGATTGCAAACTATTATTCAATGAAGTTTTATCAACTTCTTCTGTTTTGCCATTTTTTGTCTTTGTTAAGTTTCCATTTTCATAAAGCAAGGTGATTTGATCTTGATCTTGATTTTCTTTCCAAGATATTTCATAGCTTTTATTTGGACCAAGATTGTATTGATGTTCTTGCGTAACCATACGTTCTACTGCTCCAGCTTCATCAAATAAGACAAAATTTTTCGTGTAAGACATTTCGCTTAACGCATTCCATCTGCCCAAGCCTCCATGAGCTTCAATGCACTTATGAATTAGATCTAGAGCTGGAGCTTCAATATTCGAATGGTCATTTGAAATTGTAGGTGAAGCATCATTTTTACAAGCAGTGAAACTCAATGATAAAAAAGCTAAAAAAAATAGAACATATCTATAGGTCATCAAAACGTTTGATTTTTATTCAAGTCAAGATAAAGAAAAATCTTTGCTCAGCCTTTATGAATAAAAAGCTCTAAGTGTTTCCGTATTTTTGCCAGATGAATTATGAATTGAGTGACACCATAGTGGCATTATCTACCCCAAAGGGAGAAGGAGCCTTAGCCTTGATAAGACTATCGGGTAGCAAGGCTATCGAAATCATGGATGAATTATTTATTGGGGCACTATTAACGAAGGCTGATTCGCATTCTGTGCATTTTGGTCAATTCACGAATGCAGCGAAGGAGGTAATCGATGAAGGTTTGTGCTTAATTTTTAAAGGACCAAAATCCTACACCAAAGAAGATACCGTTGAGATCACTTGTCATGGATCTTCTTTTATTATTGCTGAAATTTTAGCAGCGTGCACTTCTCTGGGTGCCAGGCTTGCTGAGAAAGGAGAATTTACGATGCGGGCCTATCTCAATGGGCAGATGGATCTTTCTCAAGCTGAAGCAGTAGCTGATCTAATATCATCTGAGACGGCCCATGCGCATCGATTGGCGCTGAATCAAATGAAGGGAAATGTTTCTAACGAAATCCAATCTTTAAGACAAGAATTGATAGACTTTGCATCTTTGATTGAATTGGAAATTGATTTTAGTGAAGAAGATGTAGCCTTCGCTAATCGAGATCAATTGCTTCAATTGATTGCCAAGATTCGATCATTGGTTGAAGACTTAATCAACAGTTTTAAATTAGGAAACGCTATTAAGAAAGGTGTACCTACAGTTTTGGCGGGTGTCCCCAATGCAGGCAAGTCGACCTTATTAAATGCACTGGTCAATGAGGAGCGTGCAATAGTATCTGACATAGCAGGAACAACAAGAGATACCATTGAAGAATTGCTGAATATCAAAGGCATCAATTTTCGTTTGACAGATACGGCAGGCATCAGAAATTCTATGGATCAAATTGAGCAGATGGGTGTTGCACGGACCATGAAAAAAATTGAAAATTCTGCCATCTGTGTTTATGTGTTTGATGCACCAGCTACTACTCCTGAAAAATTACACAATGAAATCGAGGAATTACATCTGCATCAAGATCAGCTTATTATCGTGGCGAATAAAATGGATCAAAATCCTTATCTCGAGCCAGCATCATTTTATAAGGAAGGCATCATTGATGAAAATAATTTAATTACTTGTTCGGCACTCAACAAAATGAATATCGAACATCTCAAAGAAAGGCTTTTCGAAAAGGCTGTAGGAGAAATCAATTTTGAAGACAAGACCATTATGAGCAATGCACGTCATGTCAAGGCACTTAAGGATACAGAAAGCTCCTTAAGTTCTGCGGAGCGTGCCATTCAAAATAATTTTAGTCAAGACCTTATCGCTATTGATATCCGTCAGGCGCTCCATCATCTGGGCAGCATTACGGGAGAGATATCTACTGATGATTTATTGGGGAATATTTTTTCTAATTTTTGTATTGGAAAGTAACGAAGAAAACTCAAGGCAAAAGCTTAGACAAATACTATATCCTATACTATTGTTTTTCAGATAGTAACACATAGACAATTATCTATACTTGTTATTCATTTGCTTTTTTCTGTTATAATTATGTACCCTATTTGTACCTTTGCTACTGAATAGTAATTTGAGGTACAAAAGAAGAGAGACTTTGAAACAGTCTGAAAAACACTGCAACAAGATGAAACATAATGAAACACTTAGCAACATTCCTATAACATGACATCTTATCTGAGAATCACAAGAATTTGCCAGTATTGCGGAAATGACTTTATCGCTAAAACTACAACCACAAAATATTGTGGAGATCGATGCAGTAAGCGAGCTTATAAAGAGCGAAAAAAGTTAGAAGCTATTAAAGCCAGCAATGAAGAGGTAAAAAAGCAAATCGAATTGCCTTTAATTGAGATTCAGTCAAAAGAGTTTTTAAGCATTGCTGAAACAATGCAATTGCTTAATATAAGCAGGACAACCATCTGGAGGATGATAAAGGACCAAAAGATAAAACCACTAAAATTTGGAAACCGAGTGATCATTAAAAAAACTGATCTATTGAATCAATACAAATCATGAGTAAAGTAAAAGTAACTTTAAGAGAAAAGTCTATTAGTAAAGGACGTAAAAGTTTGTATTTAGATTTTTACCCTGCAATTCAAAATCTTAAAACTGGAAAGACTTCTAGAAGAGAGTTCTTAGGCTTATATGTCTTTGAAAAGGCTAAGAACCCATTAGATAGACAACACCATAAAGAAACAAGGTCATTAGGTGAAAGCATCCGATCAAAAAGACAATTAGAAATACAATTTAAAACATATGGCTTTAGCTCTAAATTGAATCTAGATGGAGACTTTTTAGCATTCTTTAAAAGACTTTGCAATGATCGATATGAAAGTCAAGGTAATTATGGTAATTGGAAAAGTACTTTGAAACAGTTAGAATTGTTTCAACCTAAAGGAATCACCTTTGGATCACTTGACAAGAGCTTTGTTGAAGGATTTAAAAGTCATTTAGAGAAAAATAAAGACATAAAACAGAATACAAAAGTTAGTTATTACAGAAAGTTTTTAGCAGCCCTAAAACAAGCAGTTAAAGATGACCTGATAGAAGAAAATCCTTCTAAGAATGTTCAAGCCTTAAAAGAAGAATCTACAAGCAGAGAATTTCTAACACTTGAAGAAATCCAAAAACTATCTCAAACTGAATGCAGTAATACTTCTTACAAAAGTGCATTCTTATTTAGTGCTCTTACAGGCTTAAGATTTTCAGATATTAAAGCTTTAACATGGCAAGATTTACAAGGGAATGAGAATAAAGGTTTTTTCATTAGATACAAGCAAAAGAAAACCAAAAATCATGAAACTTTAAGAATACCAAAATCTGCCGTTAAATTAATGGGTAAAAGAAAAGATGAATCCTCTCCTATTTTCAATAAACTATCTTATTCAGCTTGGGGCAATATGCAACTTCAAGAATGGGTAAATAAGGCAAACATTAATAAAAAAATTACCTTTCATTGTGCAAGACATTCGTTTGCTACATTGCAATTGACTATGGGAACAGATATCTACACTGTAAGCAAACTACTTGGTCACAAAGAATTAAAGACAACAGAGATTTACGGTAAAATTATTGACCAAAAAAAGAATGAAGCCATGAATAAAATGGATGAGTTTGAATTATAAAAAACCTTCTTATGATATATTACAATTTGGATGAGTTTGAACTAACTTATTGTATTGGATCTCATCAATATGACATAGAACCAAACGAATTTAAAAGATATACTGATGCTAGTATTTCAGATAAAATAAACACTTTAGAAAGTGCTGAGATCATTCCGTTATTAGATTATCAATATTCCCAAAGTCTATTTCCTTTTGCATTTTTTCAAATTTTATTTGGTAGAAGTTCCAATAAAAATTGGCTCAAAGATGATGAAAAAAGAAAAATCTTGCATAACTGGATTAATGACAATTCTCCTATTGAAAAAACTGATTTAGAAATATGCTTTTCCACCTTTTTAGAAGCTGACTATGAACAATTTAATGAAGAATCGTTCGAAGAGCATATTCGTTATCACGTTCCAGAAGAACTAATTAAAATTTTAAATTTTACTTTAAAACTATCCAATGAATCTATCGAGCTTCATAGGAAAAATTGCACAAGCTTAAATTGTGCTTATGAAATCAACTATAAGCAAAAAACTAATTACATAAATCTATTACTAAGTAAAATTGAAGAAAGAAAAAGTGAAGAAGTTAACGTAAATAGGATTCAATGGAAAGGCACACAAAAACAGCTTGCAGAACTCTTCATTGAATTGAAAAATAATAACTGGATTGAGGGATTTGAATATGAAACTATAAAGGCATGTTTTACAAATGCTAAATCTATTCAGCAAGTCTTAAAACCATCCCAAGACCCAAAAACGTTTGAGCCAACTTACGAAGGTGTTTATACTAAGAATTATTCACCTAAATTTTATGGTATCACAGAAAACCAAAAAGAATAGGAGAAGTTTAAACTTCTCCTATCATAAGAATTAACTAAGAACTCTTTCTCTTAGTTTTATTATTATTAGCAATCACCTTTGGTAATCCCTTAAGAGGAACCTTCAACAATGCTTCTATAGATGTAAAACCTCTTTCTTTGACATGTTGAATATGATATTTATTGCCACTATTGGTGCCTTGATTATTGTCTTTTGACATGATTTAAAATTTTAAAAGTTATTAAATATATAATTAGTAAGACCTTAACATCTTATACTAATCAATAGTAAATAACTTTTGAAGGAGGTTGAAAATAAAAATTAGTTACATTTCGATTAAACATGTAACTGATCAATTGTGAAGCCATCTTGGCTCTTAAAGCTTTTATAGAATATGAATCAAGAAATACATGCCAGCAAGGTGAACAAACAAGAATTGAAAGCCAAATATAGTGTTCCCAAAAACTCATATATGTAATACAATCATAATCAACCTAAAGTTCATCATCAAGTTATTTTTTAGCTAAACCCCTAATACTCAACACCTCAGTCATTACGGTAATGACTTCGTAATGGTTTTAATAGCTTACTTAACTCAACTTTGCCCTATCTGAATAAATATAGATATGGACAAAGTAATATTAATCTCTATTCCTGAGACTTCTTTAAAAATACTGATAGAGCAAGCTGTAAAAAATGCACTATCAGATGTGGATAATCAAAACCAAAATAACACCGAACTAAAAATACTCAATATGCAAGAAGCATGTGAGTACATAGGTATTAGTAGTTCGCATGGCTATAAGTTGACTAGCACCAATCAAATACCTCATTCAAAAAGAGGCAAGAGATTGTTTTTTGATAAGAGCGAGTTAGATCAATGGCTAGTTGGAAACAAAGTCAAAACCATCGAAGAATTAGATCAGGAAACCGCTGATTATTTTAAATCTTCTAGAGTCAAATAATGTATCGTTCTGTTAAACATTTGGATACCTCTCTCGATAAGTTAGCACAAGAGGCGACAAGAATATCTGATTCCTACAATCCATTAGGTAGTAAAATCATTCTTGGCGAAGGGTCTGTAAAAGACTCTATAAGGAAAAGACCAAGAAAAAAAATGATCACGCAAAAGCTAAACCTTGCGTTAATAGAAGTAGCAAAAAATAAAGGTGATACAAAAATGGAAAAGCGATATAGAAATACATGGTACTGCCAAAGTCACATCACAACGCACAATGGAAAAGCTTATGGCAATTATTGTAAGAACAGATTTTGTCTAGTTTGTTTAGGTATTAGAAAGGCAGATATGATTAATCGGTATTACCCAATAATAGAAAAATGGAAACAACCACACTTTTTGACTTTAACAGTAAAAGCACAACCCAACCAAAACTTACAAAAGTGGATGGATGGAATGAAAAAAGCTTTAACTAAAATTCTAAAAAGATGTCAAAAAAGATTTGAGAGAAATAGAGGACCAAAACTTATAGGAGTCTATTCATTGGAATGTAATTTCAATCCTATTAGAAAAACCTACAATCCACACTTTCATATTCTAACTGCAAATAAAGAAATTGCAAACCGCATAAAAGAAGAATGGCTACAAATATGGACACCAAAATATGCACTTCCCTATCTACAAAAAATAAGAAAAGTAAAAGACACTGGAAAAGACTTAGTTGAAACCATAAAATATGGAGCTAAGATTTTCATTGATCCAACAATGAAGAAAAAGAAAGGAATGAAATCTAAAACTCCACATAAAATATATGCTGCTGGATTACATGAGATTTATAAAGCAATGGATAACAAAAGGCTTTTTGGTTCATTTGGATTTAGGCTTCCAAAAGAAGAACCCAAAGTAAAAAAAGAAAAGATAGTTTTTGACTTTCAAGAATGGAATTATGTTCCTGAAATAGCAGATTATGTCAATAATGAAACAGGGCAACTAATGACAAGTTTTATTCCTGATCAAAGCTTAGAAACTATTCTAAATGAAATTGATACAAGTTCTTCTTAGCAAATTTTCTATTTTGTGTGTACTACATATATCGACGATCGCATGACCATAGAACAGTATTTAGATAATATAAATCAAAGATTCAAATTAGGAAACTACACTGAACACACCTTTAGAGGCGACTTACAACAACTCATAGAAAGCCTACAACCAGAAATACAAGCCACAAACGAACCAACAAGACAAAAATGTGGCGCACCCGATTATATCCTCACAAAAAAGGAAATACCAGTTGGCTTTATAGAAGCTAAAAACATTGGTGATGCTGATCTTTATGGAAAGAAAAAAAGCGGAAACAAAGAACAGTTTGACAGATATAAGGAATCTCTAAGCAATCTGATATTAACTGATTATCTGCACTTCATTATTTATCAGGATGGTGAACTAATTACTGAATTAAAAATTGCCGATGTTGAAAATGGAATTATACCTATTCCAGAAAACTTTGGACCATTTGAAAATTTAATTGGCTCATTCTGTACCCATATCAGTCAAAATATAAGTAGCTCTAAGAAGCTCGCTCAAATGATGGCAGGTAAAGCTAGACTGCTTTCTGATGTAATTGAAAAGTCTTTGAATAGTGATGAAACACATGAAGAGGATAGCACTCTTAAACAGCAAATGAGTGCTTTTAAATCCATCCTTATCCATGATATTACAGCAAAGGGCTTTGCTGATGTCTATGCACAAACTATTGCTTATGGATTATTTGCTGCAAGGTTACATGATCCAACATTAAATACTTTTAGCAGACAAGAAGCTGCTGAATTGATTCCAAAGTCAAATCCTTTTCTTAGAAAACTTTTTGGATATATTGCTGGTCCTGATATTGATGATCGGATCAAATGGATCGTTGATCATTTAGTAGAAATTTTTCTAGCGTGTAATGTAGAAGAACTTTTGGTTAACTATGGCAAGGAAACCAAAATGGAAGATCCTGTCATCCATTTTTATGAAGACTTTCTAGCAGAATACGATCCAAAATTAAGAAAAGCCAGAGGCGTTTGGTATACTCCTGCTCCAGTAGTAAATTTTATTGTAAGGGCAGTTGATGAAATCCTTAAAACAGAATTTGGTTTATCAGATGGGCTTGCTGATACTTCAAAAACTAAAATTAAGATCAAAACCCAAACGGCAGATAAGCGATCTAAAACAGGATTTACAGAAATAGAACAGGAAGTACATAAAGTTCAAATCTTAGACCCTGCGACTGGTACAGGAACGTTTTTAGCAGAAGTCATCAAACTGGTCCATCAAAAGTTTAAAGGGCAAGAAGGTATTTGGTCCAACTATGTAGAAAATGATTTGATACCAAGATTGAATGGATTTGAATTATTGATGGCTAGTTATGCTATGGCACATTTGAAATTAGATCTTTTATTGAATGAATTAGGCTTCAAAGCAACAAAAAATCAGCGTCTCAAAGTATTTCTTTCCAATAGTTTAGAAGAAGCCCATCCTGATGCAAATACACTATTTGATAGATGGTTAAGCACAGAGTCAAATGAAGCAAATCGGATTAAGCGAGATACACCTATTATGTGTGTAATTGGAAACCCACCTTATGCAGTAAGTAGCACAAATAAAAATGAATGGATTCAAAATTTAATTTCGGATTATAAGAAAAATCTTAATGAACGTAAAATAAACTTGGATGATGATTACATTAAATTTATTCGCTATGGACAACATTATATTGATAAAAATGGAAGTGGTGTTTTAGCATACATCTCAAATAATAGTTTTATTGATGGAATTACTCATAGACAAATGAGAAAAAATTTATTAATGAGTTTCGATAAAATCTATATCCTAGATTTACATGGCAGTACTAAAAAACATGAAACAACACCAACTGGAGGGAAAGATGAAAACGTATTCGATATTCAGCAAGGAGTATCAATCAATATTTTCGTGAAAAATAAAAACACCGTGTTAAAAGATTTAGGAGTCATCTATCATAAAAATCTTTTCGGTCTTAGAGAAGCTAAATATAATTATTTATCGCAAAACAACCTCAGTTCAATAGAATGGAATAAATTAGAACTTAAACAACCATATTTTTTCTTTGTGCCTAAAGATTTTGAAGCTCAAGATCAATATTCAAAAGGATTTAAAATAAGTGAGTTATTTAAAATTATCAATAATGGGTTGCAAACAGACAGGGATTCTCTATTTATAGATTTTGAAAAAGAAAGATTGTCCAACCGCATCAAAACATTATTTCAAAAAGAGTATGACGACTTATTTATAAGAAAGTATAACGTTAAGGATTCCAGTAGTTACAAACTATCAAAAGTTATCAACTCAAATGAGTTTGACCCAAAATGGGTTTCATCAGTTTTATACAGACCTCTTGATTATAGATATATTTATTATGATCCCGCCGTTATTAGCCGTCCTGCTCAAAAAGTACTAAAACATTTAAAACATGAAAACCTAGGTTTAATTATAGCACGACAGCAAAGCACATATGATTTCCAACATATTTTTATCACCAAAATATTAACCGAAAGATGCTCAATCTCGCTACAGACCAAAGAAACAGGATATGTATTTCCCCTATATTTATATGAAGATAATACCAAAGTAAAAAACTTAGATTATGGATTAAGCAAAATACCAAATTTTAACATCGATATTCTTAAAAAAATTTGTGGTGCTATTCAACTAAACATTTCGAATGCAGAACTCAAAAACAAATCCACTTTTACACCAATTGATTTATTAGATTATATATACCCAATACTACATTCACCTACTTACCGAGAGAAATACAAAGAATTTCTAAAAATAGACTTTCCAAGAATACCCTACCCAAAAGACCAAACAACATTTTGGAAGTTAGTTGCTCTTGGAGATGAACTTAGACAAATCCATCTACTAGAATCTCCTAAAGTTTCAAAATACATCACTAGCTATCCAATCGATGGAGATAATATAATAACTAGAAAACTGACAAAAACCAGTATTGGATTTGAACCAAATGGAGGTGATAAAGGCAAAGTCTGGATCAATGATCAACAGTATTTTGATAATGTACCATTGATCGCATGGGAGTTTTATATAGGAGGATACCAGCCTGCTCAAAAATGGCTTAAGGATCGAAAAGGAAGAACTTTAGACTATAATGATATCCTTCACTATCAAAAGATTATTGTGGCTTTGACTGAGACGGATCGGATTATGAAGGAGATTGATAAGATTGAGATAGAGTAAAAATGTGATTGAGCAAATCACTTTAACAAATTTTAGAGTATGGGAGAAGTAGTTAATAGTATAAAAGATCAAATAGCCAAATTTGAAAAGAGAGGTTTGGATCTTTCCTGTTATGATATTGCAAAAATCAAAGAAATTTTATTAGATATTGGTTACTACAGATTAGGCTTTTATAGCTATTACTTCTTTGATGCAAATTCAAATAAATTTCATGAAGGCATAAAAATCTCAGACATTATTAACCTTTATTATTTAGACATAGATTTGAAGTTTTTACTGTTGAAATATATTAACAGAATTGAGATAAATTTTAGAACAAAACTCATTTACTATATTTCAATGAAATATAAAGATGACAGCAGATGGTATGTCAATCCTGATTTCATAGACTTTGAAAAAGTAGAAAATTTTAAAGCAAATTTCTATACTAAAGAATTTATTGATAACAATTTAACTTTGAGTAAACACCATCAAAAATACCCAAAAGATGACTTTGCGCCTTGCTGGAAAGTTTTTGAGTACTTAACCTTTGGTTCAATTCTTTTCTTGTTCGGTGCGATCAGAGATGATTCTGCAAAACAAATCATCGCTGATAAATATGAAGTAAAAACTTTAGGGAAATTTTTCAAACTAATACATGCAGTAAAACAAACTAGAAATATTTGTGCACATAGTGGTGTGCTGTTTGACTATTCACTTCCACAAAGTGTAAGTTCGATACCTCAAATTTCCTACAATAAAGGTGATAGAAACTCCTTAGATGCCATTTTAAAAGTTATTGGATTTTTTCTTCAAAATATCTCAGAGAATAGGTATAATGACTATCAAAAGGAAATTAAAGATCTATTTGATAAAAACTTATCCGATCCAACCATTGCAAAAATCATTAGGGAAAAGGTAAAATACTTAGATTAAAACTTGAATGTGAACCATATTTGTAATACTTTTGTATTACAAATAGTGCCTCACTGGACTTAAGCTCTTTTGGTGCACTTTAAAAAAGTATTTAGCTCAATCGTAAGGTTGGGCTTTTTTTATAGATGCTATATAGTCCTCAAATTACTTATAAAGGATCAGTGGACATAATAATTCACACTTATTTGCACCCTATCTGTACCCCAAAATCATAACCACCTGATTATCAGAATCAATCACTTTTTGTATTAGAAAGTGATGAACGAACGATCTGCAAAGCAGTGGTGACCGACAGGTCGACAAGTGAGTGAAGCGCGACTGCGCACTTCAACAAAGGTTAAAATTTGGAAGTATACCTTATAGATTTCGAAGTCTTTCC
>CALGNN010000009.1 GCA_937961455.1 uncultured Saprospiraceae bacterium
CTGAAGCGCATCAAAATGCTCGCCCCAATTTACATAATGGTGTATTTGTACTGTTTTCATTTCATCTCTTACATGTTCTAAAAGATCGATAAAGCAAATCCAGCCTTTTTCATCATTAACATCCTCATACCACTCTTCATAATAACTGTCATCCGAACTATGAAAATTAAGTACTTGTTCACATGTAATGATGTATTTATAAATTCCTTGACCTTGAAGCAAGTCGACTATTTCACGTTTGATAAACATGATATCATTATTGATGGCATCATTCCATTCACCTATGAGTTCAATTATTGCAGCTTGCTGTTCATAATCCACAAAAAGGATTTTCATGTAAATGGTCGAGGAGCCAAAATAATCCCATTGTGGATGAATGAAATAATTATAGATTCTATTTCTAAAAGTAAATTCATCATACCTTCTACCATAGAAAGGAGATCGCTGATCTTCTGACGCAACATAATAATCTCTCCATTTAAAGTAAGGTTCGATATCATGCATAGATCAAAATAGTTTAGATATGAGCACCATAGCTAATCCGATAATAACTCCCAAAATCATTGAAACAAGTAAAAATCCTACATAGGCTAATATAAAAATGAGGACTGCATAAATTATTGAAAGGGGATAGGTTTGTTTGTAATAAGTCCTGATCACATAGAAAAGTGAAAAGATCCAAGCAGGAAATGAAAGTGCCATCATATATTGGATTAAATCAGGAAAGATTGCATATATGATATTCATGAAGATTCCAATCAGCGCCATGATACAAGTCGAGTAAATGAAGACTACCATGTGCTCTGCAAAATTTAATTTTTTAGAACTAAAAATGAGCTTGGCAAAAAAAGCAAATCCAGGAATGAAGACAAGAGGGAGCACAGTGTAAAAGTTTTGGATGATATTCATGGACTTTCTAAATCTTTCCTCCTCAAAAGGCAAACCCATTGACTCAATCATACCTCTAGTCTGAGCAATCATAGAGTCAATATAGGCTTCATTATCCATAAATAAGGCCATAATGACAACAGATATGGTCATTAAGAAAATACTAAGACCAATGGGATTATGGTATCTTTTGGTAGCGCCTTTTAAATAATTATCAATTAATTGCCCAGGTCTTAGAATCAATTCTTTAACAGTGAAAAAAAAACCTCTCTCAAGATTGAAAATAGAAATAAAAGCATTTGTAGTTACGCTTTTAACCGTTAAACGGTCAGGCAATAGTTTTTGCCCGCAGTCGGGGCAAAATTGGTTCATATTATTATTGCCGCATGTTTTACAAACGTTCATGAATTTAAATTACATTATTATTGTAGAATGCAAAAGCTAAAACATTTTTTTTCTAACTGAATCACCTCTATGATTATTTTGTTCTGTGGTCCTGAATCCAGTGGTAAGTCGACATTTTCAAAATATCTTGAAAAGCAAACCCATTTTCACTTGATTAGAGAGTATGCAAGAGACTATCTAAATACAAAGCCCAACAATTTTAAATATGAATTTGTAGACCTATGTGCCATTTATTCCGAACATGAAAAAAACTACCAAGATAAAGTGCGGAGTGAAAATCATATTATTCTTGATTCAGATTTAATGAATATGATGTTTTGGACAGAAGAGAAATTTGGCGAAAGAATTCCTGGACTTAGAAAGAGGCTTCAGAGGAGAAAATACGATCTGATATTTTTATGTAAACCAGACTTTCCTTGGGAAGCTGACCCTTTGAGGGAAAATGAAAATGATAGGCTTCGATTATTTTTTAGATATCAAAAAAAACTAAAAGATTTATCTCATGACTTTATTGTATTGGAAGGAACACAAACTCAAAAAGAAGTTTTGATCATGGAGCAAATTAATAGTCAAAAAACTACATTATAATTTATAAATAATGGGATTAAAAGCTTTCGAGGCGACTAGCACTTTATCGCCTACTTCCAATTTGCTCACTTCAGATGGGACAGCTATTACTTTTATAATGTTGCTATGAATTAAAATGCTAAGAATATATACAACTTCTTGTTTTTCAATTTTTAAAAGCTCGCCAACGAATTTAAATTTTCCACTTACTTCCTTATTTAAGAAAACATCTAAAGGTGCTCCTTTCTTGACAATTTGCCCCTTCTCTAAACATAGAACTTGATCGGATAATTTGACGATCTCTGGGATGTCATGACTTATCAGTAAGGTGGTGAGGGCATATTTTTTGTGAACCTTTGAAATGTACTCTTGAATCCTTTTTCTAAGAATATGATCTAAGGCAGCAAGAGGTTCGTCTAAAAGTAAAATCTTGGGTCTTTGTACGATGGCTCTAGCAAGTGCGACTCTTTGTTTTTCACCTCCTGATAATTTTAAAGGTTTTCGGTCTTTAATTTTTCGGATCTCCATAATATCCATTAATTCGGATATGATGGTTTTATCACTTTTATCTTGTAAGGCAAACTCCAGATTTTGTTGTACTGTCATATTAGGGAAAAGTGCATAGTCTTGAAAGACCAGTGCGACATTTCGTTTTTGTGGACTAAGATTGATGTTTTGTTTTTTGTTATACCAGCTCTCTCCGCTAACGATGATTGTTCCATGATCTGGTTCCATCAATCCTGCAAGTAATCTTAAGGTTGATGTTTTACCTGCTCCAGAAGGTCCATAAATTGAAACAAATGATCCTTCTTCAATAGCACATTGAATTTGCAAGTTTAGCATCTCATCATGAGACTTCAAGGCTTTATTTATATCGATGTGGATCATTTCCAGAAGTTTTTTAAAAATCCTCCATTGATAAAATAAACCCAAAATAGAATTAAGAAGGTAAACAATAATAGGATGATGGCATATTGATTGGCCTGTGTATAATTAAGTGCTTCGACCTCATCATAAATCGCAATAGAGGCAACTCTGGTTTTGTCAGGTATATTGCCACCTATCATTAAGACCACACCAAATTCACCTATGGTATGTGCAAATGATAATACCAGTGCAGTGAGAATGGATGCTTTACTATTTGGCAATGAAACCTGAGTTAAGGTTTGAAATTTTGACTTACCCATTAAGTAGGAAGCCTCTTTAATAGAAGTAGGAATCGAAGATAATCCTGATTGGATCGGATGCACCATAAAAGGTAGGCTATAGATCATACTTGCAATCACAAGTCCTGTAAAAGAAAAAACTAATTGAAAACCAAATGTTTCATCAATCCACGAACCAAAAGCATTGCCTGGGCTGAAAGCAATCAAAAAATAAAAACCCAAAACTGTGGGAGGAAGTACAAGTGGCAAACTAACTATGGTCTCTATTACAGGTTTGAATTTTGATCGTGTATTAGCTAACCAATTTGCAAGAGGAATGGCTATAAAAAAAAGGATGATGGTGGTAACCAATGCTAATTTAAATGTCAATATGATCGGGCTCCAATCCATTATTCTGCTAGCATAGTTTCGTTAAGTTTAATCATTGCAAATACTTCCATGCTTTCTTTTAATGACAATTGTTCAACAGCATTTCGACTGATGATCGCTTCAATTTTTCCAAATGCACTTTGTAATTTTAAATTACAAATAAGGCTGCCAAAGTTGATTTCTTCTATTGTTGCTAGTATACGATTTTGTAAGCTTACACCTCGTACTTCTTTTGTGCCAATTACAACTTCTGTTTCTTTGAATAGCACCTTGATGGGATGATTGATTTTTAAATAACTAACCGTCTTTGGGCTTTCAATGATAATAGCCTTTATGATTGTTGATTCATCCAATCTTACCGACACAAGAGCGATTTGTTGACTTTGTTCTATATGGGATATATGGCCTTTCAAGCTATTCATCAACCGAATATCCAAAGTTTTTCAAAATCTCTTGTACTTCCTCGCTAAAAATAAAATTATAAAATAACAAGGCTTCTTTTGACTTTGTGTTGCCTTTCGAGATTATAGCGATACCCTGATCGATAGGGCGGTAAGAATTTGCATCCAATTCTTTCCAATTCCCTTTATTGCTATTTTTAGGTGATAGAACAACTGATAATGAACTAAAACCTATTTGGGCAGCCTTAGTCAAAATGAACTGATTGGTTTGACCGATGCTTTCTCCAAATACCAATTTATCTTTTATGATCTCATAAGTTTCTGAGTTTTGTAAGACTTCCAAAGCGGCTCTGCCATAAGGAGCGGTCTGAATATTTGCAATTGCTATGTGTTGTATTTCACTAGATGAAAGTGATGAGAGATTTGGTTTAATATCTTTTATCATAGTCCATAATACCAATTTGCCTTGTGCATAGACCTTAGGTGCTTGATTGGTGAAACCTTCGTTGACTAATTTTTGCGGATATTTCATGTCAGCAGAAAGTAGTATGTGGTATGGCGCTCCTTCCAGAATTTGTGCCGTCAACTTTCCTGATGAACTATAAACAGATTCAAGTTCGATTTGATACTTCTCAGAGAATGCTTTAGCAATTTCTTTAAAAGCAAATTGCATATTAGACGAGACAGCAATCCTTAATTTATCTTCCTTGCTGGTACATGAAAGAGTGCTTATAACGATGCCAATGCATAAGATGAAAAATGAAAACGGTTTGCCTCTCATTCAGTAGTACTTAAACTTTGTTGAATTTATATCGCTTTGCATAATCTTTAAGAAATTGATCTTGTTGCTTATCGTTTTTCAAAATGTATAATTTTTTCTCATGTTTATGACTATTGAGTTTATTCATGAGTTTTTTCCTTTTCTTAAGATTGAAGATGGCAACATAGTGGAAAAAATCAAAATCAAAACGTTCATTGCATCCTTCGGTCATATCAGGTCTTGTGGTCCCATAATATTGAATGGTTCTTTTGGTGATTCTGTAAAGACATTGTAGGGTGGTATAATCTAAGAAGAAAATGGTGTCAGCTCTTTTAAGTCTGTGATCGATTGTCCCGCCATAATTGCCATCAATAATCCAAGCAGATTTTTCAGCTAATTTCTTTACGGTAATGTTCCACTCAGCGGGTTCAGACTCTTTCCAGTCTGGCTTCCAATAGTGCTTGTCCAGATGAAATAGTTCAATCTTATTTATGGCGTGCAATTTTTTTGAAAAACTGGATTTCCCTGAGCCACAGCAACCGAGCACCATGATTCTTTGCATGATTTAATTTGTTTAAGCCTTTGTTTTAAGCAATCCTTTAAATTCGGATTTTGATGCAACATGTATAAATAATATGAGTAAGGTATTCAATAAATATTTTTTTATGGTTAAATTGCATCATCAATTATTGGGGTGCCCTAAATTTCGGGCTGAGATCATACCCATAGAACCTGCTCAGGTAATGCTGAGAAGGGATTGATGTTTAAAAAAACAACTATCAATTTAGACATTATGAGAAATCTTTTAGTAATTTCTGTTATGCTGTCATGCAGCACCCTATTTGGTCAATTCCAGTTTCAAGGAAAATTATTGGATTCTGACGGGATTGTCCATCCACACGCTTCTATTGTTATTGAATCACTGGGCTTAAGCACAGAGACAGACGGAGAAGGAATATTTATTTTCGAAAATGTCCCATCTGGAGACTATGACGTAGACATATACATTGGATACCAAGCTATTAGAAAAAATGTCAGGATTCATTCTGATGCGGCTGTAAAACTTATTGTTGAAAGAAGTCTGTTGATTGATCAAATCAATGTTAACGCGAGCAGACTACATTCGAAGGCACCATTTAGTCATTCTGATTTAGATAAAGAAGAAATTGAAAAAAGAAATTTAGCTCAAGATGTACCTTATATTTTGAGATGGACACCGAGTACGGTTATCAGTTCAGATGCAGGGACAGGTATAGGTTATACCTCAATGCGTATAAGAGGGAGCGACCAAACTCGAATAAATGTTACCCTCAATGGAGTCCCCTTAAATGATGTAGAATCGCAACAGGTTTTCTGGGTGGATTTACCTGATTTTTTATCCTCAGTCGAAAGTATTGAGATACAAAGAGGGGTAGGGACATCCTCAAATGGAGCAGGGGCCTTCGGAGCGACGGTTGATCTAAATACCAGCCAGATTCATCAAGATGCATTTGGGAAAGCCTCATTAAGTTATGGCTCATTTAATACCCTAAAGACCAACTTACAATTTGGGACAGGAATGTTAGATAATGGATTGAGTTTCGAAGGTAGATTATCTAGAATACATTCTGATGGTTTTATTAGAAGGGCTGAAGCTAATTTGTTATCAGGTTTTGGAACATTAGCTTATGTGAAAAATAATTTTTCCATTCGTTTAAATGCATTCACTGGAAAAGAAGTGACTTATCAAGCGTGGAACGGAGTACCTGCTCAGTATGTTCAAATTGACAGTTTGCGAAACTTTAATACCGGAGGCACAGAGAAAACAGGAAGCCCTCATGATAATGAGGTTGATGATTATACACAGACCCATTATCAATTGGTGCTCAATAGAGCTTTGAATAACAATCTTGATTTTAATGCCACATTACATTATACAGCAGGGAAAGGATTTTTTGAACAATATAAAGCTGATCAAGCCTACTCAGATTACCTAATTGGGAATGAGGAAGGAGATGTAATAAGAAAAAGATGGTTGGATAATGATTTTTACGGACTGGTATATTCTCTTGCATATACGAATGACGATAATACATTCAATACAACTTTTGGGGGAGGCTTGAATACCTATAAAGGAAGACATTTTGGAGAAGCCATTTGGGCAGAATCTATAGGTGAAATTTCTGGTGCAGATTATTATTATGACAACGATGCCGAAAAGAATGATATAAACTTTTATTTGAAAACGGTTTATGATTTGGATCCACGTACCCATGTCTTTGTTGATGTTCAATACCGTCACATAAATTACAGTTTTGAAGAAGATTTTGATAGCTCTTTTGACCCAGGAACTCAAGAAGTACAATTGAATTTTTTCAATCCAAAATTTGGAGTTCAATATGATCTGGCTGCAAACCAAAGTTTATATGCATCCTTTGCTGCTGCAAGTCATGAGCCTAATCGAACAGATTACACAGAGTCTAGTGCAGATACGAGGCCAAAGCATGAAAGTCTTATAGATATAGAACTTGGTCATACCTTGAGTAATGCTAAATGGAGTTTAAATACCAATCTGTATTACATGCGATATAACAATCAGTTGGTTCTAACAGGAAGACTTAATGATGTAGGTGCTTATACGAGAACGAATATTAAGGATTCTTACCGTGCTGGAATTGAGTTAGAATTAGGAGCAAAACTTTCTAAGAAATTTGAGCTTCGATCCAATGTCACATTGAGTCAAAATCGGGTGAAAAATTTCACTGAATACATTGATAATTGGGACTATTGGTTTCAAGATTTTACGCTTCCTCCAGAAGAACTAGAGCCGATTCAGTTTACAAGAGACTATGAAGAAGCTCCATTGTCATTTTCTCCATCAGCGATTGGAGCCATACAAATAATATATATGCCACTTGAAGGAACTCCTTTGGCTACCAACAATAATCTTCAAGTAGAGTGGTCAACCAAATATATTTCTAAACAATATATAGATAACACGGGTAATGAAAATACTGTGTTGGATGCATACAACTTTAGTGATCTCAGATTCAGCTATAGTAAGAAAAATTCGCGATTGAAAGATCTAAAGTTCAATCTCTTAATTAGAAATGTATTGAATCAAAAGTTTTCCTCAAATGCATGGACCTATAGGTTTAGATCTGGCGGATATAACCCAGTGCCAGATGATCCCTATGCCAGATTAGAAGGAGGAGAGGTTTATAATCTCACAGGCTTTTATCCTCAAGCGGGAATTAACTTCCTAGCAGGAGTGACTATTGGATTTTAAAATGAAAACAGTGTGACAGACTTAGAATCTGTAACTCAATCCTATTCTTGGGTCGATCCTCTGGAGTATGTTAACGTTTGGTAAAGAAAAGTTGTAATTGATAGAGAATTCATACTTCAAATCATCAAAGCCTTGGAGGTAACCTAAACCAGCATAAGCAAAATTTCTCCTTTGATAAACTGGCTCGTTATTAGAATTCAATGCAATGGCTGATCTTGATACTTCATATTCAACTTGGCCAAAAAATTGATTTAGGATTTTAACTCTGGCAAAAGGACCCACACCCACATTGAACCAACTAATGCCACTTGTACCAGAACCATTACCAAGGTAATTGTAGCTGCCCTTAGAAAGGATACCTACAGACACACTAGGAATAATTTTATAACCTATGAAAGGCGACAGTCCGATCGTCAATTGATTATTTGCCAATCCTATTTGACCAAGGTTTGCACCAAAGTATAAGTTAGAAGCGAAGCCTCCTCGATTTGATGCAGAAGATTCAGTAGTATAGGTTGAAGGATCATACACTTCAGTATTTTCTCTAGTAGAACGATCTTTAGTCGTATTACTTTTAGTACTGGTATCTTCTGTTTTAGTATCTCTTGATTTCTTTTTCTTATTCCCGTACTGCGCATCTAGTGAAAAACTACACAAGCATAAGCAAAGGATGAAAATTGCGCTGATGGATTTATTTGTGCTCATCTATCTATGGTTATTTAAATGATTAACGGGATTTTCACGATTTTAGGTCAGTAATTTACAAATTTTCAATTTTCTTTAACATATTTCTCATTTTGAATCAAAGATTTGTTTTCAAAACTTTTTGTCGCCTATTAATTATGCATGAAAACCCCTAATAATAATTTTTCATTTTCTTCTATATTTAGACGCTGATTTGAAAATTGAAAATAAATAATATCTATGTGGATTCGGAATTGCTTGGTTATTCTAGCTATGTGTGTTGCCCAAATACAAGTCCAAGGTCAAAATAATGTCCCTTCTCAAGTTGCTCTTGAAATTTCGAAAGATTTAAAATCTTACGAAGTACAAAATTTGGATATTTCAAAGCTACAAGAAAGTATATCAAATAATAATGGTGTCAAGGATGTCCAATTAAGCTTATCTAAAGAATTGGATGTAAAGGTTCATATTTTTGAAAATCAACTTTTATCAGATGATTATAGAATTTATTATCTAAATGATGGAGGACGAAAAACTTCTAGAGGGAAATTAAATAATTTAAAAACCTATTCAGGGTACATCATTGATGAACCAAATTCAGAAGTGAGTTTGACCATGAATGAACAATTTATTTATGGATTTATCAAGACCTCTAAAGAAGTGTTTTTCATACAACCCTTGGAGGATTACACTAAAATAAAGTCTGATGATTATTTAGTCTATAATGTCAAAGAAGTCATCAATCATGAAGACTCAAAATGTGGTGTCCATGATATTCACAGAAAAGAAAAGACGATAACTCAAGATCAAAACCAAGAATCATTGGCTTGTTTAGAAGTTGAATATGCCTTGGCAAGTGACTTTTCAATGTTTCAAAAATATGGTTCAGTTGCTGATGTTGAAAATAGAAATATAGCAGTTGTAAATAATGTCAATACAAACTATTCAGGGTCATTTAATGATGATTTGGAATTGACCATTTCTGAGCAATTTGTATCTAATTGTTCAACTTGTGATCCATGGACATCTTCAACAAATCCAGGAACTTTATTGGACGACTTTGGAAATTGGGCTCCAGGAGGGTTTGCGAATACTTTTGATGTAGCTTCTTTGTGGACTGATAGAGATTTTAATGGAACTACTATTGGATTAGCTTGGGTAGGAGGGGTTTGTACCAATAATTTTAAATACAATGTGCTACAAGATTTCTCTAATAATGCAGATCTAACCAGAGTTTTGAATGCCCATGAATTAGGTCATAATTTTGACGCTGTACATGATGCTGGAGGAAGTAATTTCATAATGGCTCCTTCAGTTACTAATACGGCCAATTGGTCTTCTGCCTCTATATCAGATATTGATAACTATGTATCTGGAGTAAATTGTCTTTCAGCATGTCAGGCGCCTAGTCCTCCAGTTGCAGATTTTAATGTAAATGTTCAAAATATATGTGAAGGCAATACCCTTAATTTTTATGATTTGAGTTCTGGGAATCCTTCGAATTGGTCATGGTCTTTTCAAGGAGGTTCACCCTCATCTTCTAATGATAAGAATCCGGTTGTGACCTATAACAACAATGGATCTTATAGTGTCACCTTAACGAGTACCAACAATGCTGGAAGTGATACAGAAACCAAGAATGCCTATATACAAGTAAATGACAATGGGATAAGTCTTCTGTACTTTGAAGATTTTGAAAATGGTTTGGGTGATTGGGATATTGAAAATGGTGATAATAGTGATACATGGTTTCAATCAGCTGTAAATGGCAACCTTAAAGGTAACAGAGCAGCTTCCGTTAATAATTTTAATTACAATGGTTCTGGACAGGAAGATAGATTAGTGAGTCAAACATTGGACTTGAGTTCAATTACTGAAGCTTATCTAACTCTTGAGCATGCGTATGTAAGATATAATAATAACAACAGTGACATGTTGGAAGTTAGAATTTCTACTAATGGAGGTAGTAGCTATGATGTTCTTTTTTCTGGACAAGAAAATGGTAGTGGAAATTTTGCAACAGGAAATGATAGTACTAATGAATTTTTTCCTCAGCAGGATAATGATTGGTGCTTTCATAATTCTAATTCAAATTGTATTGATTTAGACTTATCAGCATATGCAGGCAACTCAAACGTGAAAATTGCCTTTGTCAATATTAATGACTTTGGTAATAACATGTTTATTGACAACATATTATTATATACTAGTTGTGCATCTTCTTTGCCTCCAGTCCCTTCGATCTCAAGTAATCTTACTGAAGGATGTCCTGTACTAACGGTCAACTACAGCGATGAATCTACCGGCAACCCGACGAGTTGGACTTGGACCTTTGAAGGAGGAAGCCCAGCCAATAGTACTGATCAAAACCCAGTAGTTAGTTATAGCAATTCAGGGCTCTATGATGTAAGCTTGCAAGTAAGTAATGCTGCTGGTACAACTACAGAAACATTTCAAAATTATATAACTGTATATGAGACACCCTTAGCTGATTTTGACTTCACTATTGATATGTTTACAGTCGATTTTAACAATCAATCATTGAATGCTGATAATTATGCATGGGATTTTGGAGACGGAGGATTTAGTAATGATCAAAATCCAACGCACACCTTTCCAGGAAATGGTATTTATACCGTAACATTGACTGCCAACAGTGTTTGTGGTACCGATGTGTATAGCTTTGATGTGGAGATAAATGTGTCTGCACCTGATGCAGATTTTAATGCAGATAATGCAACGGGTTGTGCTTCATTAGATGTAGAATTTCATGATACCTCATCTGGATTACCCACTGCTTGGTCTTGGGAATTTGAAGGTGGTATCCCTAGTACATCAGCTCTTTCAGATCCTGTAATCACCTATCCCAATCCTGGGGTTTATGATGTAACGCTCACAGTAACCAATTCAATTGGATCAACAGAAGTAATAAAAGAAGATTTCGTAACAGTACTTGCGCAACCCACTCCAAATTTTGACTATACCATCAATGGTCTGACGGTCGATTTTCAAAATTTGTCCACCGATGCTAACTCATATTCTTGGGTGTTTGGTGATGGCAATACAAGTGATGATGCAAATCCAAGTCATACATACACTAACTCTGGAACCTATGAAGTTTCTCTTTTTGCAACAGGTCCATGTGGCACGAATTTGATAACTATTGAAATTAGTCTAAGTGTAGCTCCAACGGCTGACTTTAGCTCTGACTATACAAATGCGGGATGTGCACCTATGCAAGTCCAATTTTCAGATGAATCTACAGGCAGCCCAACAAGTTGGTTTTGGGAATTTGAGGGAGGTGATCCTGCTACATCAACAGATCAATTCCCAGTCGTAAATTATTTAAACGCGGGTACTTTTGATGTAAAACTTGAAGTGATGAATGCAGAAGGTGCCAACAGTTATCTCTTAGAAGATTATATAACTGTTTTGCCAGATCCTATTGCATTTTTCAATTTTACTGATTTAAATGGGGTATACACTTTTACCGAAGATTCGCAATTTGCTACAAGCTTTAGTTGGGACTTTGGGGATGGAAACTCAGGAAGTGGCCCTACAGTTCAGCATGAATATGATAACGATGGAGTTTATACCGTGACCTTAACGGCAAGCAATCAATGTGGGGAAAGTATTTACAGTACAGATTTGAATGTTAATCCATCACCCACAGCAGGGTTTTCAGTGAATGAAACCTTTGGTTGTGCACCGTATGAAATTCAATTTACCAACCAATCTAGCTCAAATACAAGTTCTGTAATTTGGGAATTTGAAGGCGGTACACCTTTTACGACTACATTAGATAATCCAGTTATTGTATACGATAATCCAGGGGTTTATGACGTCCAATTGATTGCCATAAATAATGATGGGAATGATACTTTGACAATGGAAGATATGATCATTATCGAAATCCTTCCAGAGATTCAATTTGAATATGAGATTAATGGTTTGACCGTTGATTTCACCAATTTAGGGCAGAATTTTAATGAAGTTCTTTGGACTTTTGGAGATGGAAACACTAGTAATGAGATAAATCCCAGTCACACTTATAGTGAACTTGGGACCTTTGAAGTAACTTTAGAAGGCATTAATAATTGTGGGTCCGATGAGCTTACACTTACAGTAGATTTACTAAATGTGTCAACAGAAGAAAGAGGCCTATTGAATGACATACAAATTTTCCCCAACCCAACTTCTGGAACATTCTACATTTCGCTAGATAGTCCACCAAATTCCGAGCTCAAATTGTCATTACTGAATGTATTAGGGCAAGAAGTTCGCCATCAAGATCATTTTCTTTATGATGGTTCACAGTCTTATGCTCTGAATTCAAGTGGCTTAACATCAGGGACTTATATGTTGAAAGTTATGTTAGGAAAGGAAGTGAAAATTTTTAAAGTCATAATCCAAAAGTAAATTCTAAAGATATATTTCTTGGATATCAGTTAAATCTTGCAGCGTTTAGCAGGAATCATGATTCTTATGATAAACAGACGACTTATCACTGATAAGTTAAAGCCTAATATTTGGTCGTATTTAGTTAAATACTTCGTAAATTCATGGTCGGTCGTATAATAAAAACTCATTAGCAATTAACTTTTTTCTGAAATCAAAACTAGAACTGCTACTCTATTTTGAAGACATGATGAAAAAAGATTTATGTTTAATTTAAACAAACTCTTGATGATCCTTTGTTGGATCATAGTGCCTTTCTTTGCTTTCTCGCAAGGAACTGATGATTGTATTAGTGCAAATTTTATTACCAATCTAAATGACAATTGCTTTAATTCCAATAATAATGCAGCCGCGACTGCAGATGTTGCGAATGGTGATTGCATATCTGGTACAAATAACTTTTGGTATACTTTTACAGCTGTAGGGTCTGAGCTGGATGTTGCCATTAATAATGCACCCGCAACAGCAGAATTGACACTTGTTCAGTTTGATACTGATGCAGCTCCTTTGTGTGACTTTATTGGTTATAACTTTTTAGCTTGTGAGGTTACTGGGTCGCTTGAGTTTAACTCCCTTGTTCCAGGTAATCAGTACTTTATCGTTGTTACTTTTCCAGCTGATGAGACCGGCTCTTATGAGTTTTGCATAGACAACCCAGTCGAACCGGTAAATAATAATCCTTGTGCAACACCTACCGTCATTAATGCTGACGGTTCATGTACTACAGGTACTACAGCTGGTGCCACAGGAGAAATCGGAGTGGCCATTTGTCTTGATGATGATTTGTTTGATAACCAAGTGTGGTATCAAGTAGATATGGTTGATCCTAATGTGGGTTTTGAAATTGCTATTGATAATGAATGCTTTACGGGTGATGTTGGAATTGTAGTTGTTACTTTGGACTGTGCAAGCAACACCTACGTAGAGCAAGATTTTTATTGTGGTCCACCGCCAGCAGTAGGTAATGAGATATTTGTCAATTTGAATGCTACTGGAGCAGGGACATATTTCATCGGTGTCAGCTCTTATCAGGATAATTCTGGATGCTTCGATATCTGTGTAACACAAGTGCCACCACCTCCTGGTTGTTCAGTGAATGATGACTGTACTGCCCCTGAATTTATATCCATTATTAATAATCAAACAGCCTGTGTACCAGGTTGTAATATATTAGCTTCTCCTGGTCCATTTTTTGACAGTGATGCAGGATGCTTTAATTTCACTTTTCCAACTGTATGGTATGAAGTTACTTTGCCTGCGGGAGCAGGTCAACTGGATGTAGAAGTAACAGCTTTGACTGGAATCCAAAACCCGCAGGTTGCGATATTTACTTCCACGGATTGTGCCACATACCTTCAATTGGCCTGTGATCAAGGTCCATTTAATGTTGATGTATCTGTCAATGCGGTACCTTTGAATACTTATTTGATCGCAGTACAAGATGTTGGAGGACTTGAGGGAGAATTCGACATTTGTGTGACACCGACAGCTGGACAAGGATCGAGTTGTGCCATTGCAGGTGGTGTGACGATCGCTAGTAGATCTGAAGGAACGGGTAATTCGCCTATACAACCAGGAGAAATAGTTGAAATGTGTTTGAATGTAACATGGCAAGCAGATCCGGTAAGTAGCGGAAACCTTTGTCAGTGGTTACATGGGGTTGTTCCATCATTCGGACCTTGCTGGAAAGCAGAGAATTTTGATGCTGAAGGTCAGCCAATTAATATTACTAATGGACTAGGTGGCTCTACCACATGGGTAAGCGATGGTGTTGTAACTTATAATAATATCCCAAATGCAAGATTTAACCCAGGCGAACCAGTAGGTGCTGGTTGGTTTGTTATCAATGTTGCTGGTGATTGCTCTAATTGTACCGATTTTTCAAATCCAAATTGTACTTGGGGACTCGGTCAAGGCTGTGGTAGCACAAGTACCTATGATGTTTGTTTTGAACTAGAAGCCCTAGATTATCCAGAGTGTGATGAAGATCCAACATATGTGGATTGTTCTATAGAGTTTTATGCCTTTGGTGATGGTGAAACTGGTGGATGGTGCGGAGGCGGTGGTACTGCTGGAGCGCCAGGGTGCCAAAATGACCAAGAATTTGAAAGTCAAGTTGATAATTTAAACTGTTGTGTAGGTCCAGAATTAGATGATCTAGATGCAGAACTTTGCTCAGGAAATTCAACCTTAATTATACTATCTACTGATCAGGGAGTATCTCCTGCTGTAAACTTTATTTGGGAGGCAGTACCTAACCCTAACATAGTTGGAGCATTTGATGATTTCGGAGCTTTCATTGGACAAACATTAATCACGACTAATGGGACACAAGTACAGACATATATCGTAACACCTATTAGTATTACAGGTTGCTATGGAGAACCTCAACCAATTGAAGTAACCGTATATGAAGGAATTGATCCAGCGATTGAAGAAGTAGAGCCTATATGTCAGAATGATCCAATGCTGATTACACTAACTTCAAATCCAATAGGAGGAGATGGCAACTATACCTATTCTTGGAATACTATTACAAATAGTTTTCCTATCAATGGTAGTGGAAACCCATTTACGGTACCAGAAAATCCATTTGTTGGAACTTCATATATCGTCACAGTAACCGATGGAACAGGATGTACAGGAATTGACACTATTACTGTTTTAGTAAAACCTCAAATTGACGTTGAAGCCTATTCAAGTGGAATTGATACCTGCGAATCATATGCACCATTTACCCTAACGGCAAATCCGCTTTTTGGAGTTGAGCCTTTTCAATACGAATGGCCAACCGGTGTAACGCCAATTGGTAATGGAGAAACAGCGACAGTAAGTGCAGCAACTTCAGCACCATTTATTTATACAGTAACAGTTACTGATGCTAATGAATGTACGGGTACAGCAGATGTTGAAGTTTGGATAATTGAAGAACCTACCCCAGACATCATTGGTTTGAATGAGAATACGGATTTCCCTATTCAAATTTGCCCTGGAACAGATACCAGCTTTTTGATCACTTCGTTTGGCGGCCCCGGAAATTCAACAGCATCTTGGGTTACACCTAATGGAACACAGAGTTTTAGTAATGAAATTATAATCGATGCAGATGATATTGATCCTAATACGGGTTATGGAGAATACCTCGTCATCGCACAAGAAATAACCAGTTTTGAAGGTTGTGTTGATACGCTTGTCGTACCAGTAGAGCTTATAGCACCTCCTGTTCCAGTAATTATTGGAAGTGACTTATGTCCAGGACAAACTGGAACACTCATGGTAGACGGTACATTTGATTCTTATCAATGGTCTTCGAATGTAACTGGATCTACTAATGGACAGAGCACAACAGTTACAGGACCTGGTACCTATTCTGTCACGGTAAGTTTAGGAACATGTTTTGGAGATAATTCTATAGATGTAAGTAGTCTTCCAATTCCAGAAGCACTCATTATGGGTGACCCTACTTTATGTGAAAATACAGGAGGACAATTATGGGTGGCAGACACCTTTGCATTTGTTTCTTGGAATGATGGAAGTACTTCTGATACTTTAAATATCGCAGGACCTGGAAATTATTCAGTTACAGTCACTAGTACCAACGGATGTACGGATGAAGTCGATTATTTAGTGTCACCGATTGTTGGAGACCAAATCGAGATCATGGTAAATGACACAGCAATCTGTGAAGGAGAGGCGACAGTATTGACCGTAGATCCAAATTTATACACCGATATCGTTTGGAGCACTGGTGAAACAAGTAATCAGATTACAGTAAGTTCTGCAAACAGTTATTCGGTCTCAGCAGTGAATGCGGAAAGTTGTCCAACAACAGATGTTGTTGTATTGACTTCAACTATGCCAATGCCAGAGATAACAGGAGCTGACCAATTTTGTGTAAATGAATCTACAGAGTTAGGACTGACATTAACATGGTCTTCTTACAGTTGGAGCACTGGTGAAACAACTGCTACCATACAAGCTGATCAGGAAATTACCTACACGGTTACTGTAACAGATGATGAAGGATGTACTGGTGAAGACTTTATTGATGTTTCCCAATATGCAGTAGTAGAACCGGGAATAACAGGAGTGCTCGAAGTTTGTCCAGGTGCTAGTTTTACACTTACGGCAGGAGATGGATTCACTTCATATGAATGGAACACAACTGAAGTAACACAAACAATTAATCCAAGTGATCCAGGCATGTACACCGTCACAGCTACAGATGCGGAAGGGTGTAAATCAGAAAGTAATATCACAATAGATTTTTATGATGTTCCAAATCCAGACCTTGGAAATGAAGCAAGTTTCTGTGTTAATGGAACAGTGAATCTTTCTCCAACAATAACTACTGGCCTAGGTCCATATACTTATTTATGGTCGAATGGAAGTGTTGATGATAATATTGACGTTGGTACAGAAGGAGAAGTAACTGTAGAAGTAACAGATGCCAATGGTTGTATGGGATCTGCATCTATTATGGTAAATGAGAAACAAGAATTGACGCCTTCAATAGGAGGAACAACAGATATTTGTGAAGGAGACCAAACTACGCTTTCCGTTAATGGCACCTTTGATAGTTATAGCTGGTCTTGGAATAATGGTGCGAATACTTCAGATCAAGCATCCATTACTGTTGATGAAGGTATAAGCTATTTCCTAACAGTAACTGATGCCAACAATTGTACAGGTGATACCATGGTAACAGTTGAATTGTTTGCACCTCCCGTGGCAAATTTGATGACAGTAGATTCCATATGTGATGACAATACTGAAGGCTTGAGTTTAGCGGCTTTTGAAGATTTAATCATTTCTGGTCAAACGGATGGTTCTTGGTCATGGAGTGGAACAGCTCCTACGGGCGTCACGGGTACATTCCCAAATTTAGATTTTAATGGAGTTGACAAAGGAACATATACTTTGGTTTATACCATTTCAGACGTAAATGGTGTTTGTCAAGATGAGATTTATATGACAGATATAGTGGTGTATAATTGTGGTTGTCCTGAATTTATAAGCCCAGATGATGTCTGTAATGATATGGCGAATGTTGTAGACCTTTTTGCGCTCCTTGAAGCAGATGCAGAATTAGGTGGAACTTGGCAAGTAAATAGTACTTCAGCAAATCCACCTGTGATCACAAATGGAATGTTGAATACACAAAATGCAGATGAAGGCATTTATGAGATCGAATATATCTATCCCAATCCTGTAAACGGATGTTCTTCATGGACGCAAAGTTTTATGATTTTTGGTTTTCCAAATGCAGGAACAGCTTCTCAGGTCGCACCTGAATGTGAAGGAGCTTCGATGACATTTAATTTAAATGATTATTTAACAGGTGCTGATGTAGGAGGATCTTGGAGCACTGCAGCTGGAACAAGCGTTTCAGGTGGAGCATTTAATGCAAGTAGTGGAAGTTTTGCAATAGCAAATCAAACGAGTGGCAGCTACACTTTTGAATATACCGTAATGGGAAGTGGCCCATGTGGAGATGATGTTGAACAAGTTGTAATTGATATCAATAGTAATCCAGTTGCCGACGCAGGTGGCACTTTGGTTAACCTAACTTGTGAAGATCCAAATGTTACCTTAGGTGGATCAGCTACAACGGTGGGACCTGGAGTAACTTACACTTGGAATGGTGACCCTAGTAATTCAACTGTCACCGGAATAACTACTCCTGGTGTTTATACCTTAGTGGTAACTGATGGAAATGGATGTACTGCTTCCGATCAAATAGAGGTTGCCCTTAGCAATGATATTCCTGAACTTAACAATGCCATCGAAGGCAATATTAGTTGCTTCGGAGAAAATGATGGATTTATTAACCTAAATAATATAGAAGGAGGGACAGGCCCTTATTCTATTAGTTTAAATGGCAGTGATGTAGGTACACAAACAGAGTATAATGATCTTTCTGAAGGAACTTACGAATTTGTAGTTGAAGATGTCAATGGATGTTCCAGCCAGGCAACTTTCGTAATTGAAGAGCCAGCACTAATTGATGTCAGCTTAGGTGAAACAATTGTTCAAGAATTTGGAGAAGAAGTTACATTAAGTGCGGTTGTTACTGGAGATGCTGTCGATAGTTATTGGACAGGTTTAGACCCAGCAGTTGATTGTGGGACTTGTACTTCTGTAAGTTTTACACCAGAGATGTCAGGAAGTTATACCATTACCGTTGTTGATCAATTTGGTTGCGAAGCTTCAGCTACGGTTAATGTGATTTTACAAGTAATTAGAAAGGTCTATATTCCTAATGTCTTTACACCAAATGATGATGGAATCAACGATCTTTTTACGGTCTATACAAATAATGATGTATTGAATGTTTCACAATTTGCCGTTTACAATCGTTGGGGAGATATTATGTTTGAACAAACAGATATTCAACCAAATATTGAATCGGAAGGTTGGGACGGAACGTTTAAAGGTCAAAAGCTACAAATTGGAGTATATGTCTACAGAATTGAGGTAGAATATAGAGACGGAGAAAAAGAAACATTCTATGGAGATATATCTATAGTAGAATAATTAAAAACGGTATTATTGCAATATTTTTGAGTCTCATTTTTTTTAAAGCATAGCATCTGTATTGATTCATAATTAAATCAGTCAGAATTACACATGAGGATCATTTATTATTGTTTAACACTATTGGCATTTCCAATTCTTGTAACGGCGCAATGTTATGATCAAGTGGTACCCATACTTGATTTAAATGTTACAACCGTTCAAATTCCAGTCGAAAATGCGACAAACAATGACCTATCTTCACCTTCTCAAGGTGTATGCGGGATTTTTCTAAATTTTGAGCATGAATTTGTCGGTCAATTAATTTTTGAATTGACTTCACCTTCGGGTCAAACTGTAGTCTTAATTGGACCATCATCCACTTCTTCATTTACTTTGCTGAACCCATCATTTGATATCAGCTTTGTACCAGATGCTCAAACTGCCTATCCAGATCCAGGCTTCGATGCTCAATGGACTAATGATCAAGATTGGACTTTGTTTGGTGACTATACTGGATCTTATTATCCATTTCTAGGCTCATTGGAAGATTTTAATACCGGCCCGATAAATGGACTTTGGAGTTTAGTGATTCGCGATACTGAGGTATTTTATACAGGACAACTATTATCTTTTACCATCTTGTTTTGTGATCAAGCAGGTGTGGATTGCGACGTTTGTTATGCTAATGCTGGTAACATACTTAATTCAAATCTATCTTATTGTCAAGGTGATCCAAATTTAAATATCACCCCAGACTTAGAATTCCCGGGAGGAATGGCAGATCCCAATTTGTATGATTTTCAATATGTGGTAACTGAAAATGATACAGTATTGGAATATCGTGATGATTTAGATTTTAGTGCACATGAGCCAGGAGTATATCATGTTTGTGCATTATCCGTAGATGTATTTGAAACAAATCTGCTTCCAACTGATTTTGGAAATTTTCGAATTGAAGTCATCGAAAATATGATTGACACAGGATTCTGTGCAGACATTTCAAATAATTGTTTTCAAGTGGACATCTATAATAGCTTAGAACCAGTAATCAGAGAAGAAACACTTTGTCCAGGAACTTCAATTGTTATTAATAATGAAATATATAGTGATGTTGGATTTTATGAAATTACGCTTCCAGCTAGTCAACCGCTGTGCGATAGTATCATACATTTGACCTTGAATGATTATGGCCTGGAAGTAAATATTTTTAGTCCAGATTCATTGTTTTGTGGTGATACGATTTCAATTTTTGCTGATGTCATTAGTCCGGGAGGCCCGCCCACTTTTCTATGGGAGACCTTTGAAGGTAATATTATTGGTAATACATCTGATCCAGTAATTACTGTAGACCAACAAGGCACTTACTATTTATATACTTCTGATGGGTCTTGCACAGACACCAGTGTTTTTGTGCTGCCAGGTTACGAGTTTCCTATTGCATTCGCTGAAGGAGGTTCCATTGATTGTGGAATGAGCTCATTAGAACTAGACGCTGATTTTTTTCCCTCAGATGTTAGTTATTATTGGGAAGGGCCATCTGGATTCACATCCACTGATCAAACACCCATTGTTTCAGAATTTGGTGAATATGTTTTCTGGGTTACAAATTCATTTGGGTGCACAGCTACAGATACGGCATTTGTAATTCCAGATACAATTGCCCCAAGTATTTTCATATCTAGTATGAGTCCCAATTGTGCTTTAGAATTTACCAATGTAAGCTTGTCATCTAATATTCAAAATCCGATATTCTTTTGGGATGGTCCTAATAACTATTCTTTCATTGGGAGTTCAGCAAATTTAGTAGAAGATGGAACATATAATATAAGTCTCAGTTCTGGAAATGGCTGCGTGGATTCTATTTCATTTATGATATCGGGAGATTATCAAGTTCCAGATATTCAAGTTTCAAGTGACACAATTGATTGTCTCACTGAAATGGTAACATTAAACACCACAGCATCAAATCAGAATTTATCTTATAACTGGTTTGGACCTGGAGGATTTAATAGTAATCAAAGTGATCCTGAAGTAATTTTATCAGGATTTTATTATTTGACGGTAACGGCACCAAATGGATGTACGAATACTGTCCAGCATGTTGTTCAAAGAGATGATGAGCTATTTAATTTGACTCTACCTACAGATACCATTAGTTGTGCAAAAGATTCTGCCATTATTGGGATTGATTATCCGGACGCTGTTAGTTATGAATGGAGTGGGCCAAATAATTATTCAAGCAATACGAATTTTACCACGGTTACAGATGCGGGTTATTACATACTACGAATAGAAGATAGTAATGGTTGTATTGGAAATTTTACTCAGTTAGTAGTACCGGATCTTAATATTCCTTTTGTTAGAATCTATAGCGACACGCTAGATTGTAATACAAATGCTACACAATTAGATCTTGAAATTTTTTCAGAATTTGATTCATTGCTTTGGACAGGTCCAAGCAATTTTGAGTCTTTAGATACATTCCCAATCGTTCAAGAAGCAGGAATTTACGAATTGGTCTTAATTGGAGAAAATGGATGTGTAGGTAACTATTTGCATGAAGTTCAAATCGATACTTCAAGATTAGATTATCTTTTAGAATTTGACAAATTGGGTTGCGAAGATAGTATTGAGTTATATGTGTTTTCTCCAGATGCAGTAGAAATTTTTTGGGAAGATATAAATGGTGTAATCACTTTTGATCAATTAATTTATGCACATGAAGTTGGTTTTTACACGGTATCAGTGACTGGGGAAAATGGATGCAGTTCAGTCCAATCAGTAGAAGTTGTACTCGCAGATGGTCTTCCAGAATTAAGTTTAAGTGCGGAGGATATTAATTGTTTGAATGCTCCAGTTTCAATTACTCCCAGCATTGTTAATGGGGTCGGAACTACATATGAATGGACTTTTAATGATCAAATCATAGGGACAAACCCAGAAGGTTTGGCTTCTGAATCAGGTTGGTATTTTAGTCGAATTGTAACTGAAGATAATTGCATTATCAAGGACAGCATATTCATTGATGTAGATACGATTGCACCTAATATAATTAACATAGAAGCAGGCTTGCTACCATGCAGCGGTGATGGAACTCAGATTATAGTATCCACCACAGATGTTATTATTTCCTATGAATGGTCGGGACCTAATAATTATGTTTCTGATCAAATTATGGCTGAGGTATTTAATGAAGGTATGTATTATATTAACCTTGTTGGAGAAAATGGTTGTACTTCGACAGACTCAATTTTTGTTCAAGCCGATCCAAATACTCCAGTCGTTTCAGCATTTGGACCAAATTTGAATTGTGTAGATACCATTGTTCAAATATTTGCTTCTAGTAATGATGATATCAGTAGTTATACATGGACAGGGCCAAATGATTTTAGTTCTAGCGAACAAAACCCATTCATAAGTGAAGTTGGATCTTATTTTGTTCAAGGAACAGGAAGCAATGGGTGCCTCTCAAATATTTTTGAGATAACAATAAGTGAAGAAATAGACACACCTATTGCGATTGCGTCTTCCACCGAAATGATTTATTGTGATGGTAATCAAATTCAACTAGATGGATCAGCTTCATCGCAAGGCCTTTTATACAATTACCAATGGACAACAATTGATGGATCCATCGTATCGAATGCTAATACCCTTAATCCTACCATAGATCAGGCAGGTAGCTATGTACTTGAAGTCATAAATAATGAAACATCTTGCAGCACTTTTGATACAATTTTAATCTTATATGAGATGGATGGTTTATTAGACATGGTATTAGATATTCAGGAATCCAGCTGTTTATCAGCAGCAAATGGAGAAGTGTCCATAATTGATGTAATTGGAGGCTTAGCTCCTTACGAATATTCAAGTGATGGTATAAACTTTAGTTCGGAAAACACATTCTCAAGTACTACAGATGGTAATGTTAGCGTGTATGTGCGAGACGCAAGAAACTGTATTTTAGATTCTTTAGTATTCATTGGAACAGGGAATCCTTTGACGGTAGATTTGGGTCCTGATATCACAATTAATATTGGAGAAGAAGTCTTGATTGACTTTGATACAAATGTTCCTATTGCACAAATCGATACCATCGAATGGACAAGTAATCCTAATATTGATTGTATCAATTGTCAAAGTTTAAACTATAGTCCATCGCAAAGTACAGCCGTGATCATCACGATTACAGATATCTATGGGTGTATGGCTACAGATATAATAAACATTATTGTTGAAAATAATGATAAGGTCTATGTACCTAATGTTTTTACTCCTAATAATGATGGGATTAATGACTTTATTTCGGTTTATGGCAATCAATATATAGAAGAAATAATATCCTTTACCATTTATGATAGATGGGGCGAAATTGTATTTGAGGAAAAATCTTTTCAGGTTAATGACGAAAGTGTAAAATGGGAAGGAAAATTGGCATCCAAGGCAATGTTGCCTGCTGTATTTGTCTATAGACTTTTATATTTAGATAAAGCAGGTAAAGTCAAAGAGCAAACTGGTGATATAACACTGCTTAACTAAATAGGCATTAGCTATATATTTAAGAAAATTAAAGTATTTTTAAAGTACTCAAACTAGAAAAATGTTGAAAGCCTCTAATACAATTCACAAGCTATCAATCACATTATTATTTTTATTAATGTCAATGGGCCCTATGATAGCGCAAGATTGTAATCCACCGGATTTGGATCCGGGCCAGTGCTGTGAAGATTCGATCCTATCTTGTCTTAATGGAGTTTGCTTCCAGACTACGGATGATCCTCCATGTGGTGGTACCTCTAGCCCTGGATTTTGTGGTAATAATACAGTTTTAAATAACCCACAATATTATACCCTAATTATAACAGGCTTTCCTGTAACAGTTAATGTAAATGTGACGGGTTGTACAGGAGGAGGAGCAGGATTGCAAATGGCAACGGTTACCCAATGTCCATTAGACAATGGTGATAATGTAATTGATTGTGTAGGAACAGCAGCTTTCAACTGGACTACAACGATTACAGCATCTGATGGATTTAATATAGATGACGAGATATATTTGGTGATTGACGGATTTAGTGGTGCTATTTGTGATTATATCATTACTGCAACCAATGTGCTAGAACCTGGTTTAGCTGGAGATAATCCTAATGCAACTGGAGTTTTAGTTGATACAGATATTCAATTTGATCCACTACCTGATTTTTGCGTTGGTCAGAATGATGTGAATTTTTCCGTATTAACGGATAACATTCCTAATGCGACAGATTTAGATTGGACCTTTTCTTGGGATCCATTTACCGTTGAGACAAGTGGAGTACAAGACGGATTAACCACAGAAATTGCAGACGATATTTTACCAGGCACTTACACCGCATGTGTAGTAGCTTTTAATGGTTGTGATACGATTCCCGAAGTGTGCTTAGATTTTAATGTAATTCAGGCGCCTGACGAAATTGGTCCAGACATTATTGAATGTAGTGATGCAACCGTGTTTTTTGAGAATCCAACAGATGGACCTAATATTCAATTCGTAGATCCATATTCCGTCGATACCATGGTGCAAATGGAAACTTCATTAGGTTGTATTTTAGACGTTGCTTTTTCTGTTGTAATCGATCAAGCCTATCTAGATCCCATAATTTTAGATCCTATATTACTCTGTCAGGATGAAGACTATACTTACCCAGGCAACGGCGTGACGTATGATGATGATTTTGAAGGAGACATCACACTGCAGACTGTTGCAGGCTGTGATAGTATAGTACATCTAGAAGTGATCAATACAGATGTAGAAATAGGAATAGAAGAAATTGACTGTAATAATTATCCTCCGTATGGTGGACTCTATATTGAATTTACTGATACAACATTTTATCCGCCAAGTGCAACGCATGAATTTACTTGGAATAACAGTGCAACTGGTGAAACTTATATTGGGAATCCATTGGTGTTTTTTCCTCCCGAAACAGGAGACGGTGTTTGGGACTTAACTGTAGTCCTTACGCTTGGGACTGAAGTCTGTAATTACGATTTTGGTTCTTATACATTAGATCACAATGATTTTTTTCCAATACAACCAACAATTGTTGGGCCAACCACATTTTGTGAGGAAGGTTCATCAGTGTTCTCTGTAGATGATCCACAATTAGATGAAACATATCAGTGGTCAGTAGATTTGGCAGACGGTTCTTTATCACCTTTCAATGGTGAAACTACAACTGTCACATGGAATGCTGGCGTACAAAGTGCTTGGGTATACTTAATTGTAACAAATGCCTGCGGCTTCAGGTATGACAGTATTGAATTAACTTCGACACCAGATTTAGATGTTGAAATACAAGCTGATCCACTCTGCCCTAATAACGTGACAGTCTTAGATGCGGTCCAACAAGGTACTTATATGTGGAGTACCAATGAGACAACACAAACCATTCAAGTTACAGATGCAGGAACTTACTCAGTAACCGTTGAGCAAAACGGTTGTGAAGGTATTGATGAAATTACCATAACTGTTGAAAATCCACCTAATCCGCAATTAACAACCGGAGGCTTTTGTACAGGCTCAAGCACCATGCTCGATCCTGGTAATTTCGCTGAATATCTATGGAATACAACAGAAACTTCACAGACCATTGAGGTGAATACAGAAGGAACCTACGAAGTGACGGTTACGGATAATAATGGCTGCACGAATGTTGCTTCTGTTTTTGTACCTGAATTAGATGAATTAAATACGGGGATCGCCAGTCTCAATTTTAATGATTGTGCAGGCGAAACTCAAACCATTACAGTAGCATCTGGATTTGATACCTATACTTGGTCTGCTGATCCTGCAAATAATACCAATACCATAGACATAACTCAAGCTGGTGTATATTCCCTTACGGTTTCTGATGCAAGTGGTTGTACAGGAGACACGACTTTTATGGTTGACTTTGACCCACTACCAGAACCAAGTATAACAGGCTCAGCTACAATTTGTCCAGATAATCCAGGAACCCTAGGTACACAGAATTATGCTTCCTATATGTGGAGCACAAATGAAACATCTGCCACAATAGAAGTTTCAACAGGTGGTACGTATGGCTTAACAGTAACAGATCAAAATGGATGTACTGGTGATACCACATTCATGGTTACACTCGAAAATGAACTTGCACCAGTAATTAGTGGAGATGCATTTATTTGTCCAGATCAAAATCAAAGCACCATACTTGATGCTGGAACGGGATTCGATACCTATGTTTGGTCATCAGATCCTGATGGCAATAATGTTTTAGGAACCAATCCTACTTTACCTGTTGATATGGCAGGAACTTACTATCTCAATGTAGGAATTACCAATAGTTGCGAAGGAGATACATTCTTCGTAGTAACGGAAAATACAGCTCCTTTTGCAGAAGTGACAGCCGTAGATACCGTTTGCCAACAATCAGCTGATGGAGTTACCACCTTAAATTTTGCTACCCTAGTTACTGGTGGTGATCAAGGTGGAGTCTGGTCAGGTACCTTACCTGGAGCAGGTGATTTTAACAATGCCGACTTCGAAGGCGTGCCTTTAGGAAATTATACTTTTACTTACACCACAGGATCTGCTGTTGCACCCTGTGCGGATGAACCATATACCGTTACAATTACAGTTAGAGATTGTGGATGTCCAAGTCCAGATTTCACAACTCCTGCAGAACTTTGTAATAACGGTGATCAAATTGATTTAGACGATCTAATTATTGCAGGGGTAACTGAAGCTGGTGGAACATGGGAATTGACCCCTCCAGCAGGAGCAAGCAATCCAGCTGTAATAGGAGCTGGAAATGTGATTGATGCCAGTGATATAACAGCAGGGGTTTATACCCTAAGTTATGTATTAGCCAACGCGCCAAGTGGATGCGATTTATCAGTACCACAAAGTTTAATTATAACTGATCCTCCTAATCCAGGAATAGCGTCAAATCCACAGTCAGTTTGTTTGATGGAAGATGAAACCGTAAATCTTGCTGATTTACTAAGTGGAGAAGATGTTGGAGGTCTTTGGACAGAAACATCAGCTGTTAGTTCTACAGGTGGAGCATTCGATGCTGCAAATGGTAGTTTTAATGGCATGAGTCAAAATGCGGGTACTTATACTTTTATGTATGAAGTAATGGGAACCGGCCCTTGTAGTAATGATTTTGCTGAAGTGACAGTCGTTGTTGAAGCATTACCTATGGCTGATGCCGGAGCTCCTGGCACTTTAACTTGCGAGGATCCACAAATCACACTAGGAGGGAATGGAAGTTCAACTGGTGGTAATATTGCTTATGCATGGAGTAATGGAGCCACAAGCTTGAATAATCCAGTTACAACTGGAGGTACTTATACACTAACCGTAACTAATACATCTACGGGTTGTTCTGCAGTTTCTGAGGTGATAATAGATAGTAATCAAGAAAACCCAACAATAGGCAGTATCAATGAAATGAGTGTATCATGTGCTGAAGGTACCGACGGAATGATTGAGCTTATTGGAGTGAGTGGGGGTGAAGGACCATATAGTTATTCTATAGATGGCGTCAACTTTGTTCCAACAAATTCTTTTACAAATCTAGTGCCTGGAGCATATACGATTACAGTTATGGATCAAAATGGTTGTACTTCAAGCATAGATGGTTTAGTAGGAGAACCAGAAGCCCTTTCAGTTCAATTTGAATCTCCTACTTTAGTACTTCAACCATCTGAAGATGCAACATTAGAACCTATTCTAAATGTTGATCCTTCAACCATTGTTAACTATGAGTGGACCTTAGATGGTGAGCCAATATCATGTCTAAATTGTTCAACTTTAGATATATCAACTGAAACTGAACAGGTGTATGGATTGACGATTACAGACGAAAATGGTTGTACAGCTTCAGCTACAATCAATGTTTTAATTGTCGTCATTAGAAAGGTATACATTCCAAATGTGTTCACACCAAATAACGATGGCATCAATGATTGGTTTACTGTTTATTCAAACGCTGATGTGACAAATGTCAATGTCCTAAGAATATTTAATCGATGGGGAGATATATTATTTGAAGCTAAAGACTTTCAACCTAATGTACCAGAAGCAGGTTGGGATGGTACCTTTAAAGCTCAAGGATTACAACCTGCAGTTTTCGTTTATTACACAGAGGTCACTTATAAAGACGGTGAGACTGAAGTGATCATAGGAGATGTATCAATCGTCGAATAATCTAGTAAGGAAGTATTTTGTCATATTGAATTAAATTTCTCTGGTTTGGCATAAAAAGCATTAATTTAAATAAATTAATTGCTATCCGATGAAGCTCCATACCCATAAGGTCTGTTTAGTGCTGCTCTCATTATTACTACTTTCTACATTAAATGATGTAGCTGCTCAGGACTGTAATCCTCCTGATGCTGAACCTGGCCAATGTTGCGCGGAAGCCATTCTTACCTGCTTAACAGATATATGTTTTGAAACGACGCCTGATCCACCTTGTGGCGGAACTTCAAGTCCAAATTTTTGTGGGGGAAATACCTTATTAGATAATCCGCAGTATTACATCTTAATCATTGAGGATTTTCCAGTAAATATTAGTGTAGTAGTAAATAACTGCAGCTCT
>CALGNN010000010.1 GCA_937961455.1 uncultured Saprospiraceae bacterium
TCAAAAAGGATTATCAGAAAGAAGAAAAAGATTAATTACAAAGAACGCAGTTAACACATGAGTTTAGGAAAAGAGTTTTTAAAAGAGTTGTTATTAGAGTCAGAAGTCACAAGAACCTATCTTGCCAGTGTACCTTTTGAAAAGAAAGATTTTAAGCCCTCAGATAAATCTGAAACCCTTGGAAGATTAGCGATACATGTAGCAGAAATAACAGCATGGTGGACCCATACAGTTACATCCGACAAATTAGACTTTGCAGGTTTTGTTCCAGAAGACATCAATGACACTGTCCAATTGCTAGGATATTTTGATGGCTTATTGGCGGAAGCGAAAAAGCATTTGATGAAGGTAAAAGACGAAGAATTTGAAAAAGACTGGAGCATGGTCTATGGCGAACATGTTGTGTTCACATTACCCAAAAAACAAGTTGCAAGAAGATTTTGCATGAATCACCTAATTCATCATCGCGCACAACTTGGGGTATATCTCAGGTTGCTTGGTATTTTTGTGCCTGCTGTTTATGGACCTTCAGCAGACGATGATCAAGTTCTCTTGATTAAGAATTTCAATAGTATTTCTTTAGATTAAAATTTAATTGTCGGAAAATAAACTGTGTTACTTGCATTTTAAGATACCAATCGGTATCTTTGTTGTGTGAGGAATCCAGAATTGACAAGATCCATAATTATTGAGACGGCCAGTCTGCTATTTAACAGTCAAGGTTACAAGGCAACCTCCATCAGTGATATTACTAAAAAAGCACAATTAACAAAGGGTGCTATATATAGACATTTCAAGGATAAGTCAGCATTAGAGAAGGAGGCACTAAGATATATGTGCAATAAAATGCTGAATGATATCATCCAGGCGATTAAATCTGCTAATAATTCAAAAGATAAATTGTATTGCATTTTCGATTATTTCGAATCTTATGGGGATAAAGCCCCTTTTAGCGGTGGATGTCCCTTAATGAATGCAGCAGCTGAGGCTGATGATAATAATCTTGAGTTGAAAAATGTCGTTCAATTTATCATGGCTCAAATTCATACTGCCATTACCAGAGTCATAGATAATGGTATTCACCACGGACAGATTAAAAAAGATACAGATGCAGAAAGTTTATCATCGTACATGATCAGTTCTTTAGAAGGTTCTGTGATGATGTATAAAATTTTCGATAACAATAAACACTTGAAAAATAGCATCAACTATTTAAAAAATGAAATAGATAAAATTTTCGTCTAATTTTTTTATATCTAATGATACCGATTGGTATCTTAAATAACAATATATGTTGAAGTCGATTATAGGAACTTATTTAGATTTACTTTCCAATCTCATTCCCAAGCTAAGTGGGAAGCAAGCATTCTATTTGTTTTGTATTCCATTCAAAGCCAAACTAAATAAGTCGCAGCAGGCCTTTCTAAACGGATCTACTAAAAAGAGATTGAATGTTGATGGCCAAGAAATTCAGACTTATCGTTGGGGTGAAGGTCCCAAAATATTATTACTTGTTCATGGTTGGCAAAGCAACACCTATCGTTGGAAAAACTACATTGAACACTTTGATAAAAAAGAATATACCATCATCGGATTTGATGCTCCTGGACATGGCAACTCGGACGGATTAATTTGCAATGTTCCATTATATGAAAAAGCTTTGATGGCTGTTGTTTCACACTATGGAAAACCTGCATGCATCATTTCGCATTCAATAGGGGCATTTTCCTCTTTATACTTTCTTTATAAAAACAAATATGCAGTTGATAAATTGATAACGATGGCTTCTCCATACTCGGCAATACAATTTGTAGAACATTTTAAAAGAGAATTGAAAGTTAATGATAAAACAATCGGCCTATTAAATCGCTATTTCGAAAAGTACACGGGTCATCCCACTAGCTATTTTTCCATCCAACAGTTTGCTCCTTCCATACGTTCGAAAACCTTAATCATCCATGACGAAGAAGATCAGACCACCCAGGTACAAAATGCTATTGATTTGCATGGTTACATTAAGGCTTCAGAATATTTTCCAACTAAAGGGTTTGGTCATAAATTGAAAAGTACGGTAGTGATTGATAAAGTTAGTCAGTTTGTAGCATCCTAAGTTTTAAGATATGCTTCCTTGCTCAACTCAAATAAATAAATACTTTCGTTCATGCTTTTATTCATAAAGTGATTCTTTTCAAGAACTTTGTGTGAAGCCAAGTTATCTCTGTGACTGGTTCCAAAAATCAAATGAAGTCCTAATTCAGAAAAACCAAATTTACAAATACTTGAAACAGCCTCGGTAGCAAACCCTTGGCCCCAAAATGTTTCTCCAATCCAATATCCAATTTCAGATTTTACTGGTGAGTGTAAATGGAGGCTTACTTCTCCTATGAATGCATTATTTTCTTTTGTACAAACACTAAAGACGAATCTTGATTTATTCTTAAATCCCTGAACCACATAACTGATTCGAAATACAGCATTTGACTCAGTATATGGATGGGGCAGATTGATGATTCTATCAGATATCTTTTTATTATTAGCTAATTTGACCAAAGAAGGAAAATCATCTACATCTATTTTCCTAAGGATCAATCGTTCTGAATACAAATTTGGGAAAGCATCCATGTCTATTCTTTATTATTAATTTTACTGCATCTTGAAATTTAATCCTTTTACTTTAATGTTTATTCTTCTTTGAATTCTTTATATTGTTAGGAAGATGAAAACCCTAACTATTATATCAATTTGAATAAAAATATCTTAAAATATTGTTTTAGTCTATTCATCATATCCTCATTCATTCTTATTGCCTGTCAAGAAACGAATTCTGATGTTACCACTGTAGCGCATCGTGCTGCTAACATTATCCCGGAAGAAGTTGATTTTAATTTCCATGTCAAACCCATCTTATCTGATAGATGCTTTAAATGCCATGGGCCTGACGAAAAAACCAGACAGGGTGGATTAGCTTTTCATGAAGAAGCCTTAGCATTTGCAGCTTTAGGGGATGAAAAAGACCATTTTGCTATCGTTAGGAACGCACCTGACAAATCTGAAATGATTCAACGCATCAATTCTGATGATCCAAATTATCAAATGCCACCTCCTGAATCGAATTTAAAACTCAGCTCACATGAAAAAGAAATTATCAAGAGATGGATTGAACAAGGTGCTACATGGAAAAAACACTGGGCTTTCATTCCACCTCAAGAGCCAGAAGTACCTGAGGTCAAAAATAAATCCTGGCCGCAAAACGAAATAGATTTTTTTGTCTTAAAAAAAATCGAAGATCAAGGATTAGCTTTTTCCGAAAAAGCTAAAAAAGAAAAGTTGATTCGTAGAATCGCATTTGACCTTACAGGTCTTGCTCCTACTAAAAAAGAAATAGAAGGATTCCTATTGGATAGCTCCGCAACTGCTATCAAAAGTATTATACAACAATATCTAGCTACAGATGCCTATGCTGAAAGAATGGCTACAGAATGGCTTGACCTTTCGCGGTATGCAGATACCAATGGATACCAAGATGATTTTGAAAGATTCAATTGGCCCTGGAGGGATTGGGTTATTCACGCCTTTAAAAACAATATGCCTTATGATGAATTTGTCACTTGGCAATTAGCAGGAGATCTACTTCCCAACTCTAGCTTAGAACAAAAATTAGCTACCGGATTTAATCGTAATCATAAAATCACCAATGAAGGAGGTGTAATTGAAGAAGAATATCGTGTCGAATATGTGTCTGATAGAACGAACACTTTTGCTACAGCTTTTTTAGGTCTGACCTTTGAATGTGCAAAATGCCATGATCATAAATACGATCCCATTTCACAAAAAAACTACTTCGAACTTTTTAGTTTTTTCAATAATGTACCTGAGAAAGGTTTTTATGGTGGGGGCGAAATCCAAGAGCCTACTATTAAACTTACTGATGAAGAAGTTGCTAAAACATTATCCTTTATTAATCATCAAGATTCTATAGGTACCATCAATTATATGGTGATGGAAGAAATGCCTGAACCTAGGCAAGCCTATATTCTTAACAGAGGCGCTTATGACCAACAGACAGAACCTGTGGAACCAGGAACTCCTGAAAGTGTACTCGCTTTTGGTGAACCATATGAGCAAAATAGATTGGGCTTGGCTAAATGGCTATTTGATGAAGAAAACCCACTTACCGCAAGAGTCGTAGTAAATAGACTATGGCAACAAGTATTTGGACAAGGAATCGTGGCAAGCAGTTTTGACTTTGGAAATCAAGGATCGCTTCCAACGCATCCAGAACTTCTGGACTTTTTGGCTTTAAAATTCATCTCCTATGATTGGGATGTTAAGAAAATGCTCTCCTTTATCATGGAGTCAGCAACTTATCAGCAGTCAACTAAAATGAGTAAAAAAATGTTGGAGCTTGATCCGGAAAATCGGCTACTTGCCAGAGCACCACGTACGCGTCTACCTGCAGAGATGATACGAGATCATGCTTTAGCGATAAGTGATTTGCTTGTAAGAAAAGTAGGCGGACCAAGTGTGAAGCCTTATCAGCCAGAAGGCTTATGGGAAGAAACAACTGGTGGAGGAGGTGGATCTACGAGCAAGTATGTTCCAGATGAAGATGATGGTCAGTACCGCAGAAGCCTTTATACTTTTTGGAAGCGTACAGTACCTCCTCCTAACATGATGACTTTTGATGCAGCATCAAGAGATATTTGCTCAGTCAAAAGAGAACAAACCAGTACTCCACTGCAAGCGCTTGTATTAATGAATGATCCTCAAATTATTGAGGCCTCAAAAATGCTTGCCTATAGATCTCTTGAAAACATTGAAGAGAAAACTTCTGAGCGATTGGCTTATATGTTTCAATTAGCAACCTCAAGAATTCCAAGTGATGACGAACTTTCGCAGATGGAATCCTATTTCAATGAAGAAAAAAATAGATTCGAAAATAATCCTGAAGACGCTAAGGCTTTATTAGCGATCGGAAAGATGAAAGACAGCGATACAGCTGAGGCAACAACTGTTGCAGCTTATACTTCGGTTGCAAATATGATTATCAATCTTGATGAAACCATAAGCAGAGGATAAAATTGAAGGCATGAAAAAAATCATAGACGAGCAGTCTTATATCATGAATCGGAGATCATTTCTTTCCAAATCTAGTATTGGATTAGGCTCTGCTGCTATGGCTTCACTGCTAGGTGTGGGTTGTTTTAAAAAAGACGCCTCATCTCTCCTAGCTGCAGCAAATGGAACAGGCGTCTTGGAAAATCTACATTTTGCTCCAAAGGCGAAGAGAGTGATTTATCTATTCCAAAGTGGAGGACCTTCTCAATTGGACTTATTTGATTATAAACCTACGCTAGTTAAAAGAAGAGGAGAAGATTTACCAGATTCCATTCGTAAGGGACAGAGGCTCACAGGGATGACCTCTGGACAAGACAACTTCCCCTTAGCTGGTTCTATTTTTAAATTCGATCAGTATGGTAAAAGCGGAGCTTATGTAAGTGAGCTCCTCCCCTATACTTCCAAAATCGTAGATGATATTTGTATTGTGAAATCCATGTATACGGAAGCCATTAATCATGATCCAGCTATTACATTTTTTCAGACGGGTTCTCAGCAACCAGGTCGACCTTGTATGGGATCTTGGTTGAGTTATGGTCTTGGATCTGACAATGAAAATTTACCTTCTTTCACAGTATTACTTTCAAGAGGTACAGGAAGGCCACAGGGACAACCCCTTTATTCAAGACTCTGGGGTAATGGTTTCTTGCATTCACTTCATCAAGGAGTCCAATTTAGGTCAGGAAAAGATCCTGTACTTTACTTGAATGATCCTGCTGGCATGAATCGCACAAGTAGAAGAAAAATGCTTGACCAATTAGCCAAATTGAATGCCAAGCAATTAGAAGAATTTGGTGATCCTGAAATTAGCAGTCGCATCGCTCAATACGAAATGGCCTACAGAATGCAAACCTCTGTTCCAGATGTAATGAGTGTTGAAGATGAGCCTGATCACATTTATAAAATGTATGGACCAGATGCAACCCAGCCTGGAAC
>CALGNN010000011.1 GCA_937961455.1 uncultured Saprospiraceae bacterium
CTTTGGTAGCCAAAATCTTGAACAAGGTTTACTTCCCCGACACCAATGGTTACTTCAGAAGTGTGGTCTCCTCCGCCATCAGGATCTGTTGAAATATTTAGTCCAACTAAAGGCCCACCTGATATGAAATTACTTGGATCAATTAATATGTTGTAGGTGTCTGCTGGAAGATCTCCAAAATAATACATTCCCGAAGCATTTGTATAGGCTGTATCAAGGGGATTTCCCATGTCGTCTAATAATATCACCATCACATTTTCAATTGGATTTCCAGTATCATCATTTAATATGGTATCACCAATTCCCCCAGTGTTTGCGTATCCAAAATCTTGATCTAAATTATCCTCCCCAGCCAAAATACTGACATCAGAAGTATTGTCGAATCCACCATCAGGATCTGTTGTATTAGTTAAATTTTCAAGAGGATTTCCAGGGTCGAAATTTGAAGGATCAATATCAATTGTATAGTCACCAGCAGGCAAGTCATCAAAAAGGTAATTTCCTAGTGAATTGGTATATGCTGTATCTAAGGGCACCCCAAGATCGTTGTATAAAACTACCATTACATTTTCTATTGGGTCACCTGTATCATCATTCAATATAGTATCACCAATACTGCCTGATTCACTGTATCCAAAATCTTGATCTAAATTGTCTTCACCTTCAGCTAATGAGATATTAGAAGTATTGTCTAATATGTCATCTGGATCAGTAGAATTAAGATAGCCACTTAAAGGGCCATTTGTTTCAAAGTTTGAAGGATCAACAACTACGGAGTAATCTCCCGGCGGTAATCCATCAAAAAGATAATTTCCACTTAAATCTGTATATGCAGAATCAATAGGATTCCCCATGTCATCATATAAAACAACTAGTACTCCTTCAATTGGACTATTTGTATCATCATTGAAGATATAATCTCCGATACTTCCCAACTCTGGCAAATCTATCTGCGCAATTGAAGTATCAGAAACAATACTTCCATTAGGGGAAGTACCATAAACTGTTGCCGGATTAATAAGAGGATCTGGGCAATTTAATACATCGATTTCAACTCTGAAAAATACTTCAAAAACTTGCATGGTATCAAGAACATCAAAGTCAGAACCTAAAAGTAAATCTGCCGATCCGCCTGCTCCAGAATTGACTCCAGTAAATGCATTATTAGCAGTCGAAGCAGCTGTTGCATTAATATTTACTACACTTGTAGAATCTGAAATCACAGCTACAAGGCATGCTGCCCCCCAATTATTTACCAAAGAATCAAGTAGTGAAATATTATCTAATATTACATCTCCATTATTGCTTACAGTAAACTTCCATTCAACATCAACATTACCTACCGTTCCACTGCTAGGTGGTAGTATATCTATTACTTCTTTTTGTAAATTTATTTCTGGATTTGCCATAAATCCAATTCTAGACGAACTACAATCATCTCCTGGCCCACAGGTTGTAGGGTCCGGATTGAATTGAGAATCTGTTCTTCCATCATGAGCCATATCTCGAATGGTTTCAGAGCCATCCCAACCGCTTGCGCTACCTGCCCACCAATTAAAGTATCCTAATCCCCATTCTGGAATCGGGCCAACATTTAATACTAATTCAATAGTGTCGCATTGTCCGGCTGCTAAATCTCCTCCATAATCATCTAATAAGTTTGCTTCAGAGCCCCAATCTCCATCATAGTCTGGGTTTGGGATAAGAGGACCTGTAGGATTTAAAATTGTTAGACTATTTACGGTATTCGTCCAATCGGGAATCTGGTCGACAGACATCCAGAAATTTAAATCCTCAATAGTATTGGCTCCGCCATTAGGTATAAAATCATGATTGCATAATGTTATATGATAGGAAAAATCATAAGTTCCATCCGTATTTATTGAAGGGTAGTCAATAAGATTTCCTTGAAGATCTGTTATGGTTTGTGCTGCGCCCAAAATCGCTTCATGATAACCAACAGCTGCAGGCGTTGGGTCAACTCCAACACTCTGAGGGTCGGAACCATCACCAGAAATTTCTGATAAATTACTGCCTCCATTTCCAAGTGTACCTGTTGAACTTGCTTGATTATTATAAGTGTTGGTATTGCCAGGACTAGGAAAACAATCATCGTTTATTTTGACAACAAACCAAATTGTTACGGACTCTCCTGGGGCTATGCACAAAGTGCCGCAACCTGCAGAAACGCATAAGTCTGAAGGGTTCGATCCGAGACTAAATGTAGTTTCTGCTCCATTGCCATCCCAATCTACTCCGCCATCCCATAAATAAGTCCAATCACTTGCATCCCAAACACTCATGCCTCCAGAGCCATAAACATTTACGATATCTGTACTTACAACATCACAACTCGCATAATTAGCTGTGATGTCATCAGAAATTACAACATCACAAATAGGCGTGTTTCCCGTATTGCTTACTCTTGTTTCATATTTTAAAATATAATTGCTATCAGGTGTCATTGCTTGGCCTAATAGCCTTTTAGATTGGGCTAGTTGGGCATTTAGGCTCATGCTAATAAAGCATAAGGCAATAAACAAGCTAAAATAAAATTTGGAATTAAAGTTATTTAGTAGAGTTGAAGTATACATCAATCAGAATTAAAATTATGTGACAATCGCTATCACATTTTTTAATTCCTCTTTTTAGAAATTGTTCACTTTTGAAACATTGAGAAGCTACTATAGAAAATGAAATCTCTTAAATGCTTCCATTGCTTCATATTCTGCCAAACCAAGCTTATCATAGAGCTTAGCTGTTTCTTTATTTCGATCTTCAGCTCTTTGCCAAAATTCACGTTCATCATTACCAGGAAATGGAGCACTGTCCTTCTGAGATTGATGCATAAAAATAGCTTTTCTCTTCTTTAATAATTCTTCAGGACTAATGGGCACTGCCATTTCTATTTCATTAATTCCGAATTCGTGCCAAGCACCTCGATACATCCAAACGTAACAATCTTTAATCCATTTTTTATTCTTCAGTTGTTCTAAAGAAGCAGCAATCGCATTAAAGCAAACTCTATGTGTTCCGTGAGGATCTGCAAGATCTCCAGCTACATAAACTTGATGCGGTTTTACTTGCTCTAGAAGATCAGTTATGATTTGTATATCAACCGATGACAATGGTTTTTTTCTATTTCGGCCTGTTTCGTAAAATGGCATATCGAGGAACAAAATATGATCATCATCTAATCCGCAAAATCTGGCACCAGCTCTAGCTTCACCTCTACGAATTAAGCCTTTTATTTTTCTTACAGCCATAAGATCAATTTCGCCTGTCTTTTTGCGTTCTAGGAAGTTTTGAATTTCTTCATATTTTTTACTGAGCTCTTCTCCATTTACATTCAATGATTCGTTGAAATCTCTTTGAAATTCTAAAAACCTTAAGGCATCATAATCATGAACCGCAATATTTCCAGATGTCTGATAGGCCACATAGACTTCATGGTTTTGGTCTACCAAGCGCTGAAACGTTCCTCCCATAGATATTACATCATCATCTGGGTGAGGGCTGAATATAATCACTCTTTTTATTGCTGGTTCTGCTCTTTCAGGTCTTTTGCTGTCATCTGCATTAGGCTTTCCACCTGGCCAACCTGTAATTGTATGCTGTAAGCGATTAAATATTTTAATATTGATTGCATAAGATGAATCGTATTCATTGACCAATTCACTTAGACCATGCTCATTGTAGTCTTCTTCAGTAAGCTTAAGAATGGGCTTGTCAATTTTTTGAGATAACCATACTACTGCTT
>CALGNN010000012.1 GCA_937961455.1 uncultured Saprospiraceae bacterium
AATAAAAATAGCCCAAGCCTATTTGAAAGTAAAGTAATGAAGGAAAAAGCGCATACGATATCAGGATTTTCAAAATTATCCAAGAATGAAAAAATTGAATGGTTAGTCGAAAGCTATTTTGAGGATTCCAATGAAGCCAAAAAAGAATTTCAAGCGCATTGGCACCCTGATGAAAGTCAACAAAAAATCTTAGATGGGTTTAGTGAAAATACCATTTCAAATTTTCCACTACCTTTCGGCGTCGCACCTAATTTTCTAATAAATAATAAAACCTATTGCCTCCCAATGGTAATAGAAGAAAGTTCTGTTGTCGCCGCTGCTTCATCAGCTGCAAAATATTGGTATAGTAGGGGTGGATTCAAAGCAGAAATTATCTCAACAAAAAAATTGGGACATGTGCATTTTTGTTGGAATGGAGATGCTAACAAATGGCTTCAATTGAAAGACAAACTTGAAAAGACGCTGAGATCACACAGCTCTGATATTACTGCAAACATGGAAAAGAGAGGAGGCGGAATAGAGGACATCGAGTTACTAGATAAAACAGATTTGATGGACGCCTATTATCAAATTAAAGTTTCATTTGAGACCTGTGATTCTATGGGCGCCAATTTTATCAATTCAGTTCTTGAACGATTTGCATCATGTCTTAAAGAGTTCGTTGCTGAAGAACCAAGTTTTACGAATCAGGAAAAAGAAGTTGAAATTATCATGTCCATTCTTTCCAACTACACGCCTGAATGTATAGTTAGGGTATCAGTTGAATGTGCGATAGAAGATTTAAAACTTAATAATGAAGAAGATGCTCGCGCTTTAGCGAATAAATTTTATAAAGCCGTTCAAATTGCAAAAATAGATCCCTATAGAGCTACGACACATAATAAAGGAATTTTTAATGGAATCGATGCAATAGCCTTGGCCACTGGAAATGACTTCAGATCAATAGAAGCCTGTGGTCATACCTATGCATGTCGAGATGGACAATATCGAAGTCTTAGCGATTGTAAAATTGAAGATGGTATTTTTTCTTTCTGGATGGAAATTCCATTAGCTGTTGGCACTGTAGGTGGACTTACCAAAGTTCATCCCATTGCAAAAAGGTCTTTGGAACTTTTGGGCAATCCCAGTTCAAATGAATTAATGATGATTATAGCCGCAGGAGGTTTAGCTCAAAATTTTGCTGCACTCAGATCATTGGTGACCACAGGAATTCAAAAAGGTCACATGAAAATGCATCTTTCAAATATTCTCAATCAACTTCAAGCAAGCGACAAAGAAATCAAAGAAGCCATATTCTATTTTAAAGACAAAGTTGTCTCTCATTCAGCTGTGAGAGAATATTTAGATCTTTTTCGCTCAAAAACACAGGGTAAACCCGCATTTTAAGGGCTTTAGGCAAATAATTTAATTATATATTTGAAAGGTATATATATAAAGATATCTTTGCCACTTATTAAAAGTAAAAGTCATTTCAACTTACAGAGGTAACGGAAAACTGCTTTTAACAAGCGAATACTTCGTCTTAGATGGTGCTGAGGCTTTGGCATTGCCTACAAAAATGGGTCAGTCCCTAACAATAAAAGAAAGTACTGGATCTGAAGTTACCTGGAAGTCATTAGATCATAATGGAGAAATTTGGTTTGAAGGATCATTCGATCTTTTAGGTTTTGATCCCATTAAATTTAGCGATGAAGAAATCGCACTCGGGATAAAGAAAATCCTCAAATCAGCTTGCCGCGAAAATTCTGATTTCTTAAGCAAATGGAAAAAGTATCGCGTTGAAACCAAATTAGAATTTCCTTTAGAATGGGGATTAGGTTCTAGCTCAACACTGATTCATTGTGTCGCACAATGGGCAGATGTGAGTCCCTTTGATTTATTTTTTAGAGTTCACAAAGGATCAGGATATGATGTAGCATGTGCTGGAGCTTCACAACCTATTTCCTATCAATTGACGGATGAGTCTCTTAAGTTTGCCAATGTGGCTTTTGATCCAAGCTTTAAGGATAAGTTGTATTTTATTTATTCTGGACAAAAACAAAAATCATCTGAAGGAATTGCCCATTATAAATCTATCGTTAAGGAAAAAGAAGGAACCATATCTAAGCTAAATACATTAACCAGTGCTATAACAAAATCGAAGGATCTTAAGAGTTTTGAAAAATTGATGGATCAACACGAAACGGTAATAAGTTCATCATTAGAATTGCCAAAAATTCAAGATCAACACTTTACAGACTACTGGGGTAAAACAAAATCACTAGGCGCATGGGGGGGTGATTTTATTTTAGCCACTTCTAATAAATCGCAAGAGGAAACAAGAACTTATTTCAACGAAAAAGGTTTTAATGTGTTTATACCATACAAAGAAATGGTTTTACCTTAAATACTTTTTATGCCGGCAAAGTGGCACCAAGCAAAAATCACAAATATTATAGATGAGTCTCCTACTACCAAGCGCTTCATCATGCAGCTTGGAGATGAGGAACCAGTCCCATTTATTCCAGGCCAATTTATGGTCGCAGATCTCCCTATTGGAGAAAAACGATTGAACCGTTGGCGCTCTTATTCCTTAGCAGACATCCCTAATGAAAAGAATGAAATTGAATTTTGCATTGTACATCTTGACGGTGGCAAAGCAAGTGAATATTTTTTCAATGAAGTGAAACAAGGGACTTCATTAAAACTCAAAGCACCTGATGGAGCGTTTTGCCTTCCTGAAGGACCCATTGAAAAAGACTTGGTTTTTTTATGCACTGGAACTGGCGTTGCTCCCTTCCGGGCGATGATCAAACACATTTTTGAAAATGATATTCCACATAAAAACATCCACTTAATTTTTGGAACAAGATTTCAAGAAGGCATATTGTATCAAGAAGAATTTGAACAACTCGCAGAAAAACATCCAGAATTTAGTTTCGACATTGCATTATCAAAAGAGGAGGAGGAACACGATTATTTTAAAGGATACATCCATCAAATTTATTTAGAAAAGTATAAAGATGTCCGATTAGATGTTGACTTTTATATCTGTGGGTGGTCTCAAATGATCGACGAAGCAGTAGCCAATTTGTTGATCAAATTGAAATACGAAAAGACTCAAATAAAGTATGAGTTGTATGGGTGATTGTTTAATAACCCTAAGGCTTATTATCAAACCCACATCAGTTTTTAAAAAAGTACATATTATCTAAATAGATATCTCCATTGCCTTCAAATTTCATTTGAAAAACATCCAATAAATCTACAGGTGTAAATTCTGATAAATTAATATCAATACTATGCCATCCATTCGTGGGCACATCTAGAGCAACTGCCGTTTCTACAGGACCAGGACTGATGATGAATGCATTTAAATTAGAAGCATTTGCTGACCAATAATCTATATGTAAAAATTCCATCTCTGTAACATCAACTCCAGACGCAAAGGCCACTCCTTGATAATTAAATCCTTCGTAAAGTAAAGTGTTATTTCCATCTATAGCTATTTGTGAAACGCTTGTATTCTGTCCCCAATTAGGATTGAAATCTGTACCTGATAAATTTGTGTATGCATCTGAAAATATAGAGATCACATTATTCTGCGATTGTGTAGGCACTGGAGCTGACTGGCTAGGGCTGGTACCTCCGACATCATCACCTTTATAAAAATATACATTATCAACATACACTTCTTTAATTGTGCCATCTGTGACAAATATGATTTGTGCCAAATTAGCTCTTTGGCTTAGGCTTCCTAAAGAAGAAAAAGGAATATCTATACTTGCCCAATTGCCTAAAGAAAGATCATCCGCATTTAAAGTAATATCTGCTGTGGAATCATCATCTGTTCCAATTGTATTATCAGCTCCTGCATCCAATAATGTAACTGTGAAAAAATCACCTGCTTGAATACCTTGAAGAGGCTGTATATCTGCATGGAAATGCGTCATCTCTGATACATCAATCGTTGGCACATTGACAGCAAACTGAATCCCTACAAAATTCAATACTTTATAGGATAAAACATTATCCCCATTAATCATTTCACTGTCTCCTGTCGTTGTTTGGAATGGTGCCCAATAGCCATTGTAATAATCCACAGGCTTGTTGGCATAACTATCGGAAAAAATCGAAATCACATCAGCCTCATCTTGTTGAGGCGTAGGAGCAGATTCAAAATTTCCGCCTACTTGAACTGAAATACTTCCATCGGCAAAGCTGTCACCCACCTTTGCATTAATCACTGCAGTACCAGAGGCAAGGGCCAATATATTTCCATTTTCATCAACAGTCGCTACACTTGGATCAGAAGAGATAAAATCAAAATATGCTGGAGCAATATTTAGCTTTTGTTCATTCCCATTTTCATCTGTATAAAAATAACTTAAGCCACTAATAGGATTTGTCGTACCAGTAAAAGTACCTATCGTGATATCATCTCCATTTGCAATGGTTGCTTGTGCATTAGTTATATTATCCGTGGAAATAAATTCAAGTTCATCGATCCACAATGAATATCCTTCTCCATCTTCTGGACCTTCTGCATACCAAAAGAGTCCTCGCTCTTGAGTTAACTTAGAAGGATCTGGAATGGCAAGGCTATATTTTCGCCAGTTAGTACTCAATGCTAAATCCGTTAAACTCACTGAAAAGGCATCTTCTTCAAAATCAATTCCAAATCCGACTTCATTTAACGTGGCAGCCTTAGTTGCCTTCGCCCAAAATACCAAAGCATCAAATTCAGATAAATCTCTAGCACCGTAGTCTGGAAAGATAGCTCCGGAGTAGGCGCCATTAGGATCACCTACACTTGGTATATCAAATCGCATAGAAGCAGTTCCATCTTGCTTGGTATCTTCATCGACCGAGAATGCCTCAAAGTAAGAATCAGCAAAAGGTAGATATTCTAAGCCTGAGCTAAATCCATCAATAAATACTTCTCCGTTTTTAGGAAAGCTGGCTGGTACTGCATCTGCAGAAATAGGTCTTTCACATGCATGAAAAATCATTACAAAAAGCCCAAGGAATAAAATGGTGTGAATATTTTTTTGAAATAAAATCATGCTATAAATTAATTTCCAATGTTAATGTGAATATATGTTCTCAACTCCCACTCTGAGCCCAATCCAGGATCGATCCCTGTTGGGATATAATCAGGACTATTAGGTTCATACCTAGGAGAAAATTCATCTAAGGATCTCCACTTTCCTAAAACACCAATTTGTGTATTTGGTAGGATAAACCAATCGGGCTTACCCAAGGAAGTTGAAAGATCCAACATTAATTGTAATGGGTAAGTTAAGTTAAAATCCCTATGATAATCAAAAGGTCCCCAATCGTCAATTTTTACTTGACCCGTAAGTTTGATCTTTTTATAAATAGCTCTAAGGTCCAGATTGTATCTTTGTATTAAGCGTTCATCACTCCCATTTGCCTGTGCATTTCCAATCAATATATTCGCTATCATTCCAAAGTCATTGCTGATCTTTGAAACCATCCGAATGTTACTTTCCCATAGGTCTTGAGCAGGAGCAGAAGCGGGAAATGCAAATGAATTACGGTTCGCAAAAAATCCGATAGCGGCATCTTGCGTGGTAGGCAAATGTCTATAAACGAAGCCTGCACTAAGGGCAAATTTTGCATCTTCTAGACGATCATTATCCCATTCATACATCCATGTCCCTGGTGTAGGATCATAGCTCAATAAAATTTCACCAGCCACGGTCTCTCTATTGCTGCGCACTACGAAAGGGTCAGAAATTATATTTCTTAATCGTCCTGGTCCTTCAACATCAAAAGGCATAGGTCCCAATAGGGGTTTTTGCCAAAGAAAATTAGGGGCTATTTGTAAATTACCAAGGGTGTAGGTAAAGCCTGAAAGGAAATTTGTTTGGTTGCCACTTCCATTATCTTTCAATCTCCATCCTGTAAAAGTCCTAGTAAGATCTGCTCCACCATTCGCTACTAGTCCCATCATGGATCCTTGTGCATACCAATTAAATGGGCCCGCCGAAAATTGAAGCTTTGCCTTTCCTCCCCAATTATCTGAGGATTGAATTTTATCTTCCCAGATGGTATAATTTCCTGAGCTGCCTTCGGCCACTTGAAACGTTCTCCCATTCAATGGTTGTCCTCCCCAGAGTCCTCCAAGCTGAATTTGAAATTTACCAATTTTCCTTTCGACTTGAAGACTGGCTCGCCTGGTTCGAGGTACAGGAAAAGCGATAGAACTCACCGCAATATTTGCATCTGCTATATCTTCATGAAACAAAGCTGCTAGCTTAAATTTTGCAATGTCTTTTGTGTACTTAGCAAGAACAGCTGGATTGGCACCCCACCACAATTGTGGACCAAATGCGATTTTTAATCCTTCAAGTGCTCTTTTAGCATGGATTTCCATTCCTAAAATCTCACCATTATAAATATCTAGATTAGGGCCATAATTTGCTTCTGGATATAATCCAAAGAAGTCTCCTTCATAGCCCCAGTGAAAGTGACCCGTTCGATAAAATCCGTGAGCATCAAAAGATCTTTCGTTCCATGTAAAATCAGCTTGATATACTCTTAAATTTCCATTCCTCCTATTGAATGATTCATCCCTGACAACATTCTCATAAAAGATTTCATCTATGGGATTATCCGCAACATTGGCTAATACATTAAAACTTACTTCTGCTGTCATTTTCGGACTAGGCTTAGCTTCCACACCAACGATAAAGGACTGCATATGATCGAAACCAAGATGCGAGGGAAAATCCTCAGGATCTTGGGAAGTAGATGAAGGAGTAGTGATCAACGTTCCGCCCGTATTAAAGGTGCTAAATTTTGCACCAAACTGACTCATTCGAACTTTTTGCTGAGTACCTAGGGCTGCCTTGTCACCTCTTGCTCTTAATTCAGCATCTGCTATTTGAATATGATTAAAGTGATTATTAATCAATTGTAGGTTGATATTTTCATCATAGGGATTGAGTTGGTGGGCTTCTTTTAATGCATAATATGCAGCTCTAGGATACAATTCATATAAGCCTCGAATGTCAGTTTGTCCTTTTGCACAAATACCAAACCACTCCTCATTCATATTATTTTCACCAAATACGAAATCACGATCATAACCTCCATTTTCCCAAGAGGCATTATTATCATGTACTTCTGCATTCTTTCTATCATCAAAACCAAACTTCCACCAACCATCTGTAAAGTGAAAGGTACAGCCTCCGATACAATTTTCTGCCTTACCAAGGCCTGCAGCATTTTCATAAATCTCTTTCCAATTGCCTAGCATATAATAGGCCTGAGAATATTGGTCTTCTTCATAGCTTATGGAATTAAACGCGTCTGCACCGAACTCCGTGAAAAGCACAGGCATATTAAGCTTTGCCTTTACTTCATCAAATAAATCTCTAAATGAAACACCTCTATATACATTGGTTCCATAGATGTCCACATCCGTACATTCTTCGGCAATGATGTCGATAAATAATACATCGCCGTTGCAGATAGCTACGGGTTTTGTTCCATCCATTTCCTTTATCATAATGCTTGCTTTATTCATTAAAGCATACATGGGCCTTCCGCGATTTTCACCTACAAAAGCTCGCTCACTTTCTTCATCAGGTAAGTCTTCAGTCTCTGCTCCAGCCCAAAATAGTCCGTAATTATTTTCATTGCCCAGAAGATACATTAACAGTCCACGGGTGTTTTTATAATTTTTTACAATTGCTCTTAATTCATTCAATAACAACTTTTGTGTTTTTGGATCTGCATAGTCTGTGACAGGGGTCCACACTCCATCAATCGCCAATCCATATCTTCCAAAGGGATGGTTGAGGATGGTATAAATGCCATAGTTTTCATAAATGTAATTGATCCACCTTGCAGGAATACCTGTATAAAGGCGAATAACATTTACGCCCATATTCCGAAGCAAAGGCATTTCTTTATCAAGTCCTGCCTTAATAATATCATCAGATTTTTTCCAAAATTCCGCAGTTACGGCATTAGTACCAATGGGAATATAATCCCAATTCATACCATTTATGATGAATTTTTTTCCGTCTACTTCAAGATAGAAGCCAGAGTCATCTTTTTGCAGTTCAACAATTTGCTTTTGTTGTGCGAAAGAAACTTGAGCAAAGAAGTATATTAAGCAAAAGCTTACAAATTTGGACATAAGTTAATCTTGAGAAACATTTAAACCGTAAAAAGCCAAAGTAGTTAAAAATTGAGTGAGTTTTTATAAAATTGTAATATTGATAGCTTTATTACCAAATAGTAAATCATTTATATTTAGTAAAAACTTAAAGCTTATTGTTCTTATAATAAGAGTATGTATAATTTTGTTTAAGTCTAAATAAACATAAGATTCAAATAAGTGTTAAGTTTGTAATAAGATTTTAAGATATGGAAACAGTAAAGAAAAGACCCGTAATGTTATACACTGAGCAGACACCGAACCCGGAGTCTTTGAAGTTTG
>CALGNN010000013.1 GCA_937961455.1 uncultured Saprospiraceae bacterium
TGAAGAAGTTGTAGAGAGTGCTTACACCTTGAAGATGAATCTCATCATCAACGAAGATGCGACCACAGAGATCATTTTTGACGAGCAGGCAGGAGATAAAATATTAGGATTCGGTAAAGGGAATATTCAGATCGATATCAATCCTTCTGGAGATTTTAATATGTATGGAGATTATTTGATTGAAGGCGGAGAATACTTATTTACAACGCCTTATTTAATCAATAAGCCATTTGAAGTAAAAAGGGGAGGAACCATCAACTGGGTTGGAGATCCATACAATGCTGAAATTAATATTCAAGCAGAATATCGAGGGGCCAAACCTTCGCTAAAAGGCTTCTTAGAAGAATATCTTGTCAATGCGACACCCGATCTGAGACAAGAAGCTTCGCAGAGTACCGAACTTATTTTGTATCTAAATCTTACAGAACAACTCTTAGAACCTAAAATTGATTTCGACTTAGAATTTCCCAACGTAACGGGTGAATTGAAAGCATATGTAGATAGTAAAGTCAATGTGCTAAAGTCTAATGAAAACAGATTAAACAATCAGGTTTTCGGTCTCATGTTGTTTGGAACCTTCCTCCCTTCAGAAAATCCATTAGGAAATGAACAAATCTTTGCCGGAGGGATTAATACGGTAGGAGAGTTTTTCTCCTCCCAATTATCACTCTTTTTAAATGATCTATTAGAGGAAGCTTTAACAGATATCGGCTTTATATCTGGAGTTGATTTTGACATTGCGTATTCTAGGAGTAGCTATTCAAATGATTTGAATGTAAATCAACAAGCGACAACAAACTATGATGAATTTGAACTGAGAATGAAGAATTATCTGTTCAACGACCGATTAATCCTCGATTTTGGAGGAAATTATGTGTCCAATTCACCCTTTGCATCCGGAAGTTATTTTACAAACGACTCATCCTTGGATTATCTATTAACACCAGAAGGTAATCTGAAAATACGCGTATATCATAAGAATCAACTTACAGTAGAGAGCGGAAGGAAGAATAAATATGGGGTAGGACTAAGTTATAGTCAGGATTTTGACACTTTTGAAGAATTAAAAAGTAATCTTAAAAACATTGTGTCTTCTTCTATCGAGAGCCGTCCTAAAATAACTGAATAATTTATAAAAACTTGTTATCTTTGAAAGGCGAAAAAGAGGGTTGTTTAGAAATTAAGGCTGCCCTATTAACACTTATTACTTCCAATTTCAATTATTATTAACATCTAATTCTATTTAAAACACCTATTATGAAGAGGAATATCATTTATACTTGCACGCTATTCGCATTGTTATTGTTGGTTTCCTGTACCAAAGAAATTGAACACAATACTCCAAAATACCTTGATTTACAAGGTCTTACGCTAGATGAAGTTCAAAATTTAACAGAAGAAGACTTAGCTGATATTGGTATTCCAGAAATGGAATCTCTATTGAGTACATCCATTATAAGTCAAGACGAATTAATCTCAAGAGAAGATGAGCACGGTCCATTAGTGGAATACGTAAATGGCTTTACTTCTCAAACTTTCGAAGATATCGATCTCCAAAGAATCATCATTTTCTGGGCTAAAAAGTATGAAGATGGCTATGTAGAAGGATTTTGGAGAAGATTAAGGTACAACAGCGGACAATACGACGTGGCTACTTCAGGTACAGGCGACGTAACTTGCTTTACTATAATCGAAAATATCGCCTGGATGGGAGGATTAACGACCAGCGGTGATATCGGAGGTTCAGCTTGGAGATTCCAAGATAATGGAAACTATGTCTACACAGCAACAGAAGATTTAATATCAATTGAGACGATTAATCCTGATCCAATTTTGGCTGATGTATACTGCTTCTACACAGTAGATGATCCAGTGATGCAACCGATTGATTATGGATTTGTAAATATCATCACACAGTGATAAAAAAATAAAGCTTTAGCTACAAAAAGGAGAAATTGAATAAATTTCTCCTTTTTTTATGTCCTGAATCGAACAATTCAAATGCTAAATGATTATAAGAGTGTACGTAACCAAGTACATAAAACGAAAGAAACATTTCATTAGTTTTTCATAGTAGTTTGTTTACCCGATAGTTTTAATTCTATCGGGTTTTTTTATTTAGTATCTTTCCCTTTCAATTAATTTATTGCCAAAATGAAACTCGGCGTTTTTCCTAACAAGGCGCTGGAATCACTAGAATTCCACAAAATTATTAAGCTCTTAATGGGCTACTGCAATGGACCAGGCTCTGCTGAATTGGTAGAAGGAATCAAGTTTTTTACCAAAAAAGATCCCATCCAATCTGAACTCATCTTGGTCAATGAAATGCTGAAAACGATTCTGGACAATCAGCACATTCGGATTCATGCTTTTGAAAACATTCTCCCTTCGCTCAAGAAGCTGGCTGTAGAAGATTTCGTGCTTGATCGAATGGCATTAATTGATATTTATCGAATCCTGAAAAACTGGGATGAGATCTACAAATTTTTCAACAAAGACCGACAGGAATCTTACATAAGATTGTTTGATCAAATCAAACACATTTTACCAGAAAAAGAAATCCAAAAATCCTTTGACAAGGTCTTTGATGATGAATTCAATATCAGAGACGATGCCTCTCCTTTGCTCATCGAAATTTCAGCTGCACTAAGGAAGAAGGAGAAAGAACTCAATCGAAGTTTCAATTCCATTCTATCAAAATATAAATCACTAGGCTACCTTTCTGAAAATGGAGAAAGTGTCCGTAATGGTAGGCGCGTATTAAGCGTAGCTGCAGAACATAAAAGAAAAATCAAGGGAATCGTTCATGGAGAATCTGCAACAGGACGCACGGCCTTTGTAGAGCCAGAATTGATCATTGAATTTAACAATGACATACAAGAATTATTTTCAGAACGAGAGAAAGAAATTTATAAAATCCTCCGAGATCTTTGTGCAAGCTTAAGACATGCCAAAGAAGGAATCGGAGTGATCTACAAAAACTTATCTCGCTTAGATTTTTTAAAAGCGAAAGGGCAATTGGCAGCGAAGATGAATGCGGTCCTACCTAACATTGTAGACAAGGAACATTTTGGTTTCAAACAAGCCATGCACCCGCTGCTATATTTAAAAAATATTGAAGAACGTAAGGAGACCATTCCCTTTGACTTGGAACTGAAAGCAGCCAATCGAATCCTTTTATTAAGTGGTCCCAATGCAGGAGGTAAATCCATTTTGCTCAAAACTGTTGGCTTGGTCCAACTCATGTTGCAAGCGGGACTCTTAGTCACGGTAGACGCCAATTCAACCATGGGCGTATTTGGTAAGATCGCCATTGACATTGGAGATCAACAATCGATTGAAAATGATTTGAGTACCTACAGTTCGAGGTTGACCAACTTAAAAATATTCCTTGATCAAGCTGATGATAAGACCCTCATCTTATTGGACGAGTTTGGCTCAGGAACGGATCCTAAAATGGGAGGCGCTTTAGCTGAGTCCCTGCTCGATGTTTTTAAAAATCGAGGCGTCTTTGGCGTGATCACTACCCACTATTCTAATCTCAAAGTTTTTGCTTTTAAAAATAAGGGACTTGTAAATGGGGCGATGTTATTCGATAATGATAAACTGATTCCCAAGTATGAATTAAAAATAGGTAAGCCCGGAAGTTCTTACGCTTTTGAGGTGGCGGCAAAGAGTGGCATCGATAAAGAGATCATCAAGACTGCTAGAAAAAAACTGGGAAAGGGTTTAGTCTCCCTCGAAGACATGCTAGTAGGCATGAGAAAAAACCAAGAGGATCTGGTTAAAAAATTAGACCAGGTAAAAGCGAAGGAAAAGCAATTGGATCGCATGATCAAAAGCTATGGTTCCATGTCTGAGGATTTGGATATGAAAAAGAAGCGCTTGAAAATGGAAACCAAGCACAGCCAATTGCAATCGAGTGCGGATTATCAAAAAGCATTAGAAAAGAGAATCAAAGAATTAAGCAAGGAGAAAGATCTAGAAAAATTAAAAGCTTCTTCTAAAAAACTG
>CALGNN010000014.1 GCA_937961455.1 uncultured Saprospiraceae bacterium
ATTTTAGCTGTATTTTTAAAATGGATATTACCATGAAAGGAGCTCCTAGAACAAAGGATGAAGAGATAGCGCTTTATCAAGTAAAGGATGGGAAGATCGTTTCTGAACAATTTTTCTACCCAGTCAGGCCACAATAAAAAAAATACAAACACTCTTGGCAAATTCTAACCAAGGGTGTTTGTAATTTCGGCTATCATATTTTTTGATAATGGTGCACACTATTTTCGTTCACCTGAAAATTCGATACGATTGACTATGTGGGGTTGATTATGATCCCGATCAAATCTTCTACCTACCGCTTCAATCATATCATCACCAACACCGAAGATGGTCAAGTTTTTCTCGATATCCCAACCATCATGTTTGAAAAATAAGCTATCAGGATTATCATTAATTATGGTATCTGCCCAAGCAAAATTGAAGAGCGGCATGGTTGATCCGATGATAACTTGATCTCCTTCAAGACAGGTAATCCAAAGGGTATCATTAAAACTTTCAATGGTAGATTTATAAACCTCATAGTCAACAACCTCACCGTGCTCATCATACACGAGTTCGATTTTCTCTTCGTAAAGGACTGAATTTCCTACATAGGTATTGCCTAGGATTTTTGGTTCTTCCTTATCACATGAGGTGATGAGTAGAAGGAGTAAAAAGCAAATGGTTGTTCTCATGGAATAAAGTTATGTCATAAAAATATTTGAGACAACAGGGTATATACCCATTTTTTGATAAAAACATAAATATTGTTTGTACCATCCATACTATGCTACTTGATTTCAAATCGCTTAAAAACAAAGAAGTTATTTTTTAAATAAAAAATTTCAATCAAAAAAGGATTTCAAGTTTACTTATCAAAGTGAATCAGAATAAAAAATAAAATAATGATCATAGAAAACTACAAATCATTTAAAGGTGAGCACTGCGAAACAACTGCTCTTGGTGGCCTTTTATATCAATTAGATATTAACTTTTCAGAGGCTATGCTTTTTGGATTAGGTGAAGGCTTAGGATATATCATTTGGAATATGAAGATCATGGATTTTCCGTTTATAGGAGGCCGAGTTAAACCAGATATCTTAACAGAAAATCTTTGCCGGAATCTAAACTTGGTTCTTGACATAAAAGAAACAAGCTCTCTGAAGAAAGCTTGGAAAAACATTCAAGAACCCTTGTCAAAAAACCAAGCCGTAGGTTTGAAATTGGATTGTTATCATTTAGAATATTTTAACACAAAAATTCATTTCGCAGGTCATTATGTGAGTATGTATGGATACGATGAGTCGCATGCCTATTTGAATGATACAAATCAACAAGGAAGAAATGTAAAAACAACTTTAGAGAATTTGGCTTTGGCAAGAAATGAAAAAGGTCCTATGTCCTCAAAAAATAGAAGCTTCACCATAGAGCAAGTGGAAAAATTACCTGATTTAAAGAAAACCATTAAGAAAGCCATTTATAATAATGCTTCAGAATATTTAAATCCTCCTATCAAAAATTTAACCTATAAAGGCATTAAGAAAACAGCCACAGTTATTAAAGAATGGTTTGAAAGAAGCAATAATATTAAACATGAATTTCAAACTGCTGCATCGTTGATGGAACGTGCTGGTACAGGGGGAGCATTATTTAGAAATTTATATAGAGACTTTCTGAAAGAAAGCGCAAATATGCTTCAATCGGAAGAGCTTGAATATGCTTATAAGGATTTCAAAAGAATTGCTTCCTTATGGACACAGGTATCAGAAAAATTTCATTTAATTGGAGCCACTAAAGAAGAGCGACATGTACTTGAAGCATCCGAATTATTTCTTGAAATAGCGGAACACGAAAAAACCACTATGGAGTATTTACGCCAATATTGTGCTCCTTAACTCTTGGGCCCATTGATAATGGCTTTTGGTTTAGCTTAAGAGCTTATTGCTATCACGCGTCTTTTCAATGACAAAATCATGCACTTTATTAATTGTATTGACTTCCTATTCTTGAAAACTTAAGTGTATCTTAATGACTCAAGAAATTCATCTATGAAGGCAGATGCCAAATGGAAAAATAATGTGTTGAATTTTATGTTGCTATTCCTTGTAACCATAGCTTCACCTGTCATAGTATTTAGTCAAGTAGAAATTTGCAACAATGGAATAGATGATGACAATGACAATCTCATTGACCTCAATGATGATGATTGTGAATGCCAAGTTATCGAGCCAGTATCATTAATTCCCAACCCTTCTTTTGAAGACATGAATTGCTGTCCAAGCGATAGAAGTCAACTCGATTGTGCATCACTTTGGATTCAAGCTTCCGAGCCAACAACAGATTACATTCACACCTGCGACTGGTTAGGCTGGGACAACTTCCCCCCTCCTCAACCATTTCCAGACGGAGAAGGTATTATGGGATTTAGAGATGGAAGAGTTCGTAATAGTGGGCCCGAACCCTACTGGAAAGAATACGCTGGAGCCTGCTTATTGAATCCTTTACTTAAGGATTCGATTTATCGTTTTCAATTTGATGTCGGATTTGTAAGTTCTCAATTTTCTCCTCCTATAGATATTTCATTTTTTGGAACTGCCAATTGTGACTATTTACCTTTCGGTGTTGGTAATCAAGATTTTGGTTGTCCTTCAAATAGTCCCAATTGGGAAAAGTTAGCAGAAGTAACTGTAGATGGTGGCTTAGGTGATAAGTGGGTAAATACCTTTCTAACCATTGTTCCAGATAAAGATATCTACGCCATAGCTATTGGCCCAGATTGTAGTCCTGTATCCTCACCCGTGAGTTTATATTATTTCTTTGACAATTTACTTTTAGCAAACTTTGATGCTTTTGATTTACAAATATCAGAACTAGACCACCCCTGTAGCCCAGACTATGCTTTGTCAGTTCCTTTTAATCCAAACTTTCAATATCAATGGTATTTAGATGGAATTGCTTTGCCAGGCGAAGAAGATGCGGAGCTCTCTCAAAATTATGGAGAAGGTGATTATCAAGTTAGAATCGTAGAAGGATCTTCATGCAAGGTTTCTACAAAATTTACTTTTCAAAAGCCTTTTATAGATGCTATTGCTTATGAACCGATTTGTGATGGCAGCTTTTATCAATTTGGAGATCTTCAACTGAGCGAGTCGGGTTTTTATATAGATACATTTAAAAATATTGATAATTGTGATTCTATAGTCTCCTTAGAGTTGGAAGTAATTGGAAAGACCTACGATACATTGCAAGCTTCAATTTTTAAAGGAGATCGATTTGAGTTAGCTGGACAATTTTATAGAGATGAAGGCGCTTATGAATTGCGCTTTCCGTCTTCCATAGGTTGTGACAGTTTGGTTCTGCTAGAATTGAGTCACTTTAATATTTACATACCTAATGTCTTCAGTCCAAATCGTGATGGGATTAATGATGCATTTCATCCATTTGCTCCAGCAAATGAAATCTCAACTTATACTATGCAGATTTTTGACCGATGGGGGAAGTTGGTATATGAAGGAACATCTTGGGATGGCAAGAATGAAGCTGCAGGTGTATACACCTACCTTATCCATTTCGAATTCAACTACGGTGCAACAAAAATTTGCTCTGGAGATATATCACTGGTTAAATGATTTTTCTTAATCATGAAGTATGCAACCATTCATCAGCATGTATTGTCCTTAAGAAAAACATGCAATGAAAAAGAACAAAACCCTAACTAGCTTTTTTTGCCTATTCATTTTAATTTCCTGTGGCAAAAATGACCTATTTGACCACGACAATAATTTAAACTTTTCAGAAAACTTACAACTACTCGCCGACAACTACGTAGAATGGGGCTTCCCAGGCATGGTGTTGCTTGTTGATCATCCTGACAAAGGATTACATATAATTGAAAGCGGAGAAGCAAGCACTGAAGATGGAACAAAAATCACAAGGGATCATATATTTCATTCTGCAAGCGTAATGAAATTATATACTGCAGTTTGTATTTATATGCTTGAAGAACAGGGTTTATTAAATACCAACGATTTAATTAAAGATCACTTAACAACTGATGTACTTGAAGATATACCTAATGGGAATGAGGCAACGATTAAACAATTATTAAATCATAGCAGTGGTATTCCAGATTTTGCTTCTCAAGATGAATACATAAATGATCTATTAGCCTTTGTTGATGGAGGAGACGAACCAAAAGAAGAGCTGACATATATAAAGGGATTGAGTCCTGATTTCTCTGCAGGTTCAAATAACGCATATAGCAATACTGGACCTTATATTCTGCACCTGATTGTTGCCTCGGCAAGTGGACAGGACTTCCCTACTTTCTTCCTTGAAAACATCATAGAACCGCTATAACTAGAAAATACATTTTATGGTAACTTGCCTTCAGCGATCGATTATGATAGAGTCCCCAATTATTATATTGATTGGGATGATAATGGCAACTTAAGTAATTCAACAAATTTAGAGAATACGGTAACTCAAACTTTTGAAGGCTATAGTGGTTTATTGGCAAGCATTGAAGACTATCACACATTTATGAAAGCTTTGTTTCAAGACGGGACCTTGCTAAGTAAAACTTCTGTTGACAAAATGAAAGCAACAAGTCATGATAAAAACTTTGGATATGGCCAAGACCTTGAAGTCATCCACTCCAATAAATATCCAGACAAATACGGTCACAAAGGTGGAACACAATCTTCTTCTTTTTATTACCCTGATCAAGATTGCATTGTTATTTCGATGCTGAACTATAGCTTTCTTTCAGGAGATTCACCCTTTGATGAAAAAGGAATCGCCTTAGATAAGATTGGAGAAAATAAAAACCTAATTGGAGAAATTGAACGTTGTTTATTTAAGTAATTCTTCTTTAAAAGGAGGAATTGATACCAAAAAAAGAAGAAAGAACTCCATTCAACTAATATGTTGTTTATTAAAGATATTCTAAGTTACATTTGACTTATTAGATGTTATTTTAATACTATAAATCATTAAGCTATAATTAATAGTTTTATTTAGTAGATAAAGACTGTGCTGTATTGAAACGGCACAGTCTTATCATTTCTAACTAGTCTAAATATCCTGTTTTAGATTCTTTTTTAATACCATCACAGACAATAGATAAAAGGCTTTTGTGTCAAGGGTATCTTTTGTACCTTAAGCAATAATGATCAAAAATCTATTAGAATTATTACAGAAACCTTTCCCTGAAATGGAAGGCAGATTTGGGCTTCTCAAATTAATCGCCCTGATCAGTTTATTTGTAACATTCTTCCTTTATGTATTTCAACCTTTTGGGATAGCAGACCTAGGAGAGGATAAACTCTGGATTTGCTTAGGCTTCGGCAGTATGACTTTCATAGCATGTTTAATCTATGAGTTGACCATCACTCCCCTGCTCCATTTATTAGGTGTCAGAAAAAACTGGACTTTTGCCAAATGGCTAGTTAACAACCTTGGCTTGTTATTCATAATAAGTCTTGCCAATTTTCTCTTCATTAGAATTTCCTTTTTTGGATACATACAATGGGAGTTATTTCCTACGATGTTATATGGTAATTTTATGATAGGCATAATTCCATTTACTGTATGGGGAGCATATTCATTAATTAGAAAGGAACGCAAATATCAGGGAATTGCATCAGAGATTAACAAGACTCAATCCTTTACCCAACAGAAAGATGCAAGTACACCACAAGTGATTTTTTCTATTTCTTCGGAACATATCAGATATGTAGAAGCTTTACAAAATTATGTCAAGATCGGATACTTGAATAAAGAAGGAGAATGGAAAGAGCAAGTAGAACGGTTTACTTTGAAACAAGTATTAAAGGAGGCTGAAGGAAGCAACATTGTAAAATGTCATAGATCTTATTTAGTAAACAAAGATTACATCATACAAACAACAGGAAATGCACAAGGTCTTTTATTATCCTTGTCCAAATGCCCAAAAGAAATTCCGGTGTCTAGAAGTTTTGTAGCTCATTTTCGCTAAGAATTTTAAGATAAAACCTTGTATTTCGTCCCAAAGCCTTGTATTTAGTCACTTGTTCTATGTAATTCATCCCTTAGAATACCACTCGTCACATTGACTTTGCTTATGATTTCAGCTTGTCCTAAGTTTGAATCATCAAACAAAAAACACAGATATCATGAATTGGAAAAAAGCCCTTAAATATTTCGGAATTGGATTTTTAGTATTAAACATAATTGGAGGAATCTATATGCATCGCGTTGGAACACGTATGTATGGCGGTCTAACACAAAAAGTAGATCACAAGCAATTTCAAGCTAAGACAGGCAGCTTTATAATTAAGAATGCGAAAGTATTATCTAGTGATGGAAATGAATTTATTTCTGGTAAAGATGTATGGATCGAAAATGGAAAAATCAAAAGCATAGACACTAGTCTTCAAATCACTTCAAACATCGAAGTAATTGACGGAGCCGATCGTTTCCTCATACCTGGATTAATTGATGCACATGTGCATTTATTCCAGAGTCCTAATGATTTGCTATTGTATATAGCTAATGGCGTTACAGAAGCTAGAGAATTAATTGGGAGTGATGAGCATTTGCGATGGAGAGAAGAAATTGAAAATGGTAGGATTGGACCTAAGCTATTTGTTGCTTCTCCTAGACTTGGAAGTTTTGGCAAACTCGTTGGTTGGTTCATGTCCTATTCTCAAGGTTTTTTAAATATAAGTACAGCTGCTGATGCGGAGAAAAAAGTACAAGAACTATATGACAAGGGATACGATGGCCTCAAAATCTACAGTCATTTAAATAAGGAAAGTTATTTAGCCATTTGTAAAAAAGCCAATGAATTAAATATGCCAGTCTTTGGACACATTCCTTGGAGTATTGACTTTGAAGATGTATGGGAAAATGGGCAAGGTGATGTAGCCCATTTTGAAGAAATCATGAATGCCTTAAGAAGAGAATTCTATGCTTACGATGAAGCTGAATTAAAAAGTCTAATTGGAAATATTCAAGATGAAAATGAAGCATTGTTGGCGTACATCAATCATCGGAGTGATGATATCGCAAGCAGTTTAAACCAACATAATATCACTGTAACATCCACCTTGTGGCTCACCCAAAGTTTTGTCAGACAAAAATTTGAATTGGATCAAATCCTTTCTGAGGTAGCTTTAGCTTATGAAAATCCAGGAATAAGTGAGGGCACACCTATAATTCCTAAGGCCATAGGATGGTTACCTAAAACGAATCGATATCTTGATGATGCTAACTTAACGGATGAAGAAAAAGCTGGCAGCAAAGCATTTTGGGATACCTATGGAAATGCATGCCAATTACTTGCAAAAAACTTATCTGAAAGAGGTGTTACTATATTGGCTGGGACAGATGCCAATCTTCCTCCTACGGTTCCTGGCTTTTCATTGCATGATGAGCTCATTGCATTAAACAAGGCAGGAATGAGTCCAACTGAAGTATTGAAATCCGCAACCATAAATCCTGCGAATTGGTTAAAAAGTAATTCTGGACAAATAAGCCAAGGCTTTGATGCAAATTTGATTTTACTAGATAAAAACCCCTTAGAAAATATTGAAAATACTAAAGCCATTAACACTGTAATTGCAAAGGGTCATGTATACGATAGAAGCTTATTAAATGAAATTTTAGCTGCTGTAAAGAAAGCCAATGATCAAAGTAGAAAAGTATCAATTGAGTAGTGATGGTAGAAATTATAGAATGTAAATTTAATAATACAAGCAAACCATTTTTTCTTGACATTTGAAAATAAAACTATGGTATTCTTTTTTAGCAAAAACTTTTTAGTAATTCTTAAAAAGACGCTTAGCTTTCATTCAAAAATCTCAAAAACATAGGAGCCAACTATAATTCTTATTATTATGTATTGTATTAAATTTTAGTTTATCAAAAAGCATCATATAGTAATCTGCTTAATACTCCTCTTCCCTATTATGGCTAAGGGGCAAAGCACAACTGTACAAATCTTTGACAAGGATCAAAATGTACCTTTAATTGGAGCTACTGCAATCAATGAACAAACGGGAGCAGGTGCGGTATCTGATAAAGATGGGTTGATCCTCATTGAAAAAGGAAGTCCTGATGATCTTATCAGCTTTAGCTATTTAGGATATCAATCTTTGTCCTATAGTTTTAAGGATTTGCCAAAAGCTATATATATCAAAAGTATCAGTAATTTATTAAATGAAATCACCGTCTATGCCAAGACTTCACCCACTCCTTTGACTAAAAATAATGAAACCATAAAGGACTTCATTATTGATGGAGAACGAATAATAATGCTTTCAAAAAATGATGGAGAAAAATTTGTTCTAAAGCTAAGCCATCATGATGCGAAGGTGATTAGTACTTTAAAAATAGAACCGAAGCTTCGTTCAATTGAGGCCTTTTATACCAGTTGTACAGGTTCACATTTTTTAATTGGCAGTACAGAAGTTCTACAATTACATATTGAAGAAGACGAAATCAAAATAATAGATCGCGCGGACAGAAAGCTCTTTGATAAACTTATCAAACCATGTCTTTCAGAAAACGACAACTACTATTATTTTCAAAAAACTAAAATCAAAAAGCAGATAGCTTCAATTTACGCGATAGACAAAAAAACTAATGAGGCCTATTTGTTTGCAGGAGTTTCTGATGACGAAAATTTGAAGCGCTACCCATATGATAAGCCTTACATGGATTATGCTGATGGAACTGGCCCTCTCTACCTAGGCATTCATGCACAAGATGCTAGAGATGCAATTCAGTGGGGAGATATGCTGAATGTGATTTTCTATGTACCTGTTGATTATCATATAATGAGTCACAATGACAGAATGTTGCTTTTTGATCATGAAAAATATCGCCTACATATTTTTGATCAAGTAGGCAATCTAATAGAAAAGCATCCTATAGAATACCCAAAGCAAAAAGGTTGGAAGAGCAACAATAACATGTATTTTGATCAAGCTACTGGAGCGTTATATGCCGTTCATAAAATAGGTGTTTACAAATACATTACCTTAATTGATCTTGAAAACGGAGCAACCAAAAAGCGATATGTTTTAAGAGAAGCATTCATGGAAAATATGGCCATTTATAATGGAGTAGTATACTTTACTAATTCAACAGCTGTAGAAGGTGCTCGAATTTTAAAAAAGTTATCACTTGACACAATGGATTAGACTTGTGGTTTAATTCAATAAATATTTAGATCTTATATCATCTCATTATAAATCATTAATTTCATAAATGGTGTAGGTAGAAGTGCGCAACCAACTATTCATTTATTAATTTTATCTAAAATTCTATGAGAAAAATTACTGGATTCATTTTGTGCTTCATCTTAGTTGGCTCTACTAGTCTGTTGATTGGACAATCTTTCGAAGGAAGCATCACCTATAAATTAACTGCCCAAAATCCAAATCCAGAAATGATTTCTGATGAGATGTGGCAAGAAAGCATCAAAAGTCAGTTTGGTGAAAGAGGTTATATGCTTCAAAAATATTATTATAAAAACGATAAATATATTTCTGAAATAGAAGCGGGAGGCCAACTAGGCTATCAAGCTTATAACCCTACTGATGGTCTATTATATAGTTGGGCAAAAGATTCAAAAGAAGCTGTGACAGTGGATAGTAAAAAGTATTTGGATGAATTAGATGAAATTATACAACAAGAAGAAACTAAAGAAATTTTAGGGATCACTTGTAAATCACTCTTAATCAAATCGAGTTTTGGTTCATTAACCATTTGGTATAATCCTGACTATTTGAAAATGGATCCAAGTTTATATAAAGGTCATAAATATGGACATTTCATACAAATACTAGAAGAGATTGGTTGTTTACCTCTTATGATGGTACAAGAAAGTGCCATGGCCAATTTTACCATAGAGGCTATTGAATACAAAGAAGAAACAGTCAATGCTGCTAAATTTACCATCCCTGAATTTGAATCGATTACTGCAAATCCCATAAATTAAATGCAGCCTTCATTAAATCAAATAAGCTTATTAATAATCTAGATATCATATGCATTAATATTCAAATCGCTTAAAGACAATTTAAATTATGATAGATTAATTAAAATTACTTTGGCTTTGAGTAGAATACTCCAAATAGCTTTTCCGACAATAATAATCTATGACTTGAGCAATTATTTGATTATATAAATAGCACAGGAAATAACGCTTCTTTATATACTATTCAGAACTTCAATGTTGTTTTAATAATCACTAATTTAACTTTATGAAGTTTACCTTTTTAACTATACTAAGTATCCTCTTGTTGTCTGCTTGCCAAGTTGACAGTAAGTCAGAAGATCATGAAGTCCAAACAAAAGAAAAGCTGACGATTCCTAAATCAAATGACAATCCTAGTACTGATAAAAAGGAAAATTTACCAAAAGAGATAGCGCCCATCAAAGTTGAAGAATCTGTAAGTGAGGATCGTAACAATGCTACGCAGAATACAACTAGACCAAAGTCTGGATCTGGAATAATCACACTGGCTCCAAGCGCAATGATTGAGATCGATAAATTCAATGAAGCTTATCTTATCAGTCTAGTAAGAAAAGGCATTAACCTAATAAGAATTAGAAGAGGTGCATCACAACTAAAACTTAATGAGGTCCTTAATCAAGCTGCTGAAGATCACAACCTTTATCAAATAAGAAAAAACGAACTTACGCATAAGCAAAGCAAGCCACGAAAGCATGAGGTAATGGATCGAGTAAAAACTTATGGAGGCGGTTTTCGAATGGTCGGAGAGAATGTTCAGTATCAAGGACTCCAACAATTAACCACAGGAAATCGTACCGAAATCATTTCAGAAACCTATCAACAAATGGCAAACAAGATGATTAAAAATTGGGTTGATTCACCTGGTCATTATGACAATCTTATAGAATCAGAATTTACGGAAGATGGGATGGCCATTGGTTGGAATCCTGAAAACTATGCTTTCTTTGCTACTCATGTATTTGGTGCAAGAAAGTAAATAACTAAAAGTTTTCCTGTCGAACTATTGTTTGATAAACAACGTCGTTACTAATTCTTTCTCGGCACTTATTTTAAGTATATACTGTCCTGATGTAAGTTGGCTTACATCAAAACTTTGACTTCCATTAGATATATTAAAAAGTTTTTTTCCTAAAACATCATAGACACCAATTGCAAGAATATTTGAAGGAAGGTTTACCATGTTTATCCAATCAGAACTAGGATTGGGGAAAATTGAAAAATCATGTTTTTCAGCATCTTCTACAGAAGTTGCTAAATCAAGATTATTTATGAAGTACCAATTATCACCTCCATTGTCAGCCATAACATCTAACAAGCCATCACAGTTCAAATCCAACAACTGCACATCCCATGCTGGATATACACCTCCTACTTCAATAATTTCGTAAAGTGGCTCTAGTCCGATATCATTTTGATTTTTAAAATAATGTATAGGATAAGGCTCGAATAAGTTCATACCACCAGTAACTATATCTTCAATGTTATCATTATTAAGATCACCAAAAACATAACTCACAAAAGGATAATAATCAGCACCTTCTGCAGGTAAGATTTTCAACTCAGTATAATTAGCATCTTGATCTTTTAACATTGCAATTAATTTAGTGTCAGCAGCATGATATACAATATCATCTATCCCATCTTTATCATAATCCATGATTACAATGTTATCTACATCTTGATTTGTAAATGTCAGATCTATTTCTTGTTCTGAAAATTGATTATTACTCTCATTAATTAAAAAAATCATTTCCCTATTATCCCACGATTGCATACCAATAACAATATCTAAATCTCCATCATCGTCTACATCAAAAGGTGCTTTTGTCGAGATGTATTTATCATCTTCTAAAGGTGTAAACTTTTCAAAATTATTAGCTCCATCATTGATAAATACATAGAACTCGCGTTTATTATAATTTAATCCTAAAAAATCATAATCTCCATCTTGATCAAAATCAACTATTTGATTGCGAAAAGAATTTTCGATTCCTAGCTCTACTTCTTCAAAGCTCAAATCACCATTATTTAGTAGCAGGTATAAAGTTGCACTATCACCACGTTGGTATAGCAGATCAATATCACCATCCATGTCAAAATCTGTGCTGAGCAATTCTCCTGTTACGTCTTCCCTATCTGCTACATGAATGGTATCAAATGCAACTTCTTCAGGCACACATTGGTTTAGTAAGATCATCAAAGTATTATTACCAAAGGCAAATGATTCATTAACGAATATGTCTTGATAACCATCACCATTAAAATCATTTAAATCATATTCATCTCCAACAAAGCTGAATCTTTCAAAAGATTCTTGAGAAAATATTGGAAACAAATAGAGAAAATTTAAACCAACTATTAGGAGCGTCTTAGTGCATGTACTACTTAGCATAGATATATATTTAGTTCTAATGTGGGAAGCGTCTTATGTCTAAATATAGCATCTTTCAGCTAGTATACAAACTAGTTGAGCCTATTGAAATTTGTATAACTTAAAATCATTAAGGAAGTACCAAATTAATCTTTGACCATAATTCATTATCAAAGCTTGAATTGGCAAATTCTGTATTACCTGCGGAATCACCTGTTCGAACAATCACCATATTTTCGCTAGGGATAACATATATCTTTTGATCTTGAGCGCCTAATGCAGCATACATGTCATCAGGAGCATTTGGTATCAATGAACCTTCTATTACGGTTCCATCTTGTGTACCCAAAAAATCTTGCTTACCGTTCAGCCACCAAAGATAACCATAGGCTTTATTGTGATTTTGAGAACTCTGAATCATCTCTTCATGATAACTCAAAGGATAAATAATTTCTTCGTCCCAAACCCCTTCATTTAAAGCTAACAAGCCGAACCTTGCCATACTCCTTGTTGTGCTAGAGAATATATTTACATCTAAGAGCGGATTCCAATTACCATTCATACCAATTTTATTCTGCACTTTATCCTTGCAATATTGCTTAAAATTAGTTCCAGTGGATTTAGTTATAATGTCTTGAGTTAATGTAAATGCACCTTGATGATAGGCCCATTGCGATCCTGCATCAGCTTCATACTGCATGCATAAAGGAATTGTACAAGTCCACTGAACGAAATCACCAATTGGGTTTTTAAGTCCAGTAGTCATACTTATATGATTTTTCACCTTAACCAAGTCTTGTTGTTCATCTGTCAATAAAGACCAATTATTCCCTAGATAGCTTGAGCTCTTTTCGTTGATATCAATGAAATTTTCATCCTGTGCGATTCCCACTAAAACAGAAGTGAGGCTCTTAGCAGCTGAATACCAATTCCAATTTGCATTTACCGTGTGTCCATTAAAATATTCTTCAACCACGATTTTCCCATCCTTTAAAATGATAAAGCCTTTGGTTTTTTTCTCTTCCAAATAGGAATTTAAATTCTCTAGTTCTGTTAAATCCCAGGATAAATCAGAAGGATCTGTGCTTGACCAAGTATTGTGTGCCTCAGGAGGAAAATACATTTCTCCGTCTACAGGATCTGGATTTGTAGGTCCACCACCTCCTGGACCTTCACAAGCAGATAATAATCCTATAAATATTATTATTGCTATAAAATTCGAAATCGTTTTCATATAACTTTTTGGTTTAATATTAATAGCTTAATGTTTTATTTCTTCTTCATTACAAAACTAATGCTCGTTAAAATTTATCTAAAGACTGATAAATTCATTTTTTGGTTGGTCAGCTAGAATTAATTCTGTTACAGTTTTTGTTTTATTTATTTGTTATCATTTTAGTATATGATATAAAACCACATCAGGCTTTAGCCAATTGTTTTGTCACAAAACTTTTTTCTTAAATTTAACTATGACTCCTTTAAAGTTCAACAATTAAGACAAATGAAAAAAATTACGAGAAGAACCTTCAATACCAGTTTAACACTAGGAGCTGGAATGCTGCTTCAACAATTAAAAGCTTGCAACAATGAAAAGTATCAAGATCGAAAATTGGGAGTTGCTCTAGTTGGCTTAGGTAGTTATAGTGAATACCAATTAGGACCTGCATTATTAGATACTGCTTATTGCCAGTTAGCGGGTATTGTTACAGGTACTCCAAGCAAAGAAAAAAGATGGGCTCAAAAGTATGGCCTGTCTGAGGAAAATATTTACAACTATGAAAACTTTGATGATATAGCCCAAAATAAAAACATTGATATTGTATATGTAGTATTACCTAATTCTATGCATGCTGATTTTTCTATTAGGGCAGCTAAAGCAGGTAAGCATGTAATATGCGAGAAACCTATGGCTATGAATGTTCAAGAATGTGATGCCATCATCAATGCTTGTAAAGAAAATAATGTAAAACTATCTGTAGGCTATCGATTGCATTCAGAACCATTTACTAAAGAGATTAAAAGAATGGTAAAAGAGAAGACTTTTGGAGAAGTCAAATATGTTTCAGCTGATGCTTCTTATTATTCTAATCGATACCCCAATCAGTGGCGTCTAAATAGCGCATTATCTGGTGGAGGCGCTTTGATGAATATGGGAGTGTATGCTATCCAAGGAGCCATTTATGGCTCAGGACAAAATCCCAGTTCTGTAACTGCTCAAGAGTTTAGTACTAGGCCTGAATACTTTAAGGATACAGATGAAACCATAACAGCACAATTCGAATTTCCCAATGGCGCAGTTGGCAATATTTTTACTTCGCATAACGTAAACACCAATAGGCATTATTCTGGATTTGAAAATGGTTGGATTGAATTAAGTCCTTCAAACAATTATGGGCCATTAAAAGGTGCAAGTTCTTTGGGACCTTTTGAGTTTCAGCATGAAAGTCAACAAAAATTGCAAATGGATGATTTTGCCAAACACATCCTTTTTGATACAGAAAATCCTGTGCCTGGTGAAATGGGCAAACGAGACATGATAATAGTCGAAGCTATTTACCAAAGCATCAAAGAAGGAGGTCGTAAAATTTCTTTAGACTTGGGCAGTATGGGTCTATAAATACTAAATTACTAGACACGCTAAATGAAAATCAATCGACTTCACGAATTGATCAACCATATTATAAATACTTAAAAAGCCCGTCTGTACTATCTAGGCACAGAACTAAAGGTATTATTATTCCTATCGAATATCAGTCTATCATTTACGTTAACATCACCCGTAAGGTCCATATCTGAGCCTAAATACGCGGGTGTTGTATTATTTTCATATTCCCATATAACTTTATCGTTTACATTAATATCTGTATCTGATAAATTAGAGGTTGTCATATCTGTATTCCCTGCATACATCAAATACACATTATTATTGCTGGTATTCGTGACCAATTTTTGTGACGCACCAAGTCCAAATGAATCAGAATAACTATCGTTAGTTATAAAGTCGAAACTGATGGTATTATTAGATACATTCAATTTCGTAGGACTCATTACTATGAGGTGATTCCTATGCTCAACAACTGCATAAAAAGAATTATCTATTTGGTCACAGCAAGGAAAATCTTCAACGAGGTTTATACTTCCATCACTTAGTAATAATCCAGCTGCTCTGCATACTTCATCTGCATGATCCACGTCAGAGCGAAGACTCACAAGCACCCAATCAACCGCATCTTCAGGGTAACCAGCATCCCAATTATTTTGATCGCCACCTGAATCGAAAGCATCTCCCTCTGTCCCATTGTAATTGAATGGCGCCATGCTGTAGGGTTGACCCGCAGGAAAATATGTTGAACCAAATAATGGGTCAACATATACTTGACCAGGAAGTGTACCTATCTCATTCATTGTAGTTCTCATTGTTGTATTATACAAAGAGTTTTCTGCATCAAAAACTGCACCTTCCAATAATACTTCAAGATCTAAATCCAGACAACGAATGTATGGTATGTCTCCCAAATCTTTCTCTTCATTAGTACCTACCACAACAAGATTAGGATTACTTCCAGAAAGCAATGTGGCACCTACTGGAAAATCAGAGTCTGATTCATCGTAGCTAATTTGGGTTAATCCCTCTGGTACATTCGCATTAAAATATCCATTCTCATCAGTTGAAATATTGATCGTTTCAGCATTTGAATTAATAATATTCACATCAATATTCTTAAGTGGAAATTCACTAAGCTGTTTAATTCCATCTTGATTTCCGTCTAAGAAAAGCACACCAGAAACCCCACTACAAATATCTTCAATTTCAATATCTCCTAGATCCATTGCACAATCTCCATCTCCCCATCGCACCCAAGTATCATAATTTCCTGCTGATAGTCCGTTGAATTCATAAAAGCCAGAATCATCAGGAACACTTGTATAATTTAGACCTCCGTCAATACTAAAAGCTATGTTAGTTCTCGATGGATCATCATTAAAACTAAAATTAATTGACCCATCAGCTCCTTGGCATAATTCTGCATTAGAATTTAATATTGCAGATGGTAATGTATGTTCACCAATAACAACATCAGGCATATCAACTTCACATGCACCATTTGGCCATTGGATCATTAAGTCGTAGGTCCCCGGAACCAAGTCTTCAAATAAATATGAAGCTTGTGTATCATCTACGCTGACATAGTTTTGCCCACCATCAATACTCAATTCAATTGCTGTTTGATTAGGATCATCAGCAAATTCAAATAAGATGGTTCCATTATCAAAACCAAGGCATGAATTTTCTTTAACACTATTAGCTGTAGGTGCAGTATCAACCGCAATTACTTCTACTCCATGAGCAATTGGACATTCGTCATTTCCCCAACGGACGTATACATCATAGCTACCTAAAGGTAAATTATTAAATGTATAGCTCACAGTTGTATCTGATACAGTAGTATAGTTTTGCCCCCCATCCAAACTAAATTCTATATGGGTTCTTCCAGAGTTATCAGGAAAGTTAAATGAGATACTTCCTTCCGCAAGGTCAGCATCACAGGAATTTAATTTGACAACATCAAACACTGGAGCAGAGACAGTGCCAACTATAATATCATCCAGTTTTTTTGGACAATCATCATCTCCCCACCTTGCCCACACATCGTATGTTCCTGCAGAAAGATTATCAATGCTTAAGCTTTGATCTGTTAACAGATTGTTATAAGGAAAGGAAACACCACCATCAATACTAAATTCGATATTAGTTCGCACATTTGATTCAACAGTACTAAAATCAAATATTATCGAGCCAATGCCTAATCCTTCACAATCTCTATTAACTTCATATGCCAAATCATTCATAGGTTGACAATCTAACTTACACCCAAATACCTTCAATTCTCTAAAAATTAAATTATTGACTCCTGATTTCTGAATACGAACATACCTACCTTGTGTATTGATTGGCATTACTACGGGAAGTGATGAAGTACCAGGAGGTGAAAAACTGGTAACTCTTCCATCAGCAGTAGTGTTTGCAATATCATCAAATTGATATGGATAATCAGAGACGAATAAATTATTTGGCATTTTGGCCGGATTAACTTCGTAAGGATAGATGATAATAGAATCAATTTGATAATAATCTTCCATATCATAAGTCCATGAAGATTCATTTTCTGAAGTTGTTTCTACTCTAGAATTCAAATTTTGATCATGCCCATTTGAAGCAATAAAATTGCCCTGAACTGAACTTGAGTTTGCTACACCTCCTATATGATTTTTAGTCTTTGTGAATACTTCTACTTCTTTGAATGCCATATATTCCTCATCTTCTTTCATAATGAGAATATATCTAGCTTTTTGATTTATTTCATGTGTGACAGTTGTAGGAGATGGATCTGCACTTGGAAAAATCCCCAAACTTGTATTGCTTAAATTTTCAGCTACAGTTCTTGCACCAATGTAACTTGAAGAAACAAAAACATAATCTGGCATCCTATGAGCAGTGCCCGTACTTCTGGGTTCTATAGTCAAATAAGAAATATCTGCTTCATATCCTAAATCCAATAACCACCAATTATCAGGTGCCAATTGGCATTGCATCCAAGTAGCATCAGAACCATCGATTGCATTGATAGCCGGCCAACCCCCACTAATACTTTTTTGTGTGGCTTCTCCTGACCTTGCAATATTTACATTACCATGGATTTGGTCATAATTTAAGACATCAATTTGATTTGTTCCATCATTTGGGCTTGGGCGATTAAAACTTGTTAACAAGGATTTAATTGCAACATTTGGATCTGCTGAACCATCAACAATCTCAAACTCCAGTGTTCCTATTTTTAAAAAAGATGACTTGGATAAAGTATAAGAACCAACTCCGGTGGACTCAGGATGCAAAGTGATATTTATCAAACCGTAAGTCTGATCAACTTCAAAAGATTGAGAAAACCAATTTAATGTTTCATCATTAAACGACTCATCAAAATAGCGATCATACAATAAAGCATCTTGATTATATTCGATATAAATTGAAGAGGTCCCAATATCAATATCGCCGCTGGAAATATCAGCAGCTTTCACTAATATATCAATGTATAATTGTCCTAAGCAATTATAGTTTTCATTTAAGACAATATCCAAAACCTCATCTTGGGCTGAAAGCTGATGAACGGATACACTGCTAAATAAAAGTAAGGCTATGATAATTTTTTTCATTTTTACCTAATTAAAAACATTAGTGAAGCTTATTTCTTAATAGTTGGATGAATTCTTGACTCTCCTATCTTTGATCGATTTGAAATCCATAGTTCTTTATCTAGATCATCAACCAAACCATCTGCATTCAAATCACCAGTCTTATAAGTTTGGCTTGCAGAAATACTGCGTTTCCAAGAATTATGATCTAAATTATTGATGACACCATTCTGATCAACATCACCTGCATACATCATGTATACCCCATCAACATTCTTTAGTTGATTTGTGCCAACTACCTTTGATGCATCGGTAGTGATATCAATTAGAATCACCCCTGCAAGGCTCGAATCAAATTGATTAGAAACCATGACAGAAAGATGAGATCGATGATAAATTACTAGGCTATAATTGGTAGGGTGAAGATCTGCAAATTGAACGTTGACACTGCCATCCAACTCCATGACCATCCCATCATTTCTCAATAAGCAAGCCTTTCGATCTACTACTAAATCGTCTATATCTCTTAATTCTAAAAGAAGCCAATCAACTGTATTGGCGGGAAAACTTGGTGTAGTCTCAGTGCCAAAGTAACTGAATCTACTTGCACCATATGGCTGAGCATTAGGAAGCAAATTGCTATCTAACAAATCAGTCCGCATCATTCCATCAGAAGATTGATAATATCCCTCAAGAAATAATTTAATATTTAACTCAGCTGTGACCGGATCGATTCGTTCATAATAACAATCAGGTGTAACGGTTTCAGTTGAAGAAATAATTTGTGGCAATTGATTCGCTGCATTATTAAATGTCAAACCTACAGACTGTGCATCTGCACCCAACCAATCTTGCAGTACAGAGCCAAAGATATTTCTATAATCATTTTCTAATTGACTTGGATCTGCAGCTCCTTGGCTATCAATATGAGACATATCTATATTTGAGCCAAGAACTCCAGGAACAATTGAATTGCCCATGACAAACATGGTGGAGAATGTTCCATGATCTGTTCCGCTTCCGGCATTAGAAATGACCTTTCTTCCAAATTCAGAAAAGACCACAGTTGTCACATTATCTTCTAGTCCAAGATCTTTCAAATCATTTTGGAATGCTAGCATGCTATCATTTACATCTTTCAGCAAAGTGGCATGACTTCCAATAATGGTGTTATTTGGATCTACTTGATTCGCATGTGTATCCCAACCACCTTTTCTGCACATAAATATTTTAGTATCTGAGCCACCATACATTAGTCTTGCAACAGTTTTCAATTGAGAACCTAAGGTTGAACTTGGGTATGTGGCAGTAGAATTTCCTTCATAGTTATTGGTATTAAATACTTGACTAATTCTTTCAGAATAGACTAAGGTGCTTTTTTCAACCAAAGACATATAAGATAAAAGCTCTCCGTGATCTGTATTAGGGAATTGCAAAATAGGCGCTCCACTAATACTGGAGATTAGACTATAAAATCCACCAGCATCTTGACCTGAAAGATTGATTTCTAGACTATGGTCTTCTACAGTGTGGAATCCGGTTTTAGGTGTATCTCCTAAAATAATTCCTAATGGATCAGATAGACCCGGCAACGGTCGTCCTCTGTAGGTTGGATAACGATCTTTTAAAAATCTTGCCATCCACCCTTCCTCTTCTCCAAAGGTGCTATTATCCCCATATATTCCTTTTAACATAATATCCTCTGCTGTAAAATGGGATCTATTAGGAATTGGATAACCCGCTCTTTGAATGAGTTTAAATTTACCTTGATCATACAAACTTTTGAATCCAGTTAAATTTGGGTGCAAGCCCAATTGTTGATTATCAGGTAATGTTGTATCTAATGTGATTAAAGATGCATCAGGCAATGAGATATTCCCTCTAATATTAGGGTCATGATAAGTAGATAATTGATCTAATGGTACAGCGGTATTAAAAATGTCATTTGCCCCAGCCAAATAGATAATTACCAAGCTTCTATTTGAAAAATCCGCGCAATCATTGGCAGATAAAACGGAAGCACCTAAACCAAAGTGTTTGAATCCTGGAATAAAAACAGGCGCTACACTCGCAGATAAACTATTTCTTATAAATTTTCTTCTTTTCATTTTTCTGCTTTAAAATGTTTGAAATTCAGGGCTTGTAATTACGGCATTAAAAAGCCTTTCTACAGCTATTCGGACATCTACATCAACTCCGGAGACTTGATAGTCTAGCCATGCGAAATGCCAATTAATAATTGAAAGTCCTCCTAAAAGTGCTTCTTTGAAATAATTGAACCGTTCAAGTCCGGGCATTTCAGGAAGCAAATATTCTAATGTTTCTGTTACTAAGGTATTCGCATCATCAGGAATTGAAATACTATTACTAACCCAATCAACCATATCCACTTTATACGGAATGTCATTATTGGTATTTTTAACTTTTCCTCTTAGCAATGAAACGCCAATAGTCATTCTGTAATAAAAGATATTTGAACCAAACCAATTTTTGGAATAGGATGGTTCTTGGTAAAAACCTGGATAACCTTCTACCGTTAAAGGTCCTCTCACATCATAGCCAGCCTTATCCAAATGTTCCAGATAAAGTCTAGGGACATCCGTGTGAAATATTTGTTGAATTTCAGCCGCATCAGGATTACTCGACATGTGATGATTCTCAATAGTAAATTGATTTAAACTCGCATACCAAAGTTCTAGTGGAGATTTAATCTTTCCTCCTATTATTTGATCATTAGGATTATTATTGTCTTCATCATAAAAATGTACGGATTTTAGTAGTTTCTTTAAAACCAAAATATGGTCGTAAGCATTATTAAATAAATCATTTGCTAATGGGTTAATTATTCCATTCTCCGTATCAGTTGTAATTCGATCACTAACAAAATATCTATATAATCTTGTAACGAAGGATCTAGCAGTTTCAATTTTCCCAAAAACCATATCAACAAACTCACTAAGCTCAGTCGCCATCCCTTCTGCTGTCGTTGCACCAGTAATCACCTGATTCCCAAACCGATGAGAAAAAGTTTTATCCGTTTGAATATGTAAAGAGGGTTGTGCTTTTCCTGAAGCGATATTTGTTTCTGGATCAACATAGTTTAAATTATGCCTCCATCCTGTTAAAACCTCTGCTGCTGTTGTAATATCTGCTTCAGTATAGGTTGTATAATCATCTACTGCAACAGTATCTCCTTTTAGTATGGTGAACAACTCCAAAAATTCTCTTGCGTAATTCTCATTCAGTCCGTTACTGGTGTTTTGGTGATTATTCAGATACTGTAACATTAAATTATCAGAAGTGACTTTTACCGCTAGAGATTTTAAATCTTGAAATGACTTTTGATACAAAAGTCTCCAATGAAAATAACTGTACAAAGGATTTGCTCGAAATGTTGAAAACATGGAATTAAACCAATATATAATCTTCCATCTAGGAGAAGGATCATAAACAGCCTCGTACATTTTCCAACCTTCCATTGCATAGGTAATAGGAGTTGTAGAAGTAATTCTACTCCCAGCTGCAGTGCCATAACCTACATCATTATAGGTTCCACCTTCTGGGAACATGGGAAGCATATCTCCATACCAAATAGGTCCATCAGGAAATTGTGAATCCATGCTATTAAACAAATCTTCGACTGCTTGTGAAGCAGTCATATTAGCATACTGATCTATCCTACTTGGATTAACTTTAAAAGTAGCTCGCCGGAGAAGGTGTGCAGCAAGACGTTTTCCTAAAAGCCCGGAACGAGCAGTTAAAGAAGCCATATTTTTGAGTTTAAACAGTGTGGTATTAGCAAGGAATCAACAAAACCTTGATATCTTGTGCGGAGCGAGATTTAAAAATATAAAAAAAGTTCCACAAAAGAATATTTTGCATTAATTACTATTAAATATTTTTCTATTCTTAGAATTCTATTCTCTTAAGTTTTGTTCTTACGAGTTGCAATTGATTTTATCAAGCTAAGTTTATAGAGAATTAGGTACTTTTATACTTATCTTATATTATATAACAAAATCAAGAAATGAAAAAGTTAATATCGTTAATGATTCTTGGCAGCATAGTACTATTGCCTTTAAGTATTGTGGGTCAAAAAAATATGATAGAAATAATAGAAGAAAAGGATGGACAAAATATTATTGTAAAAGCAAAAAATCTTTCTGATGCTGAAATTCAACTTAGCCTTGAATTGACAAGCAAAGGCTTTGGATTAAAAAGCAAAGAAGTTTTTAATGAAAAACTTGCATCAAAGCAGACCAAGACTATAGTCAAACTGATACCTCAAGCAAATAAAAGTTGGTCTTATAATATATCTAGCTCTTACAAACTCATTATGGATTCTCCAAGGGTCTCTAAAACACAAGAAACAAGCTTGGGAAAAAATCATTCTGATATTGAACATAAACAAAGTGCTAATTCAGCTCAAGTAAATACTATTGCAACACTTTATGACAAAAATGATATTGTGGTTTATACTAAGAATAAATGTGGTCGATGCCACAGGACAATTGATATTTTGAAAACCGGCAATATCTCGTACAAAGAAAGAAACATTGAAAAAAATAAAAAATACCATCAAGAGATTTCCACCCTGCTAATGGAAAATGGTTTTGAAGGTGGTTCTTTTTCTACACCAGCGATTATCCTTAATGGTAAATTACATTACAATATAAAAGACCTAGACAGTTTTGTTAGATCAATAGTTACTAAGGAAAAGAAGTAGTCAAAAGATCTCTCTCAATCTTAGCTAAAAAATCCTTTGATGTGGGAAGCAGTTTCATCCAAAAGTCTTTGTCTAGCCTCTATGCTTGCCCAAGCAATATGAGGAGTAATGATACAATTTTCTAACTGACTCAAAGGATGATTTATTGGAGGGGGTTCTTCTTGTAAAACATCTAAACAAGCTGCTTTAATTTGCCCTGTTGTTAATGCATTAAATAATGCTTTTTCATCAACTAAGCCTCCTCTAGCGGTATTAATAAAAACAGCCGAAGTTTTCATTTTTGAGTAGAATACCTCATCCGCCATAAGAGCTGTATTACTTGCCATTGGAATATGTAAACTTACAAAATCTGATTCTTGAAGTAGTTTATCAATAAAATCCAACTGAATAATTTCAGCGTTATTTGTTTTAATTTTTGACCTATTAAATACGAATACTTTCATACCAAAAGCCACTGCGATTTTTGCAAGCCGTTGGGCTATATCACCAAAACCAATCAATCCGATTTTTTTATCCTTCAATTCAATAATCCCCTGTTTCCATAGGGAAAAATAATCATGCTTACTCCAACTACCATCTCTAACTGCTTCGCAATGCAATGTAATGTTGGTATTGACTTTTAAGATCAAAGCTATGACATGCTGTGCAACTGAATAAGTACTATAGCCTTTTACATTTTGCACATGTATCTGCATTTTGTTTGCTGCCTCGATATCTACATTATCCATTCCGGTTGCAGTAATTCCAATGTATTTCAACTTTGGCATCCGCTCTAATATGGACTTCGTAATTTTGAGTTTATTTAAAATGATCACTTCCGCATCACCAGCAAAATCTGGGATTTTATTGGAATCCTTTACTGATACATATTCGATATTTTCAAATGCTTTGTAAGCATTCAAGTTGAGCTCTGGCTGCTTAAATGTAGATGGCTCTAATACATAAATTTTTTGAGAGAAAACCATTGGCTAGTATACACTATAAAAGCATTTTCAGCTTTTTTCTTTATAAGACAAAAGAACTTCCATCATGGTTTTTGCAGATACATCACCCTTTACTTTTATAAAATCTCTTGGGGTCTTATCCCCTATCTCATAAGTAATACTAGCAGCATTAAATTGCAAATAAAACCAGGCTTTTGAAATAGGTTGATTTAATGGGTAAGGTGCCTCATTGATTTCATAATCAGGAATACCTTCGCCTATTGCTTTAAGCCAATCATCACTGAATGTTGCAAGGTCAGGTGTTTGCGTCTTCTTGTCTAAGGTATAATAAACATCCTCCCATGTGGAATGAAAATCTAAACCAACAACTACCTTATTTTTTCGCTTTGAAGTATTAAAGACAATATGGTCTGTAACAGCTTTCGTTTCTTCTTGATGATAATAAGCCCAATCTCTATTCATATCAATTCCTCCTGCACTATGTCTCCAATGTCCAAGATCAACCCCATCTGGATTCATAAGAGGATATACATAAACCACATGATTGTCAAGAAATTTATTACTTAGTGCGCTTTTATCAAGAATTTTCTCAATAAAGGCCTGCATAGCTAAGAAGCCTGTAACCTCAGGGGGATGTTGACGACCTATTACAACAACCGCATCCTTTCGCTTTATATCACCATTAGTTATTAATAAATGAGGTAATGGCTTACCGAGTTTACTGCTTCCAACTATACTCATTTGCACGGATGGATGTTCAGCCATTTTTTCACACCAATTTATAATGTCTTTTGTTACTATTAATTCTTGGGCACTCACCCATAATGGCTTTTTTTTGATACTTAAATTTATTAAAGCATCTTCTCCATCTCGTTTGATTTCATCTTCTGGATAAATTGTCCAGTTTTCCCCATCTACACTTAACTTCGGAACATATCTATGTCCATAACCTGTATAATCTAATTTTAAAACAATATCTCTTTCTCTATCTGACCAGATTCGAAAAGAATACCAAGGACTTGAATTAATTGGTTTATTCTCAGGTTCAATGATTGCAGCAAAAGTATCTTGAGACAATTGAATAAAATCATTGAGTCTTGCACCATCAAATTTATTATCAGCATAGACACCTCCATGTGTCCCAAAATTCTTTTTCATTTGAATTAAGATGGGGTGATCTTTTGTATTAACTGGCTCAGGTAAAACAAAATTCTTTGCATGTTTTGTAGCACAAGAATGCAATACAAGCGCTACAAACAAGAAGGTGGCAATTCTAAAAGGTCTCATTTTTCTATTTGAATAATTTGAAATATGCAATTGAAGATACTTTGTTTTTTTTCTAGTTGAATCATAAAAAAGTCTTATATCAAATTGACTTTAGTGCCTTAAGCCATGCTTCTCCCATTAAATAGGATCCACTCATAGATGGGTGCACTCCATCTGCTGCCCAATAAGAAACAGGTGCGATTTTTAATGCATCATTAAAGATTTCTTGATAGGGAATAAAAATTGCTTCATGCTGATCTGCAACAGCTTTGGCAGCGACTCTATATGGTGTGAGTTTATCATGCCAAGATTCCTGAATTGCTGTGCCTCCTTTTACGAAAAATGGTTCACCTATAATAAGGGAGATATTTGGAAACGATTTTTTAGTTTGTTCCAATAAGGCATTAAAATCTGTCAGATAAGTTTCAATGGTGCCTTTATAATCATGTGTCATGGTATGCCAATAATCATTCACGCCAATTAATACAGAAAGCACATCGGGTTTTAAATCAATGCAGTCTTCTTGCCAGCGATTTGCCAATTCAAAAACTTTATGACCACTTACACCTCTATTATAAATTTGTATATTTTTTTCTGGATTTTCTCCTAACAACTTAGTCGCTGCATAATTGGCATAACCTGTGCCGAAGCCCCAAGCATCATTTGCTTTCAAAGCCTCTCGGCTTCTTCCCCCATCAGTAATGGAATCCCCTTGAAAAAGGATGACACTATTTTTTTGAATTTGTAAATGTTCTTTGGGTTTTGCTTTTGGTTCAATGTTTAATTTTTCAGAAAGTTCGTTTTCTTTTTTATTCAAAGTATTCTCGCAAGAGCTTAAAAAATTAATGCTACCAAGTGCAGTTCCCAATAACAATGACTGTTTAATAAACTTTCTTCTTTTATCCATACTTATAAATTTTATAATTCCCTTAATATACTAAATGCATTGTGCATTGGTATCATAGATCAAGAAAGAGTTGATTTGATTCCTTAATATCTTTTTTAGGGCGATTGCTCATCGTCAAACCAATGAGTCTAATAGGCTTTAATTCTTTTTTATATGCTTCTAATAATTCATCGGCAATTGCGACAATCATTTGTTCATTTTCAATGGGATTTTTTTCAGTATGACTTCTAGTTAATGTCTTGAAATCAGAAGTCTTTAATTTGAGCGATATGGTTCTTCCGTAAAATTCATATTTCTTAACCCTAGCAATAAATTTCACTTTTAGTTCTTCAAAATATTTTTTCATGCTGTCAAAATCAACTAAATCTTCATCTAGTGTTCGCTCAATAGCTAGAGATTTTCTTTCTCTATGTGATTGTACAGGCCTATCATCAATTCCTCGTACAATATCAAAGTAATAAGACCCCATTTTCCCAAACTTTTCTACCATAGTAATCCGATCCATTTTTTTAAGATCTTTCCCATGAAAAATTCCCATTGCTTTCATTTTCTTGGCAGTGACTTTTCCAATTCCATAAAATTTTTCAATTTCAAGCTGTTCTAAAAATGCAATGGCCTTCTTGGGTGTTATAATGGTAATTCCATCTGGTTTATTAATATCAGAGGCAACTTTTGCTAGAAACTTACAGTAGGAAATTCCCGCACTGGCGGTTAACTGTGTTTCATCGAAAATGGCTTGTTTAATTTCTTTAGCAATTTCAGTTGCAATTGGTTGATTAATTTTGTTCTCAGTGACATCAAGAAAAGCTTCATCGAATGACAAGGGTTCTATTAAATCAGTGTATCGGGCAAAAATGGACCTGATCGCTTGGGACGCTTCTTTATAAGCTTCAAATCTAATAGGAACAAAAATAAGTTGCGGGCATAATCTTTTGGCTTCGTAGCCTGACATTGCTGACCTCACTCCAAATTTCCTGGCCTCATAACTGGCCGTAGTAATTACACCTCTTTTTTCTCCTCCGCCAACTGCTATAGCTAAGCCCCGTAATGATGGATCATCCCTTTGTTCTACAGAAGCATAGAATGCATCCATGTCGATATGGATTATTTTTCGCTGTTGCTTATCCATTGGCACCATGATTAGCATTTTAAAATAGGAACTTTCAAAGATACTAAGTCGTTTGTAAAGTAATTAGAACTATATTTGCATTCTTAAATTAGATCTTTGAAAACTTGGGAATAACAAAAGCAAACTAGTACAATAACAAACCTATGTGCTGAAGCTCAAGTTTAGGATAATAAACAAATGGGGCTGAATTGGAATCGACAGGAAATGTAATTGACTTGTAAGCATGCCGTAGCAGGATAGTACACTACGTTAAAAATGTCTATTAACAATTTAACTGGCAATAATAACTTTGCCCTTGCTGCCTAATTCTAGGAATTAGTAGCATAGTGTGCGACCGACTTGATGTCTGATACAAAGTCGAAACGCATATCATAAACATTCAGGCTAGCGGATAAGGATGTCTCGACTTAAAAGCGAAACTCAGAGAATAAGAGTGATTTGTCGCCGCAGGTATGCCTGAATCACTTCGAAAATCCGAATACCTACTAAGCATGTAGAAAGCATTTTGGTTCTTTCTCTGGACCCGAGTTCGAATCTCGGCAGCTCCACTAAAGCAAGGCAGGCTGTGTCAGCCTTGAAAAGCAAAAAAGCAAATTCAAGTTTACTTGGGTTTGCTTTTGTTTTTTAAGGCAATGAGCGGCAGCGAATGCAGACTGACTTGTAGACTTCGGTAGCCTTCGAGATCAGCAAAGCTAATCTCGGCAGCTCCACTAAAGCAAGGCACGCTGTGTCGGCCTTGAAAAGCAAAAAAGCAAATTCAAATTTACTTGGGTTTGCTTTTGTTTTTTAAGGCAATGAGCGGCAGCGAATGCAGACTGACTTGTAGACTTCTTGCATTCCATTTGATTAGGTCATTTTCCTTATCTTAGAAAGAAAACAATCCCAAATGTTAGGAAGACCCAAAAAACTATATGTTGGTGATCAATTGTTGAATGCTAGAACTTTAGGTCACAAAACAAAAGGAATGTTTGACATTTCTAATCCTTTCGACTACATCGCATTAGATGCATTTCAACCATCTCCAAGTATCATAACGATTATTAATAAAGCCATTAAAACTGGTAATCCACTTTTAATTTCAGGAGATAGATACATGCGTGAATTAGTAGCAAGGTCGGTCGCTTATGAAATTAACACAAAACATAAACCAACACATTCACACTACTTTTGTGAATGGAAAATACGTAAAGGCCAAAATTTTAGAAACTCATTATATCATTTTGACCATGAAGCCAAAAAACGAGATCTTGAGTATTACCAAATACACCCTAAAGCAAATCCGAGAAAAGAAAATGAATATTATTTCAAAGCAGGCCCAATAGTCCGACTTCTTGAAATGATTAAAACAGATCCAGTGCGTCAAAAGAATCCTCATAAGATCACTGAAGATCGACCCATCCTTGAAATTCAAGATGTTCATCTTGCAGATGAAAATTTTATTATTGAATTAATGGAATTTTTACATAAAAGAGAAGAAATATTTATCCCAGAAATAAATAAAAAAATTCAATTTGATTTATTTAATAAGCCTCTTATAATATTGACAGCACCAGAAGAATTTCAACTCCCAGAAAATTATGATGGTGTTATTTATCAGCACCAAATTGCATTTCCTGAAAAAGGTTTTTTCATGGATTTATTTACACCAAAATATTCAGTCTTTAGTTCAAAACTAACAACTGGGTCATTAGGTTTTAAAAAGCTTAGTAAAGAATGTAGCGAGGGAGTAATAAGGGTTTTGGAATTAATGGTAGACCTCTTTTATATAACTAGAGACAATGATTTATTGCAAACAAAAAACAACAATTTACCATTGACGATACCCCAACTAAATGATGCGGTTGATACTAAAGTAATGGAAATAAAAGAAGATCAAGAAGCCTTAGATCAATATATAAAAGAGTTGGAATTAGCCTTGCAATCTCAAACAAATTTGGGCTCTCAATTAAATGCTCAACAAATATCACAAAGCATCAAAAAATTAATTAGAAAAAATAAAATTAAAGAAGCTTTAAGAACGCTGAATCTAATTGAAAAAAGACTCAAGAAAGATCAGCAATTACAATTAATTCAATTGAATGCTACTTTAAATGACATCAACTTTAAAGAACGGATGGGTACAGAAAGTGAATTAATTCTAATCCCAATGAGAAATAAATTAAAGTTTGATATTTTGACATTAACTGAATTAATTACTAATTAAGTTTCAATAAATAATACCTTTTCAAGTATTTTCATCGTATATATATTTTTTCGCAAAAACATTTCCAACCATACCAATTACAACTAAGGCAATTCCGAGTAATGCAAAATATCTATAGGATTCTCCAAAAATAAAATAACCGATTACTAAAGCATAAACTACTTCCATATATTTAAATGGTGCGATGATATTTGCTTCTTCTACTTGGAATGCTCTGGTCATATACCATTGTCCAATAAATCCAAACAAACTAATTAATAGAAAATAAATCCAATCTACTCCTTCTGGTTGCTTCCACCCTGGCAAACCAAAAATCAAACCTACAAAAGTGGCCAAGCCCATGAAATAAATAATAATAACCAAGGGATGCTCACGGTCACCAAGAAATCGAATAATTACATAAACGATACCGGTCATAATAGCTGAAAAAATAATTAAAAGCAATGACCAGGTGTCCACTCGTGCGTCAAATCCTTTTACAAGAAATACTCCTGTTAAAGCGGTAAGAAAGCAAATCCATTGTAGTGGATAAATTTTTTCTTTTAGAAAAATAACGGCAAAAATCGCAGCAAATATGGGCGAGGTATATCTTAAGGCCATCGTAGAACCAAAAGGAATTCTTTGTAAAACATAAAAAAAACTAATGATTGATAAAACGCCTGTCAAGGCTCTTATCATGAGCCATTTTCTATTTTTCCCAAGAATAGCAATCGAAAGCCTTTTTAGTAAGATGAAGCAAATAAGAAAAGTGCCTAAAGCTCTAAAGAATATGATTTGAAATACATTATAATCACCTACTTCTTTGACTAAGGCATTCATGAACCCAAAGGCAAGCGTAGCGTATAAAATATATTGAATTCCTTTTGGGATTTTCATATGCAAGAAATCCTCGTAAAGATAAGAAAACCCAACACCTGCCTAGCAGGGTTGGGCCTCTTTGCATTTAGCAACATCCAGCGCCACATAGTAGCGCACAAATTAGTGTTGTCATAACATTAAAAGTTTAGTGAAAAAATTTATTTAGAATCATCACTAAACACCGGTGCAAGGATATCTTTGATAGAAGATTGCATCTCTTCTACTCTTACAAGAGCTAAGCAACAAAGCTTTTCACCATTAGCACAGCTAACTAAGCCAAACTTATCACCTGCCTGTAAGTTGAATTTCTTTCTAAGGTCTTTGGGAAGAACGAGTTGTCCTCTCTCGTCAAAACTTACTACTGCTTCTATGTTACAACAATTCATATAATTCGAAAATTTGAACTTATAACGCTAAAATATACAAATTGTTTGAATTTTCTGATTTTTCTGATAAAATAGATTATTTATATCGGCTTGAGTGTAAATAATTCTGAATTAAAATCAGTACCCTTAAATAGAAATTTAATTTTCACATTTATTAAACATTCACAAAGCCAATTTGTATTACCTTAATACTTATAAAGTTATTTATCCATTTGAATGATATATTGGAAATTTTCAAAGTACGTACCTGACACCTCAATCAATGATCCTTTTCAGCGATTATTAAAGATATTCAAGGAGCTATTGATACATACATCAGGAGACGTTTCAGAGGCGCTAAGCTGGTTGACTCAATTGGATAAGCAATATAATCTTACTGATGATCAGTATGGAATAGCTGATTTCATCCAAGATTTAATTGATAAGGGACTCATTCAGCAAGAAAGTGCAAAGAATCCCAATTTTAAGCCCAGTGCAAAGATGGAAATAGCCTTAAGAAGAAAGGCACTTGATGATATTTTCGATCAATTAAAAAAGTCAAAAAGAGGGAATCACAAAACCAACATTTCAGGTATGGGAGATGAATTCACCTCTGAGATGAGACCCTTTCAATTTGGTGATAAACTAGACAACATAGCCATGTCTGAATCATTAAAAAATGCACAAATAAATCATGGCATTGATGAATTCAATTTAACTGAGAAAGACCTTCAGGTTCATGAAACTTTCTATAAAAGTCAAATGAGTACCGTCTTAATGATTGATATTTCCCATAGCATGATTTTGTATGGCGAGGATAGAATTACGCCGGCTAAAAAAGTAGCCATGGCCCTGTCTGAATTAATCTTAACACGCTATCCTAAAGACACACTAGATATATTGGTATTTGGCAATGACGCATGGGAAATTGGGATCAAAGATCTACCCTATCTTGAAGTTGGACCTTACCATACAAATACTGTAGCAGGTTTAGAACTTGCCATGGAAATATTGAGAAAACGTAAAAATCCCAACAAACAAATAATGATGATCACAGATGGTAAACCCACCTGTATAAAAAAAGGAAAAAAATATTACAAAAATAGTTTTGGTTTAGATAAGAAAATATTGAATCGCACATTAGGACTAGCAGTAAAATGTAGAAAAATGCATGTTCCTATTACCACTTTTATGATTGCAAGAGATCCTTATCTAGTAAAATTTGTAGATCAATTTACTAATGCTAATAATGGCAAGGCCTTCTATAGTTCTCTGCAAGGTTTAGGTGAATTTATTTTCATGGATTACAAACAGAACAAACGTCGAAGAAAGAAATAATGAAAGAAATTAGAACCCTTGGAGCGCTTAAAAAAAGTGCTTACAAATCCAGAAGTATTAAGGAAGAAATGCGTAGAAATCTGATTGAAAAATTGAGCAATCAGGAGAAAGTATTTGAAGGTATCAAAGGTTTTGATGATACCGTAATCCCAGATTTAGAAAGAGCTATATTATCAAGACATAATGTCTTATTATTAGGATTAAGAGGTCAGGCAAAAACCAGAATCGCAAGATTGATGACAAGCCTACTTGATGAATATATGCCTGTGATTGCCCAAGCTGAATTGAATGATGATCCACTCAATCCCATTTCAAAACAAGCCATTGATATTGTAAATGAACAAGGAGATGATACTCCTATTGCCTGGATACATCGATCAGAAAGATATGTTGAAAAATTAGCGACTCCTGATGTGAGCATTGCAGATCTTGTGGGCGATGTCGACCCTATAAAAGCGGCTACTTTAAAACTACCTTACTCTGATGAAAGAGTCATTCATTTTGGATTAATTCCTAGATCTCACAGAAGTATCTTTGTAATAAATGAGCTTCCTGATCTTCAAGCAAGAATCCAAGTTTCATTATTTAATATTTTACAAGAAGGCGACATTCAAATTAGAGGTTTCAAATTGAGATTACCTTTGGATATTCAATTTGTATTCACTGCTAATCCGGAGGATTATACCAACAGAGGTAGTATCATTACTCCACTTAAAGATCGTATTGAGAGCCAAATCCTCACGCACTATCCTACCAGCCTGCATATCGCTAAAGATATTACTGCACAAGAAAGTAATTTGACTGATGCTCAAAAGGAACAAATCCAAGTATCAGATATCTTGGCTAATATTTTAGAGCGAACCTCATTCGCTGCTAGAGAAAGTGATTTTATAGATGAAAAAAGTGGGGTGTCTGCGAGATTAAGTATATCAGGATATGAAAACTTATGTAGTAGTGCTGAAAGAAGAATGATCATTAATAAAGAAAAATCAACTGCCGCAAGAGTCACAGATTTCTGGGGTGTGATTCCAGCTATAACAGGCAAGGTTGAATTGGTCTATGAAGGCGAACAAGAAGGTCCATATGCTGTTGCCATGTCATTACTAGGAAAAGCCATAAAAGGTGAATTTCTTCAATACTTCCCTAATCCTGATGATATTGAAATGGACAAAACAGGAGATCCTTATGGAGCAATGAGAGCTTTCTTTGAAGATGGAAATACAGTAGAATTTGGAAATGACATCAGTACAAAAGAATATCAAAAAAGGCTTGATGATATTCCAGGCTTAGCTAAATTGGTGCAAAAACATATAAAGAATGTAGATGAGGAATTATATGTCTACATGGAATTAGTATTGCAAGGATTAGCAGAGTTAAAGTTTGTAAATAGAGAGATTTCTCAAAATAAAATGAGTTTTAACAACCTTCTATCTGGTATGTTTGATGAATTTGACGATGATATGAATGATATTTTGTAGATAAACTATCAGATTTCGTCGAGCTAAGCTTCTGATTAAATCTATTTTAGCGCTAGCTAGAAAAGGAATAGCATCATTTTTCAGTTATATTTGCGCCGAAGCGAAATAGGCATTTATGACGATTTTAATTTTCTTTATTATAAGCTATATCCTATTAAGTATTTCTCTGTACTTAATTTTCAATAAAGCTGGAATTCCTGGGTGGAAGGGTTTAGTACCTGGCTTGAATTTTCTGGAGTGGAATGGCCTTATTGGTAGACCTAAGTGGCATGTTATCCTGCTGCTTGTGCCGATCTTAAATATATTTGTTTTTTGTGGAATGGCTGTCTCATTGGTCAGGTCATTTAACAAATTAGATTTAAAGCATAGTGCCGCTGCTGTAGTTTATGCTCCTGCCATTTTCAGCTACTTAGGACTCAATCAAAAAGATAAATACATTGGCAAATCCATCGAGATTGAAAAAAAGTATGAGCAAGATATTCTTGACCTACAAATGAGTGGAAAAAATAGAGCAGCCAATAAACTGATTGCAAAAAATCCTTATAAAAAATCCGTTGGAAGAGAATGGGCAGAATCAATTGTTTTTGCCGTATTTGCCGCAGCATTTATTAGAATGTTTTTTGTCGAAGCTTATAAGATACCTACTCCTTCAATGGAGAATTCATTAAATGTAGGAGATTTTCTTTTTGTAGGTAAAGCCAGATATGGCCTTAGGACACCCATCACTCCGATGATGATTCCATTATTGCATAACAGAGTTCCATTCATTGATAAAGAGTCCTATTGGGAAAAACCTAATCTCCCCTATTTTAGACTCCCCGCTTTTGAAACAATTGATGTCAATGACCCCATTGTTTTTAATTGGCCTGTTGGAGATAGTGTTTATTTAGTACCACAGCGGTCATTCTCAGCTCAACAAATGCAAAATGGCGCATACAATGATCCTAATTGGAAGCGTAAAATTATCACAAGACCTATTGATAAAAGAGATCACTACATTAAAAGATGTATAGGAGCTCCTGGGGATAAAATGGCTATTGTAGATGGCCAAGTTTTTATCAATGACGAAAAATTACAAAACCCAAGCAATCTTCAATTTAAATATTTGATTACCTACCCTGTAGGCTTCAATATGAAAAAATTCGAAGACATGAATCTAAGCAATTCTACCTTTGGTGAAAGGAAAGAAGGTATGATGACAGCATTCTTAACTGAAGAATTAAAAGAAAAAATACAAGCCTTAGATCCAAGTATTAAAATTCAAAGAAATGTAGACGTCTATGCGATTTCTCAAATGAAGCTACCAACACCAGGACAGCTTCTGAATGCGGGCATCATGGAACAACAGTTGTATGGCAAAAGACAGCAAGGCGATTATTTGTATTTTTTGAGCGAGCAAAATGTTCAGGACTTATTAAAACAAGATTCAAGTTTTCTGATTACCTCCGTTGGTCAAAGTCCTCTATTTCCTTTCGATAAAAAGAATTTTGGTCATTGGACTATTGATGATTATGGCCCCATAAACATTCCTAAAAAAGGAGAAACGGTTAAATTAAGCGCTTCAAATATTGCGCTATATGCTAGAATAATTAATGTTTATGAGAATAATGACTACTCCTATGACGGCCGAAAAATTATGATTAACGGTGTAGAAACCAATGAATATACTTTTAAGCAAGATTACTTTTGGGCAATGGGTGATAATCGCCACAATTCAGAAGATTCCAGAGCATGGGGCTTTGTGCCTGAAGATCACATTGTAGGTAAACCGCTTTTTATCTGGTTTTCAACAAAAAATGGAAATATGTTTGAAGGAATCAATTGGAACAGAATTTTCAGGGGAGCAAATAAAATGTAAGTTTGAATTATTGGTAGAAATGAGTATTATCGTTAATGCATAGACCCATTACGCTTTTAATTTGGCTCATAAGTTTCCAGTTATTTTCTCAGATTCCTCAAACGGATTTATATCAATTTAATCTAATCCAAGATACTGAAGCTAATTTTCAACTTGTTCAGGCTAAATATCTTAGTGGGTTTAATCCTGGTGGATATAATAATCAACCTAATTTTATTTCCGATTCAGAGTGTTTAATCAGCGTTCAAATGGCTGGTTCTTCGCAAACGGATATTTACCTTATGAACATCGATAGCGATCAATTGTATCGCATAACTAAAACTGACGATAGTGAATTCTCACCCACATTAACGCCTGATAAAAAGCACATTAGCTGCATTAAGCAAAGTAATGATGGAAGCGGAAAACAATTACTTTGGGAATATCCTTTAAATCGATCAAATATGGGCGAAGCTCTTTTTGAAAACTTAAACAATGTGGGATATCACAGCTGGATTAGCCAACGAAAATTAGCATTATTTCTAGTGGATGATCCTGTGAATTTGAGTTTCATAGAACTGGGTGACCAAGATGCCAAGCTTTTTACCAATAATATTGGAAGAGGCATGCAAAAGACTAAATCAGGCAGGTTATTGTTTCTACAAAAGAAGGATGAAACACGTTATTATATTAAAGAGTATGATCCAATTTCGAAAAAAGCTCGAATTGTTGCTGAAACACCTGGAAATTCTCAAGATTTTGCCTTTAGTTCAGATGGAAGTATTTTGATGGCTAATCAATCGAAAATATATAAACTAAACATAGGAATTGATAAAGAATGGCTTGAAATAGCTGATCTGTCAATTTATGGTCTAAATAATGTAACAAGGATCGCTATTAATAGTAAAAACCAAATTATTATTGTAAATAATAGATAGTATGAAAAATGTTGTAATAATTTTTTCATGGTTTTTCTTGCTACCATTGACAGGTCAAAGTCAATCTTTTAAAAAGCAAATCAAACAACATCGCAAGACTTATAAGAAAAACTTCTTAGCCGATGAGCGTGCTCCATTGACTAAAAAAGACTTAAAAAAAATGCAGTTTTTTGCTGCACAAGAAAAGTATAAGGTGCGTGCTGAATTCACACTGACACCTGATGCAAAACCATTCAAAATGGCAACCTATAGCGGCATTACGAGAGACTATATTAGTTATGGGATTATAAATTTCACGATAGATGGCGAATCACATCAATTGAATATCTACAAAAACTTAGGGTTTTTAAATAATCCCGTATATAAGGATCATTTATTTTTACCGTTTAAAGATTGGACAAATGATGAAGAGAGCTACGGTGGAGGAAGGTATTTAGACCTTAAAATGTCGGATATCATTGATCAAAAAATCTATATAGATTTTAATAAGGCTTATAACCCTTGGTGCGCCTACAGTGATGGATATAATTGTCCAGTTCCCCCAAAAGAAAATCATTTGGGAATAGCCCTTAAAGCAGGCGAAAGAAAATTTAAAGGAATAAAAAAATCATTTCCAAGGCAAGAAATTTGATTTTAATGTAAAACATTGGGAAATTGTAATTTATAGCAGGCCAACCATAATAAAAACAAATTAATGAAACCAGTCAAATTGTTTTTCATCCTCACTTTTTATTTATGCATTGCTAGTGGATTTAGCAGTCAAACACAGTACAGTAATAATTCATTTGATTTAATCATTCAAATGGAAGACGAAGGATTAAATCCTGCAGCAGCTTTAAGAGCCTCAGAAAATCTTAAAATCCAATCGCAAAAACTTATTTATGCGGATCTTTTCATTTATCATGTCTCACTAGAAACTCCCTTAAATTTATTTGAAAGCATCAATGCTATTCAAAGGGATAAGGCAATTAAATTTGCATGTGAAGATTTGGTTTTAACAGATCGAGAAACCACACCTAATGATCCTTTTATTGGCACTCAAATTCACCATGATTATATAAATTCAAAAACTGCTTGGGACATCTCAACCGATGGTATCACAGCAGATGGAAGAGAAGCAGTAATTGCTATTTATGAAACGGGATTTTCTCCTGACCATGAAGATCTTGTTGGGACAAGCTTTATTAATCAATTTGAAATTCCAAATGATGGACTAGATAATGATGAAAACGGATTTATTGATGACTATAATGGCTACAATGTCTTAAACATGAATGATGTTCACCCGACTGCTTCGCACGGAAGTTCTGTACACGGAATAATTGGTGCAAAGGGTGACAATGACATTGGAGGAAGTGGCATCATGTGGAATTCATCACTATTGCTCGTTTCTAATGTCACCAATATTTCAAGAATCTTGGAAGCCATGGCCTATGTAAAGAAATTGCGTCAAGACTTCAACGAATCCAATGGCACTAAAGGGGCATTTATTGTAGCAACAAATCTTTCAAAAGGTGCTCCCGGCGTTTTCCCAGAGACTCAGCCTATTTGGTGCAGTACTTACGACGACTTAGGATCAGTTGGGATACTAAGTATCGTTGCTTCTCCTAATAGCAATGTTGACATTGATGAAGAAGGGGATCTGCCATCTCTTTGTCCAAGTGAATTTATTATCTCTGTTACAAGAACAACGTTTGAAGATGTATTGCAAAATGGAGGTTATGGCGCTACGTCAGTTGACCTTTCAGCTTTGGGTTTTGATGTGCATACAACGGGATTAAATAATGGCTATGATGCTAGTTTTAAAGGAACTTCTGCTGCAACCCCGCAAGTATCTGGAACTATCGGTTTAATATATGGTGCTATGTGTTTGGACTTACTTACACAAATTGATCTTGATCCTGCTGCTGGAGCTCTAATAGTTAAATCACTCATACTTGATAATGTAAGCCCTATTTCTAGCTTAGACAATAAAACAACAACAGAAGGGAAACTAGATGTAGCAGCTTCGGTAGTTGCTGCTAGAGATTATTGTGGGGTGAGCTTTGGGACTTTTGGTATTGAAAATTTGTATCCCAATCCAACACCTAATATTACCAGACTCTATTATCAGACAATGGATGAAAAGCCTGTATCAATAAAAATATTTAACCCTGTAGGAAAATTAGTTTGGGAAGACACCATTATACCTCCTCCTATTTTTGAGAAAGTTTATGTTTTAGATTTTATGGATGGATTCCCCAATGGACTTTATTATATTTCATTGAGCTCAGGAGAAGAAAAAGCCTGTAGATCCTTTGTGAAAATAAACGGTATATAAAAATAATTTTCTCGTCTCCATTTAATCTAGACTTTCATTTGCTATTCAAAATTCAGTGATGAGAACTTATGTCTCTGCTGGAGCTTGATGGTTTTCATGATACTTATATTCCTCAGCTTTCATACTTCGGACTGCGTTAACAAATCGTTAAACTAGCTGCATTCATTTTTTTTTACTCGGAGATACCCAACCATTAAATAACAAAAAGCATCTTATAATTGTAAGCAGCGTTATTTGAAATTGGGGTATATTAATAGTAAGCATGCTTTTAAAGAAAGTAAAGTCCTTTGAAATAAAATTATAAAAACTATAAAAAGCTATACTAAAATATGACACCCAGACGTCATATATAGATAGGGGAAGATGGTTTTAATACTGTCTTAATAGTATAAACAGTTAATACACATGAAAACCCCAAAATTTGGGTATTGTGTGAAAGTAATTTACACCGTAATTTTGAAGCATAACAAGAACTAGAATGAATGCGAAAAACGAATAGAAACCTTAAGCTTAATAAGCATTGAAATAAATGGCCCTTTATTTCATTCCTATCTAGCTTTACGAATTTGTAAATTTCCTTATTTATTAATTTTTAAAATAATTGAAAGAATTGACGCTTTTGAAACAAGCGAATAATGAATAAACATATTACAAAAAATCATAATATGTTTAAAGATGAACTAAGCACATTAAACTACTACGCTTAAGAAATCAAACTAACATTACTAACCAAATTTAGCAAACACAGAAACCTAACATTATGAAACAAGTATCATTAATATTAAGCATCCTCCTAATAAGCCTAGGATTAAACGCACAAGTAAAAGTAAACACTGGATTAAGCATTGGTGCACTAAAAGGTGCAAAGAGCCCACAAATCCTTTTAATTGACAATGCCGAAATGAAGCAAAAACTTGGGATCGCCAACATTTCTGCCTATTCTATCGGAACCTTCGCAGAACTAAGACTTGGCTCGTTTTATATCAAACCGAGTGTGAATTACGGAAAACAAACTACTACTTACAATGCTGAAAAAACCAACATCCTTATTGAGGAAAGAGAAGAAATGACTTTGATTGAAAAAACCCAATACATAGAGACCCCATTATTGATGGGCTTTAGATTTGGTCACTTTAAATTAGAGGCTGGACCTTTGATGAAGTCTATCCTAACGATTGACTCAGAATTGGACAAAATGGATGGATTCTCATCCACACCAGTCCAAAATCAATTTGGCCTACAAGGAGGAATTGGAGTAAGATTGAACAGTCATCTTGATTTAGAATTTAATTTCAAAAGTTATATGGCCAATGCAGGAAGTCATATCAACTTCTATGATCAACCAAAATCCTTTTATTCTAGTCCTGCAAGTTTTGAGCTGAAGGCTGTGTTTAACCTATTTGCCACGAGTAAAAAAACATTTCCTTCATTCAAAGAATCAACTATTAGTAATTGTAACAAGAATGGTTGCTTTTCATTCTAAATGTAAAAGAACAAAGATTGTTATGACATAGCATGAATAAATTAATAATTGTTATTTCATATATGTGTTTTGAAAAAGGGTCAATTAATTTTGACCCTTTTTTTTTAATGCTTCATATGAGTAGTTTTTGAGTATATTTATTTTCTTTAGGTATATTATATGGATAAGATTATAGACAATCATGGTAGAATCATCAACTACTTGCGTTTAGCAGTTACAGATAGGTGTAACCTAAGATGCTTCTATTGTATGCCTAATGAGGGAATTGAATTTGTAGATCGAAAGGAGTTACTTAGCTTTGAAGAAATGCTTCGGATTTGTCAAATTCTAGCTAAAAAAGGAATACATAAAATTCGAATCACTGGAGGAGAACCTTTCGTAAGAAAAGGAATTATGGATTTTATTCGATCACTTTCCAAGATTGAAGAAATTAAAAATATTCATATTACTACCAATGGCACATTAACAAGAAAGTATCTTGATGAACTTATTGAACTAGGTATCAACTCATTTAATTTAAGCATCGATAGCCTTGACAAGGATCGTTTTCATCAAATTACTCGCCGTGATTATTTCTCCGAAGTCATGTTGTGCTTGAATGAAATGTTAGAAAAAAATGTGGACGTAAAGTTAAACTGTGTGGTGATGAACGGACAAAACACTGAAGATATCATCCCAATGGTTTCTTTAGCAAAAGAACATGCCATCGCTGTCAGATTTATCGAGGAGATGCCATTTAATGGTAATGGGAAGGACGAAGATCATCTTCTATGGAATTACAAAAAGATCCTAAATCATATTGAAAATCATTTTGGTGATGCTATTAAATTAGAGGATCCCGCCTACGCTACTTCACTTAATTATAAGATAGCCGGATTTAATGGAAGCTTTGGTATCATCCCAGCATTTAGCAGAACATTTTGTGGTACTTGCAATCGAATTAGACTGACTCCAAAAGGAATGATCAAGACCTGCCTTTATGATGATGGGATATTCAATTTAAAAGAATTAATCAGGTCAGGCGCCACAGATGAAGCCATTGAATTGGCCATCTTAGAAGCAAGTTCCAATCGTGCTAAAGATGGATTTGAAGCGCAAGAGAATAGGCTCAACACTAAAGTTTCAGAGTCCATGGCCAGCATAGGTGGTTAAAACAACTTTATGATCACAGTACAAAAGGCTTTAGACATACTCCGAGAAAACCTACAAGATTTTGGCACGGAGAAAATCCCACTTAGTAAGGCAAGTGAAAGAATTTTAGCTGAATCATTGAGTGCTGATCGTGACCTTCCGCCTTATGATAGGATTACCATGGATGGCATATGCATTGCATATGATTCTTACAAAAAGGGATCTAGATCTTGGAACATTCAAGAAATTGCAGCAGCTGGATTCAGTAAAAAGAACTTACATAATTCTACGGATTGCATAGAGTGCATGACTGGTGCTATTATGCCATCTAATGCTGATACTGTAATAAGATATGAGGATCTCATCATCGAAAACAATATTGCTTCTTTAATTCCAGATGTCATTGTTAAAGATCAACAAAATGTCCATTTTAAAGGTATTGATCGAAAGCTAGGAGAAATCATTGTTCATCCGAATGTCGCAATGAGTCCAGCAGAGCTTGGCGTCGCAGCAACTATTGGCAAGCATGAAATTTTGGTAAAAAGATTACCTGAGATCATGATTATTTCAACCGGAGATGAACTGGTGGACATAGACCAAAAACCCTTAGACCACCAAATTAGAAAGTCAAACATAAGTCGCATACAATCAAGTCTTTTATCCTTTGGTATTGCAGCAAAAACAGATCATTTATTAGATGATCAAGAAGCTATTAAAGTAAAAATTGACAATTACTTAAAAGCATTTGACATCATCATCTTGAGTGGAGGAGTGTCAAAAGGCAAATACGATTTCATACCATCAGTTATGGAATCCTTGGGTGTCAAAAAATTATTCCATAAAATAAAACAGCGACCAGGGAAACCCTTTTGGTTTGGAAAAACTGACGAATGCACCATCTTTGCTTTCCCAGGCAATCCTGTTTCAAGCTTCCTTTGTATGCAAAAATATTTCATGTATTGGATGGCACTTTGCTTGCAGAATAAAAGTGAATTCAACTCCTTTGGTATGCTCACGGAGGATGTGTTTTTTCAACCTGAATTAGAATATTTTTTGGAAGTAAAATTGAGCATGAATGAACAAGCTCAAATTTTAGCCACACCATTTAAAGGAAATGGATCTGGTGATTTGGCCAATTTAGTTAAAGCCGATGCCTTCATTCAATTGCCTATCAATAAAAGTCATTTCAAAAAAGGAGAAGTGTATCCATTACTGCAATACCGTTGAAACTTTTCTAAAAAAAATACAAAGCTTGTATTTCAATATAATTTTTTCCATCTTGCAATTGATATGAAAATTATGATAAATAAAAATTGGTGGTGGCTTAATACATTCGATAAATCTCGTCGTGATTAAGTACGCCAATTATTAAAATATATAAAGCGGCTTGTCGAAACACGACAAGCCGCTTTTTTTATGGCTAATTATGAATATTAAGATTAATGCAATTAAACTGATCAGTGATAAAACCACTCCAGTTAGAGCTTTTACCATTTTAAGAGACAAATTCCCTGAAGGCCTGCTTTTGGAAAGTAGCGATTATAAGGATGCTGAAAATAGTCGAAGCTTCCTTTGCTTTGATTGTATGAGCTCCATTAGAGTAAAACAAGGAAAGGCAATGATTCATAAATTTGACGGCTTATTTGAAAGCCATCCTATAGCAGAGGGACTTGAGGCATTCTTTCAATCTGTAAGTGTCGACAAATCATCCCCTTATGCTTCAATGGTGGGATTCTTTGGATTCACTGCTTATGATGCGATCCAATATTTTGAAGATGTACGTTTATCGAAAGAAAAAAGATCAATGGATCTTGATGAAATGAGATATGGTTTTTATCGCTTTCAAATCATCATCAATCATTTTAATGAAGAATTGTTAGTCATAGAAAATCAACCTGAGGGTCAAGCATCAAGAATGAAAGAAATTCTCGAAATGGTTGAATCTCCAAATGCAACCAGCTATTCATTTAAATTGGAAGACGAATTCATTTCCAATACGAGCGATGAGGCTTTCATGGAGATGGTCACTAAGGGCAAAGAACATTGCCAAAGAGGTGATGTCTTCCAAGTTGTCTTGGCAAGACGTTTTGCACAAAAATACAAAGGGGATGAATTTAATGTATACAGAAGTCTTCGGAGTATCAACCCATCGCCTTATTTGTTTTATTTCAATTTTGGAGATTACAGCCTATTTGGAAGCAGCCCAGAAGCACAAATCATCGTAAAGGATCATAAGGCACAGATCCATCCGATTGCTGGTACTTACCGACGTACTGGAGACGATGAAAAGGACCGCAAAAAAGCACAAGAATTATTCAAAGATGAAAAAGAAAACGCGGAGCATATCATGCTGGTAGATTTAGCTAGAAATGATTTAGGAAGAAATGGAAAAAATATTGAATTAAAAAAACTCAAGGAGATTCAATTTTTCAGTCACGTCATTCATCTTACTTCAGTTGTTGAAGCAAGCTTAGATAGCATGGATAATTCTAGGCAAATATTCCAAGACACCTTCCCTGCCGGGACCCTTTCAGGAGCGCCGAAAGTGAGGGCCATGCAAATCATTGATGAATTGGAAAAGGAAAACAGATCATTTTATGGTGGAGCGTTAGGGTTCTTTGGATTGGATGGTAGCATCAATCATGCAATCATCATTCGCTCATTTTTAGCAAAAAACAATTACCTCTATTTCCAAGCTGGCGCGGGAGTTGTCATTAAATCTGATGAACAAAAAGAATTAGAAGAAATCAATAATAAGCTCGCAGCATTAAGAGCAGCGATTAAAAAAGCAGAGCTGATATGAAGAAATTAATGATCTTGGATAATTATGATTCCTTTACTTATAATTTAGTTCAGTATGTACTTGAACTTACAGAGGAAGTACCAGATGTATATAGAAATGATAAAATTTCATTGGAAGACGTTGATGCATATGAAAGTATTATTCTTTCTCCCGGCCCTGGTATACCTGAAGAAGCAGGTATTTTACTACCACTCATCAAACAATACGCACCAACTAAAAAAATCTTAGGCGTCTGCTTAGGACATCAAGCCATTGGTGAAGCTTTTGGTGCAAAACTGCTCAATCTTGAAAGTGTATTTCATGGTGTGGCTACAGATATGTATCAATCAGAAGAAGATGATCCACTTTACAAGAATATTCCAAAGCAATTCAAGGCTGGAAGATATCACAGTTGGGTTATTGAAAAATCAACTTTACCTGAAGAATTTATTGTAAACTGTAAAGATGCAGATGATGAAATCATGGGAATAAGACATAAAAGTTTACCCATTTTTGGGGTCCAATTCCACCCTGAATCAATCTTAACCGAAAATGGCAAAACGCTTCTCAAAAACTTTTTAGCCTATTAAAATGAAAGAAATATTACACTACTTATTCAATCACAATAGTCTATCAGAGGCGCAAGCTTATGATATTTTAAAAAGCATAACCGAAGGAAAATATAATGAAATCCAAACGGCCTCTTTTCTAACCGTATTCCAAATGCGAGACATTACAGAAGCTGAAATGAAGGGATTTCGCAGAGCCTTATGGGAACTTTGTATACCCATGGATACTGAAGGGCAAGACACCATTTGTGTATGCGGTACAGGTGGAGATGGCAAGAATACATTCAACATATCAACACTGAGCTCGTTTATTGTAGCTGGAGCTGGATACAAGGTAACCAAGCATGGCAACTATGCTGTTTCAAGCAATTGTGGCTCAAGCAATGTATTAGAAGCATTAGGCTATCAGTTTACAAGTAACACAGATCAGTTAAAAAAACAATTAGATGAGGCTAATATTTGCTTCTTACATGCGCCTCTTTTTCATCCTGCTATGAAGCAAGTAGCATCGACTCGAAAGCAATTAAAAGTTAAGACCTTTTTCAATATGCTAGGCCCTTTGATTAATCCAGCAAGACCAAGCCATCAATTTACGGGTGTTTTTAATTTGAAAACTTTAAGACTGTACTCATACTTGTTAGAAGATAGCAATACGTCCTTCAGCGTTGTACATTCTTTAGATGGATATGATGAAATATCACTAACAGGAGCTTTTAAAATTGCACAAAACAAAGGAGCAAGTACCTTCACTCCAGAGGAGATTGGTTTTAATACCTTAGATCCTAAGCTTATTCATGGAACTGATGATGTGCAATCAAACGCCGCTTTATTTACAAAGATTTTAAAAAATGAAGGCACAGAAGCTCAAGCACAGGTAGTAGTAGCAAATGCGAGTATGGCCATTCAGACAATGGAAGAAAATTTAAGTTTTGAAGATTGTCGAGCAAAGGCAAAAGAATCCTTAGTTTCTGGAAATGCTTATCGAGCACTTAAAAATTTAACTTCATGAGTATTTTAGATGAAATTGTTGAACATAAGCAACAAGAAGTAGCCATTAAAAAAAGTCAAATCAACAAAAGCGCCCTTGAGGCAAGCGTCTATTACTCAAGTACTTCCCTATCACTATATCATGCACTACAAGAAAGTGACAATTATGGAATCATTGCAGAGATCAAAAAAAAATCACCCTCAAAAAAGAATATTTTCTTAGATGCTGATCCAGAAGCAATAGCCATTGCTTATCAAAATGCGGGAGCGTCCGCCATTAGTATATTAACTGATGAAAAGTATTTTGGTGGCAGTGACCTATTTATAGCTCAGGTTAAGGACACTGTTCAAATACCCATTTTAAGAAAAGAGTTTATCGTAGATCATTATCAAGTTACCGAATCAAAGGCTTTAGGTGCAGATGCCATACTATTAATCTGTGAATGTTTAGAAAAGTCACTTTTGCATGAGCTGTTTGCGCATGCCACAGAATTAGGATTAAGCGTTTTATTAGAGTTGTACACCTTCGATCAACTGGATAAAATTCCCTCTGAAGCAAATGTTATCGGTATCAACAATCGAAACTTGAAGAATATGCAAGTTGATATCAACCATGCTTTAGAAATTGCTAATGAACTTCCTGAACATGTACTTAAAGTGGCGGAAAGTGGAATTTCAGACCCTAAAGAAATTGTAAACTTCCTTCAAAATGATTACAAGGCCTTCTTGATTGGTGAATATTTTATGAAAAGTGGGAATCCGGGTATTACTTGTGGGAATTTTATCAATCAAATCAAACAATTGATGGATGAAGCATAAACAAATGAAAGTTTGTGGGATGCGTAATGTTGAAAACATCCAACAAATACTTAAATCAAATATTGACTATATCGGTTTCATATTTTATGAAAAATCTAGCAGAAATGTGAAGGATTCTCAAGCAACAAAATTTGCTCATTTAGATTTTGGGAACACAAAGAAAATTGGGGTTTTTGTTGATGAGAAAATCGAGATTGTAAAAGATAAAGTTGAAAAATTTAAGCTTGATGGCGTTCAATTGCATGGAGATGAAAGTCCCGACTATTGCAGTGCACTCAGCAAAGATCTTTTGGTTTTTAAAGCTATTGCTATTAAATCTAGGCAAGATTTTGATGCTGCCGATGCCTATCATGACAAAGTAGCTATGATGCTATTTGACACTAAATCAGACAAACTAAAAGGCGGAACAGGTAAAAAATTTGATTGGTCATTACTCGAATCTTATAAGGGACCTACTCCATTCCTATTGAGCGGAGGAATACAGCCAAGTGATATCGACATCTTGAAAACATTTATGCACCCGTATTTTGCAGGTGTGGATTTGAATAGTGGTTTTGAAATCAGTCCAGCACTCAAAAATGAAAACCTTATTACTGCTTTCACAAAGGCATTTAAAGCCAATAAATAGTGCTCAAATTGCACAAAATGAATCAATTCTAAATGACTTAAAGACCTATGCAATTGTTTATATTAGCATATTATCAAATCTTTTAATTAAAAAAATTACAAATGAAATTGAACCAATTACTCCTAATAGGATTTATCGGACTACTTAATTTTAGCATGACTGCACAGACTTTCATGAAAGGTCTCGATGGTGTGTCAAGAAAAAAGACCGCTTATATTACACTTACTGACGGAACAGAATTAGAATGCATCATTGAAAAATTACCTAAGAAAAAAGGTAATATCGAAGAGGTGGTATATTCTGTAGATGGTCAAAAGAAGAAAATGACTCTTAAACCAACTGATATAGCACACATGTATCTTCCTCCAAGTGCATTGGCTAAATATGCTGCATTATCAGACGTTACTGGAAATTTAAACAAAATGATGAGTACTGATATGGATGGTGAAATATTAAGCAAGGGTTACACCTATTTCGAATCTACGGAAGTTATGATCAAGAAAAAGAAAATGACCTTATTGATGCAATTAGTTAATCCTGATTACAGCAATGGCATTAAAGTTTACCATGATCCATATTCTGGAGAAACCATGTCTGCAAGCGTCGGAGGAATGGAAGTCGCAGGTGGGATTGACAAATCTTACTTTGTAAAGAAAGGAGATGCACCTGCATATAAGCTTGAAAAGAAAGACTACAAAGATGGGTTTAATGACCTATTTGATGGCTGTAGAGCTTTAACTGGATTAGATAAGAAAGATAGAGCTTGGAGAGATCTAGCAACTCATATTTTCTCGTACAATTCTAAATGCAATTAAGCATAAAGTAAAAGTAAAAAGCCATCCTTCAACAAAATGAAGGATGGCTTTTTTTATGTCTTTAAGAGAATAAACCCTATTCTACTCCGTAATCGAAATGTTGGTAATTCTTGCTATTCTTCCTTCCAAAAATCAAGTTTATACCTGTTTGAAAATTTGTCCTTCTCGTTTTAGTTGGTGCAAACGTACCCAAAATATTATCTGTTCCAAAATACCACTCAAAGGGTCCTGCTAGAATTTTGAAGCCCATTGGAAAATTCAAATACGATTTGCTAATGATGGAATATCCAGCATAGTAACTAAACCATTTAGCTGGAGTGTGATTATAGTACAAGCTAATGGCTGGTTGAAAACCAGTATTGATAAACCTACCTGTAAACTGTGCACCAAAATTTTGATACTCATTTAAATAATATTCGGCGCTTGCTCTAATAGTCGCAGGCATAGCAGTTCCAAAAGGACTGAAGCTATCTTCAAAAGTGAAAATATTTTCTAAGGAATCAATTAAAGGCTGAAAAAATTCCTCAACATCTATATTCTCGAAATCAAAGTTTTCAAAGTCAAAATCAAGTATATCCAAATCAATTCCGGAATAACTAAAATTAGCTGTGTTCCCAACATTAGAATAATTCAATACATTATCCTTCCAACGAATAAATCCTAAGTCTGTAGCGGCAAATCTAAATCGCCATGTATCATCTAATTTATAGTCAACTCCGATATCAGCACTAAAGCCTGGATTATTAGATCTTCCTACTAATGGAAGATTATTTAATTCTGTAGTAAAACCAGATGACTTAATGTCAACAACTCCTTCTAATGTTATATCATAAGCTTCTTTGCTATCCGTGTAAATATTAAAGCTAGAGCCATGTGTATTAAAGTGAGCTATACCATTCAAATAATTGAGATTAATACCTACGCTCAATTCATTATTAAATCGTTTGGAGGCACCAATTTGAAATCTATTAAAACCTGTAATTTCAATATTGTTTTGTATTTCAACTTTCTCATCCAAGAATGCACCATTACCTAACCAAAGTAAATTAAACAGTCCTTTATTGTAATCAAGTTGAGAATAAAATTCTGTCGACAATTTCATATGAAAGTAATTGTCTTGATACCTATACCCTGCTGAAAAAATATCAGTAGCTGTAAATGCACTGACTCTGTTTGTCTCCCCAATTCTATTTGAAATATTAGAAAGATTTAAAGACAAAATATTATCTACAATATTTGCAAAGTCTTTGATTCTAAAACCATCATTATGCACTCCTCCTGAGAAGTTTGACACAAAAGGTCCACCTAAATAAAAATCAAAATCATCAGGTAAAAAAGCTGGATTGTAATCAGTTTGCTGACCGATACTTAGGGGAAAATAAACTAAGTCTTGGGCAAAAACTGAAAAACTAAATACGACACTAACTACAGTGCTTAAAAGTAATTTCTGGAACATGATTTATGCTATTTATAATGGATTTACCAAGGTGGCTTTTAATCCAATTTTATATTCAATTTTATAATCCGAATAAAAACTAACATTCTGTGTGCCGCCACCTGCTGTAATCGCAGATACTTGCATCACGATCCGTCTAGCATCCGAAAGATTATCTTGTAATTCTTGAGACAAAGGAACGTCAATGATATTTTTAGTTGGATTCGATACAATACCACCATTATCAACTTCTGCTGAAACTATTGAGATGCCTGGGTCATCAAATATTCGATCTAATTCATTATCGTTTGCATCTAATAAGATTGCTTGTAAGGTTCCATCAATCGGAATACCATTTTCCAACACCAATCTTAAATTGACATCTTTCATATTGATTAAAGGATCTATGGCTCCTAAATCAAAAGTGTCTTTTAATTCATACAATTCTGCTGTGCCTTGCAAAGGCAAATTGACTGTGGCTTGGATACTGTATTTTGAAGTATCTATTAAAAAACTTTGTCCGTCAAATGCAGGATCGGTACTCGCCTGAATACCATAAACAAAGGTCTTAGGTCTTTCATTAAACAGTGCCTTTATGGATGGGCCATCAAGTGTAAAACTATTGGTTTTCACTGATCCATATTCGCTAATTAATGGAAATGGCATATCAAATGGATTGGGAATATCAGCATTTGCTGCAAAATCAATGGTGTCACCATTTACAGTATTTAGTCCTTCTAACACAGAAAAATATGCTTTTAGCGCTACTCCAATAGAACTGTTGATTTCAAAATCTACAGATGGTTTCTCTACAGTGAAGGTCCCAAAGTTTTCAATTTCATCAAACACACTGATATCTATGGTATCAAATTGAGGAAGAAAATCTCCGAATTTTAATTCTCCAAATGCCCTTTTAAAGTTCATATCTTTAAGCGACATATCCGCGGAAATACTTTCTGATGCATCCAACGGGTTTCCTGTACCTGTGAGGGACATATTAATTAATACATCAATATTATTGGAACCATCGGCATTACCTGTGAAATCCAAAAAATAATCATCAAGGGGAATTTCAATTGCTCCTGTTGTTGGAACAGATCCGCCATACGGTAAATCCAAAGAAAAATTTAAAAATTCTCCATCCTTTGACAATTGAGGAAGCGTCATGGTTAAGACTAAATCATGTCTTATATCTGTGCTTAAATTAAACGCTAATATTCCAGACTTGATGGCTGCAGAGTCGACGTGAACGTCTATACCAAACATAAACTCAAATGATTCAGCGAGTGTGACCGACTGATTAAAGCCGACTGGTATAATAGGGAATGAAAGTCCAACTTCTGTAACAAAACTATCTTCTATAGGCTCAATCAAAAGTGCCGTTTCAGCATCATTTGAAAAAGCTGTAGAACTATATTTTAAACTAATGAGATTATCATCCCCTACTTCAACAAATCCTTCATCATCAACTAAGGAAATTAAATCATCCATAGCTAAGTTGCCTTTCACCAAAGGAAAAGCTACTGTTGGCTCCCAATCATCACTTTCTACTCCATTAAAATCACAGGCAGAAATAAAAATAAGGGAAAATAACACGGTACATGCAAAAATATTTTTCATTTGGATAGAACTAGTATAGGTAAAACGTATGAAAAAGCAAATGTAACGGGATTCTATGCTTTTTTTTCATTAAAGTTTGAATAAAAAACAAAAGTACTTGACAAAAAAGCACTTAATATCTCAGAAGATTTGGTTTTAAAAGCTCCAGTTTTTACTATAAGTATCAATCACATCAATTGAAAACTTCAAACCCTGACTGAATGGTGTACGATTAGACTGAGCAATAGTACCATATGCACCTAGTCTAATTCTTCTTCTTGGGCCAATTTTAAACACACGCTCTATCCCAGCAAATAATTCTCCGTATTGCACATTATTGTCTTGGATGTATAAAAAGCCTCCACCCGCAACCACTGCAATTTTTGTCTTTTTGATAAGTGGTACATTATTGATTAGCGCTCCATTAAAGTGGTGAATGTAGTGTGCCTCAACAAATAAATTGGTGGTTGAAAAGCTCGTATCAAGTAACTGAAAAGATTCCATTGGAAAGGAAAACCACCATGGATCAGATTCTCTAAATCTTATTTGATCAATAAATTTAACCTCATTGGTGTTAACAAACTTTCCAGATCTAATCTTGTATCTGCTGTTTCCAAATACTCCAAGAATTAAATCATGTTCAATGCCTGCTTCTACATAATCATAATCAACATCACTTCCAAAGACGCCTTTGAAGGCTTTGACATGCCTCACAGAAAAAGTAGGATACTTCGAGCCTAAAACCAACTTACGATTTGGCTCAGTAGTATATTTTTGAGCAGGGGTATAAGATATTCTATTGCCAATGACAAAGGCATTATAGCCATCAAACTTAAACGACTCAGGAGGGTCTTCAAATAGATCAGAAAAAACGGATCTTATCTCAATCCCTTCAATCATTTTACGTTCACTAAAGTTGATATCTGTATCTAAATAGAAGCCATTAAATATTTCAAATCGATGCTCTATTTCTATTTGATTACGAAGAATAAATCTAGAAGGTTTAAAATAATTAAGGATTGCATCAAAATCATTGTAGTTATCGTAACTCCTACCTAAAGAAGCCCGCACTGAAGCCATCTTAAAAGGATTATATCCAAAATAATGACTTGTCCTACCTGTGATGTCTTTATTGACTAGGCCTACGTTTACCTGATTGAAGGTATTGTATACTCGATCATTTTCATATCTTCTAAAATAGCTAGCCCAGGGTCCAAAACGCCACCCACCGACTGGATGATAAGACACGATACCTAATAAAGGCGTAATACCGATGCTTTGCTTTTTTTCATGATTTTGGAATCCAATTCCACCGTAAAAGAATTCATCAATTTTAATCTTGTTGAACTCTTGCTGAATGGAGTCTTTATATTCCTTACTATTAAGTACGTCTGCTACACTATCCCTATAACTAACCAAATTCCGTTGTTCTAAACTCAAGGGCTCTGGCCTTAACACATTCCAATAGGTACTGTCTCTTTCTTTTGCCTCCTTAGTCGTAACAGACACTTCATTTTTGAAAAACTTTTCTGGAAAAGGATAGTCAATTTCTATATCAGAGAAGGACATAATTGTATTGCCCTTGAAGGTCTTGTAGCGCCCTTGCTTTGCCTCATAGATAAACTCTTGCCTGTAAGGAAACCACTTGCCCCCTTCCAATTCTGTGTACTCTTGTTTTATGGTGAATTCATCAAAGGCTTTCATCGTCCCTTTAGGCAAACTCAATTCTACCCTTTTGATATACCACTCTTCATCTGCAATGTAGATATAACCCTTGAATGTGGAATTCCCTGTTTTTCTTGGTGTAACTTTAATTTTATAAATAAGAGCACCACCCTCAGGAATGGCTTCTATGAGTTTAAATTTATAGGCAAGTATAGAAGTCCGACTAAGTGGTGAAACTAAAGGAGTCTCTGTAATACTTCTAACCTGAATTAGATTCTTGTAAAAATTGAAATCACTTTCATCAAATCTTGGGACGAATAAACCTGCAGCATCTCCATACAGTTTGTCTGCAGAACGTACTTCCTTAAATTTATTGGGATAAGCAAAATTCAAGGTCATCTGAACCTCGTGCATATTTAACTTATTCATTTCAGCTTCCTTCTCCCTCCGAGCTTTTTCGAAAGGATCTTCAGGATCATCATCCAAAGTCTTTAATATCTCTTTTTGCTGATTGAAAATATTCTTGGGTCTTTCTTTCTGTTCGAGGTTTTCAAATGCTTTTATATAAAGCTGAGATCTTAGGGATTCAAATTGTGTCAGATACCTTTCTTTATTTTCAATGGCACTTTTAATAATTCCATACGCTGCATCTCTTTTTTCTGCCTTTACCACCACTTCGTCCAATTCTATATCTGAGGACTTTAGTCTGATATCATTCTTGGTATTACCATCGGTAATGAGCGTTTTTAAAGTTCTCGTTTCATATCCAATCGCACTGTATATGAATTCATATTCCCCAGGATTAAGCGAGAGAAAGTAATAGCCATTTTCATCAGAAGTAGTACCAGAGCCTTTTTCTTTCACAAAAATATGAACAAAGGGTATGGTTTCATTTTCTTCATTGTAGATATATCCTTCAATGCTCTGAGCAGAAATACCTAAAGAAAGAAAAATAAAAACTACAGTTATTAGATGGTGTATCTGATAGTTCAACAATTCGGTTTTACTTATTATACAATTCAGAAACGAAAAGGAAAGAAATAAGTTACAATTCGTTCTTATTATTTTCTAAAATAAAAATCAACATAAAAACTTTGAATAGTAAAATCAATCGACCAAGTCATTGAATCTTTATACAGGCTTTCAATTGATTGACTTAATTATGTGTATAATTATAAATGGTCGACGAAATCAAAATATGTACTTCTTAGGGTACACAAGTTATTAAACGTATTAGCTTTGTTTAAATCCCGTAATTATAACGCTTGTTTATGAAGTATCTATTAAGTCTTTTTGCCTGTTTTGGTGTTTGCGCTATATATTCTCAAACTAACTATTATGTTGGCCCAAATGGTAATGACAATAATGCTGGCACATTTGCTCAACCATGGAAAACATTTCAGTATGCCTGTGATGGAAGATCACCTGGTGATGTCATCAATGCACTTGCAGGCACATACAATGAAAAATTCGAAATCTACTCATCAGGTACTTCCTTAAATCCCATCATCATAAAAGCACATCAAAATGACATTGTCACTATTACGGGTTCAGGCATAACTACACAAGATGCTATCATCGGCATTTATGATCAAGATTATATCCATATTGAAAATCTCATTATTGCAGATAATCAAATGATTGATGCTATTGGCATCATTGTCGAAGGAGGAAATGATGGAATAGAAATTCGTAATTGTGAGTTTAAAGAAATTAATTTCTCCAATAACCCTAATGACAATGCAACTTCAAACACAAATGCTCAACCACTTATTGTCTATGGGATTTATGGTAATGACCCAATTACTGATTTAATCATTGAAGGTAATCGCATATATAATAATCGACCTGGATATAGTGAAGCCCTCGCGGTTAACGGGAACGTTGACGGCTTTGAAGTTTTTAATAATGAAGTATTTGACAATCAAAACATAGGCATTGATATTATTGGCCATGAAGGTACAGCACCAGCCAATGATCAAGCAAGAAATGGAATCGTGTATGATAATATCGTATATAACAATAAGTCACCTTATGCTTTATCTGCAGGTATTTATGTTGATGGAGGCAAGGATATCACTATAGAAAGGAATACTGTTTATGACAATCAATGGGGAATAGAAATTGGTTGTGAAAATCTTGGAACTACAACTTCAGGAATTATCGTCAGAAATAACATGGTTTTTGAAAATGATGACTCTGGATTGTCTATAGGTGGATATGATTATCCCAATGTCTCTGGCAAGGTTGTAGATTGCTTGGTTAGAAACAATACTTTTTATGGCAATGATAAAAATAGTGGTGGATTAGGGAATACTGCAACTGAAATATTTCTTAGCTATACAGAAAATTGTCAAATTATAAATAATATATTTTCTATAGACAATGCCTTTGATTTAATGATGTATGAAGACAACACTAATTCTCAAAATTTAGTCTTGGATTATAATTTGTATTATTCTACTACTGGCACAGATGATTATGAGTTCACCTATGAAGGGATAAATTACTATGGTCTCGCTGCTTTTCAAGCTGGCACTTCACAGGAAGCCCATGGAATAAGTGCAGATCCACTTTTTGAAAATATATCAAATGTTGATTTTCATTTAATGAGTAATTCACCTTGTATTGATGCAAGCGATCCTGCCACAAGTACAGATCCAAATGAAACCGATTTTGAAGGAGAAAATAGAAACAGCAATGGTATCGACATTGGAGCTGATGAATTTCAACAAGCAGTGAATAATCAACTAGAACACGAAATCCTCAATAGTGAAATCAACATTTACCCAAATCCAGCAAACAACCAATTTTATTATGTGTCAGGCAATCTATCTTTAGCAGATATTAATATCCTAGATGTCAATGGCACAGTAGTGCAAAATTTGAATGGCTTGAGCAGTCCTATTGAAATAGATATTAGCACCTTAGGTGTGGGCATTTACTTCTTGAAGATTCAGCATTTGAATCACAGCACATTGCATATGCAGCGTTTAATAAAATACTAGCGACTAGTTATAAACAAGATAAGCTGACATTACCGCACCCATAATTGAAAGTGTAATGAGCCAATATCCAACATGAATAAAAATATAAGACCAAGTTTTTCTTTCGAATAATGCATTGATCGCGATGAGCGGTAAGACGAAAAAGATGCTAAATATCACGCCATGTATGGCGCCATGTTTCAAGTTTCTGAAATTATTGCCGTATTGAGCCATTAGCTCCTCAAACTGTGCTTGAGCCTTTGACCCTTCCTCCATCACTTCCGGCATCATGGTTTGAAAAATACTTGTTTGGTGTACAACGATGCCACTGAACGCAAATGCAATTAATACACTTAACAAATAGGTGCTTCCAAATAAAACAATGGGATTTCCTTCTTTTAAAAATTCGGGGGTAAATCCATTGAGTCGCATCCATTTCTTGCCAAGGAGTGCTTCACTATAATAAATGGCACCCACTACAAGTGGGATTAAACCAACAACAAAAAATAACCAAAAATTCGTAGGCATCGTTTATGTTTTGATGATTAAAAGCATTGTATATAAATTTAATAAAAATACCTACATTATAATTCAATGAAACACATAAGCGACATACTTCCTCTTGGCCATGAATTATTATACACAGTCTCAGAAGAAATTCAAGAAGCAGAATTACCTAAGGTAAAGGAATGGGTAAATGACTTGGATCATGTGATGAATGAAATCAGGATCAAGTATCAATTTGGTCGGGGTATTGCTGCTCCACAATTAGGTATCATGAAGCGATTGATTTATATAAATATTGATCAACCTATAATTATTATAAATCCTGAAATAGCATATCTCAGCAAAGAAAAATTTGAATTGTGGGATGATTGTATGTGCTTCCCCAATCTATTAGTTCGAGTAGAACGGCATAAAGAAATCATCATAAATTATAGAGATGAAAATTGGAATAAGCAAACTTGGCTAGCGAAAGATAGAGATGCAGAGTTATTACAACATGAATACGATCATTTGGAAGGCATTCTGTGTACGATGCGTGCCCTAGATGAAAAATCTTTTAAATGGCGAAACAATATTTAAAGAGAAGCATTATATTTTACAATACTTAATTTATTTTAAATTAGTAAAAACGATCCCTATGAAAACTTATAAGAAAGAAGACATTTCTGTTGGATGGAATCCTGAAAAATGCATTCATGCAGGATATTGTGCAAGACAATTATCTTCTGTATTCAAACCAAAAGAAAGACCATGGATCCAAGTCGAGAATGCTGACAAAAAAAGTATTATTGACCAGGTGAAAAAGTGTCCGTCAGGAGCTCTGAGTATCATCTATCATCAAGATTAATATCCAATTAAAAAATAAAATAGTAAGAACTTGAGAATTATTATCACATCAGTTTTAGTTACAATTTTTTGTACTTCCTTATTTGCACAAACAGATTTAGACACTCCCAAGGACACTAAAGTTTTTTACGAAGAATATTTTCAGAATAATGATAACAACTGGAAGATATATTATAAAAAAATATTGTTTGGTCGTTATTTTATTGAAACCATAGGTAGGGATGCACCAGCCATTAGCACTAAAACATTCTTCTTCAATGAAAAGCTAAACTACGAGATTGAAACAAAAGTTGCCATTGAATGGAATAAGTCCAAAGAAATGATGGGATTCATATGGAATGCTGATTCTACCAGTGCTTATGGAATCGCATTTAATAAAGACCTAAAACCATATGTTTTTACGACTGAAAATGGAGAAGAAACCATCGTAAAAATGGGCACTGATGAAGACTTGCTAGAAGACATGTACGAAGAAAATACGCTTACCATAAAGAAGATTGATTATGAATATTTAGTCTTTATAAATGGAAAGTATTTTTGCACCATGCCAACTACTAAAAACTTAAGAAAGCAGATCGGCTATTTTATTGGCAAAAAATCTGAGATGAAAGTGGAAAGTCTCATTCTCAAATATTTATAATCTTATAAAACTCCAAAACATTGTGACTCTTTTATCTTATTTGACATTAATTGTTGATAACAGATTTTTTGCACGATGATTTCGACTTAATAGATAGTTTAGAAATCCAAAAACAAAACTAATGAGTTACATGAAATTCGCAAGCAGCATAGCTTGCTTGATATTTATTTTACTAGTACAATCTTCTTGTAGTGATCCTTGCGAAGAAGTTAACTGCCTAAATGGAGGAATCTGCATCGAAGGAGACTGTGATTGTCCCGATAATTTTATTGGCAATAATTGTGAAACTTTTGATTTCAGTAAAATCCAGCAACTTCTTGACGAGGGATCAACACCAAAGGAATTATTTGATTTAGGAGTACCACGTGATAGCCTTTTAAGAAAAACGTATGACGGAGGCTATATCTTTAATTTTGACACCATTCAAGGTAGTGGATTACTAGCCGCTACTGAAGATTTGCCTACAAAGGCTTCTTTTGGTTGCCCAGGATTTTCCATTCCAGGAATCAGTCCTTTTATTCAGCCACAAGGCACAGGTGAATTATATACACAATTAATTATTGAAAATTGTGCTGAAGCAGATATTGCCGCAAGATTATGTTCAGATTTAATACTGAATGGAAAAGATGATTGGTTTTTGCCTACCTTCTCTGAAACACTTGATATGGTTTTCATTCTAGGTTTAGGTGATTTAGATGATGATATTGTTGTTGGTGCACCAGGAAATATAGGAAATTTTTTACCTGAAAAATATTTAACATGCTCTCAACAAGAAAGCAATAGAGTCGTTGCGTTCGATTTTTCTTTGGAAGGAATTCTTAATTCATACGAAGCAACAAAAACGGAAAAAATGAATGTTCGTCCAGTTCGTTCATTCGACCAATAAAAAAAATGCCCCAGGTAAAATTTTCACATGGGGCATTTTTAAAATCAAATTTAAAAATCTATTCGGTAATAAAACAGAGGAAGTCTTCCCAACTGGTATTCATCCACAACAGGTCCTTCGGGATGATCAGGTGAATAAGTCTTCTTTAATATGTTTTGTGTATTTAAGGTATTCACGATATCAATGGCAAACTCATGTGTCAACTTTTTGGTATTTATTTTATACGCCAATTTCACATCGTTTCTAAAGTAGGCTTGAGAACGTATGGTATTTACCGTTTCGTCCAACCATATGACTTCTTGCTCTGCGATACTTGCTTCTTCATCAACAACTCCTTGCCAACCTCCTCCTACAAAGGTGAGCTTTGTCCCTAGATTCAAGCTACTCTTATTATTAAAGACCCACTCTTTCGCTACTAATCCATTGAATGCATATTTCCCATTAAATGAAGTATTCCTCCATACGTTTTCTAGCGTTCGATACTTTGCATCGAATAGAGATCCAGTTAAGAGGAAGTAATATCCTTGAGAGAAAAAACGCTCAATGGTTAATTCCACACCGTAGTTTCTGCCGTTACCTCCTGTTGTTAATTCAGCAGGGAATAATCTTGAGAAACCCGAACCTCCATTAATTAAAGAAAAAGAACTGCCTGACGCATCAACTGGAAGGTCATATAAGTATTGGTAATAGACTTCAGCTTTCAATCTACTTGTTGCACCTAAGGATCTATCATATGAACCAACGACGTGCATACTTTTTACTAAGCCAATTTTATCCTTATTAATAGCAATGGGATTTCCTTGAGCATCTGAGCTCGAACCATAATAATATAAATAAGGTGATTGAATTTGTGAATGTAAACCTAGGCCTAAACCAAATTTCTGCTTTTCGTCCATTTGATAGGAAAGACCTAAACGAGGCTCAACAGGAGAAAAACTGATATCATTCATCCCAAAGTACAAAGATGAAATCCCAACTACCCCACTCAATTTTTCATTAAACCTATGCTTATACTGCCCATAAGCTTGCACTAAAGGAACTGATTCTTTAGCAAGCCATCTCTGTCTCCAATCTCCGATACTTAATGAATCCTGAGGAGACAAAAACACCCTTCTTCCTCTATCATCAAAATCAAAAGCAAACATATCAAGATTAACTCCCAGCTTTAAACTTCCTTTTTTCGAAAGCTTCTTATTGTAACTACCGTAAGCAGAATATTTATTCTCCGTGAATACATAATCCAGTACTTGGATTTTATCATTCAATTGAAATTTTCCATCTACGACTGAACGGTCAATGTAATCATGATCCGCATTGATGGATGAATGAGATGCTGCAATGGTAAACTTGACAAAGGTCTCTGCATTCAAGGGTTGAGAATATGTTGCCCCTACAGTAGCCATTCTAGAACCGAAATATTGATCTCGATCATTTGAGCCATAAATTAAAGTCTCTGTGCTTGGTGCTTCTTCTTCTGATATTAAAATATCAATATTACTATTTCCTCCGATTCCAAAAATCGCTACATTACCTCCATTTGCTCTAGGGAAATTTACCCTAAATGAAGCATCTTGATATTTTGGGATGGCAGTGGTACCGACATCTATTCCAAGCCCTTGAAACAATTGTAAAGAGGAATATCTATAGGTAGCAAGAAAAGAAGATTTTGACTCCTTTGACAATGGACCTTCTGCCATCAACTCAGTTCCTAAAAATCCTAACTGTGCACTGTACTCATATTTTTCATTATTCCCATTTCGCATTTTTAGATCAAATACTCCTGCTACTCCATTTGCAAATTCTGCTGGGAAAGCGCCTGTATAAAAATCAGAGTTGCGCAAAAACTTATTATTCAAAATGGTCACTGAGCCTCCACCAGTTCCAGGGATGGAGAAGTGATTCGGATTGGGAATGTTTATTCCATCCAATCTCCATAGTACTCCTGCAGGAGAATTCCCTCTAATGACCACATCATTACGCGAATCATCCGCACCTTGAACACCAGCATAGTTGGACGCCATTCGTGCAGGTTCTCCTCTAGAGCCTGCATATCGATTGGTCTCTTGGACAGAAAATTCTCTAGCACTAACAGTTGCCATCTCGTTGGCTACTTCGCCATTACGTCGAGCTGTAACAACTACTTCTTCAATGGCGACTAAGGCTTCTTCCATCTCGATATTCAAAATAGTTTCTTTACCTGCATCTACGACGATATCCTGAAGGTAGACTTCTTCATATCCTAGATAACTGAATCGAACGCCTTGCCTTCCAACGGCAACATTGTCGATTCTAAAGCTTCCATCAAAGTCAGTGACAGTGCCCATCATATCGGGATTATCATTTACTAATAAAACATTGACTCCGATAAGTGGAAATTGAGATTCCTTATCAACTACGATTCCTCTAATACTCTGCTCCTGTGCGTTTATCGTTAGCACGGTAAGCAACATCCATATTGAAAATCCTATTAACTTTTTCATAATTTAAAATTAGGTGAAAATTATAATATTTGATTTCAAAGAAGCGGTAATTATATTATGGATCTGTTATTTATTTTCATTTATTCTATTATTTAATTATTACAATATGCAATTCTAGTAATAAACAGTCGTTTTAATCTCTTATTTTATTGATTATTGCAAATTTTTACATAACGAATTAGGCTTCCCTGCATAAGAAGCCCATTTATAACACTTCTAGTTTCTCCGTTGGAAGAACAGTTCTACTTAGGATATTGGTTATCTTTCTTCCTCCAATCTTATAAGAACGCTATTATTCATAACTATGAAAAGAGAAATTCGAAAAGTTTTAAAAGCGTATACGGAAGCCTTTTATAAACAAGAATATACTAAGGCATACCAGCATCTAGATAAAGAAAGCACCAAAGATTATAGAGATAAGATCGTAGCATTTGCCGAGCAAATGGATGTATTTGGTGAAACTGAAGATTTTCTGAGTCGTCTAAAAATTACAAATCTTGAAGCTTTGAAGCGCCTTTCCACAAAGGCATTTATGATTAAGCTTTTTGCACTTCTGAGCAGGGAAATGAAAGAGAATGATTTAAAGCGGATGTTGAAAGGTTTGAAGATTCTTGAGATTGATGAGCGTGCTCAGGTAAAATATGAGATGCCAGTTCCCTCATTTAACTCTTGGACAAGGATGACTGCTATTGTGAATTTTAAAGAAACTTCCACTGGATGGAAGATGCTATTTAATTCTGGATTGGATAGGCTTCTTCACGATTTTCAAAAAGAGATTGATCAATACAATGAGAGGGCTTCAAAGGATCAACCGAGTCTATTAAATCATCATGAGAATGATATGGAAGTTTATACTTTGAAGGGGTACAAAAACATGGATGGTGAAGTAATCCTAGAAGCTCGATTTAAGGACGCCGGAGTATTTTCAGAAGGCTTGGCTTTTGTGAAAATTATGAATAAATACGGCTACATCAATAAGAAAGGGAAAATTACTTTAAAGCCAAGATATTATGATGCCCATGACTTTTCTGAAGGGTTGGCAGCTGTAAAAAACAAAAATGATTATTGGGGTTTCATCAATAAGAAAGCCACTCAAGTGATTGATTATGAATACACCGCAGTACAATCCTTTAATGAAGGGCTATGTGCAGTACAAAAAAATAATAAATGGGGCTTCATCAATAAGAAAGGAAAAACAATAATAGAACATCAATATCATTTGGCAAGTAACTTTTTCCAAGGGGAAGCAGATGTGATTATTCTAAATAGTGATGGTGATGAAATTGAATATTGTATTAATAAAAAAGGAAGAAAGATTGATTAGTCATGTTAATTAATTTCCTCTGAAATCTATAAAGCGCATTTATAATTGAATGCCATTTTAATTTAATAAGCACCAAATAAATCGATATAGAATGTTTTGATACAGACAATCTTTAGTCGCATTAGGTAAATCAATTCGGTTAAATTTTAAGTTATTTAATTGATGAAAATGCTTTGGCTTTCTTTATTCATTTGTATCACCAACTTCAGTGTCTCAGCTCAAACATGTTGCACTGCAGGGGCTCCTATCCTATCAGGAATCACCATTAATTCAAACCAAGAAAGAAATTTTGCTTTAGCACTTAAGTATGATTACAGATCTATAAATCGGCTTATCCAAAACAATGAAGTACTTGTAAATGATCCAAGAAGCAGGATTGGCATGAATACGATCGTAAAGGCAAGTATGACTTTTTCACCAAAATGGTCAGCAGGTATTATTATACCTTTCATCTATCAAGAGCGAGCAACGATCAGTGAAAGAGCATCTTCGCTCGGTCAAGGAGATATCATTCTAACTGGTCAATACTTGGTTTTTGCAGAAGCTTTTTCGCAACTGTCATGGTTAGCATCTGTAAAATTTCCTACTGGAAAAATCAATCATTTAGATGATAGAAGCATCTTCTTATCACCTGACATGCAAAGTGGTTCTGGCACCTTTGATTTTATTAATCAACTCTCCTTTGCTTACAATCAAATTGGCGGCTCATTAATAAACATAGAAACGGGTGTTCTTTACAGAATCAATAGCACAAATGAAAACTTTGCAGCAACTCAAAACAGTGATGGCCGCCCTTACAAGTTTGGCAATGAATTTCAATATATCATAAGTTTTAAGAGACCCTTTACAATTAATAAGTGGTTCGTCATTCCAGATCTGAGTCTGCAATATAGAATGGCAAATGCTAACGTTGAAAACCATACCATTGCTCCCAATAGCGGAGGACAATGGCTCAACGCGCAAGTGGGCATCTATTTATTACCCAAAGAAAAACTAAGTATAAGACCCTACTTTTCTTTTCCATTGTATCAAAATCTGGAAGGGCTTCAGATTACAACAAAATTAGGCGCAGGAATAGAACTAGGATATAATTTCAGTTTACAAAAAAATTAGATCAATGAATACTTTATCAAAAATCGCTTGTTTATTATTGATTTGCTTATTAGTTGCTTGTGGAGACAATGATCGTTTTGGACCTTCATCTGAATGGACAATTCCAAGTGATGAAGTCATGGATGGTGGGCCTGGCAAAGATGGAATTCCGTCGATCGACAGTCCTCAATTTGATCAAATTGATGATGTAGATTTTATGGATGATGAGGATCTGATTGTGGGTATTGTAAAGGATGGCGAAGCAAAAGCTTACCCACACAAAATTTTAGACTGGCATGAGATCGTTAATGATAAAGTTGGGGAGCAAGAAATAGCCCTTACTTATTGCCCCTTGACAGGTACTGCTATTGCATGGGACAGAAATGTAAATGGAGTCCTTACTGAATTTGGAGTGAGTGGTAAATTGTACAATAGCAACCTTATCCCTTATGATCGAGAGACTGACAGCTACTGGTCTCAAATGGATTTATCTTGTGTAAATGGAGCGCTCCTAAATATGAATATTGTTACGCATCATGTGATTGAGACTAAGTGGCAAACTTGGAAAGAATTGTTTCCTGATGCTATGGTATTAAATAGAGCCACTGGCTTCAATAGAGATTATAGCAATTATCCTTACGGGGATTATAGAACGAATGATAGCAATTTACTATTCCCCGTTAATAATGATGATGACAGACTACCAGCAAAAGAAAGAGTCTTAAGCATCATAGGTCCAACAGCTTCCAAAGCATATAGTATTGAATTATTCGACACGCCTAAAGTTATTATAGATGTGGTGGACGGAACAGAAATGATCATAATCGGTGATAAAGAACAAAACATCTTATTAGCCTTTGAAAATAGTCTAGACCTTACCAATCTATTTATTGCAGTGGATCAATTGCCTGTCGTTGCGACAAGACCAGATGGCACAAAAATATATTCTGATGGCAGTATTCAAGGTGGCCCGAGTGATGGAGCAATCTTAGATCACCCGGAGACATTTATTGGGTACTGGTTTGCGCTTGGAGCATTTTATCCTGATATGGAAATCTATGAACTCTAATATACTGGCTGCTATAATTTCACAAGAATGGTATGATCACGAATCGTACTTGGAATACCTTCTCCACTCCCACCTGATTGTAATTTTAGTTTAAAACGATTCCTATCAGGAAACATATCATAAATGAGTTTTTGAACGTCATTGGCAATGGTTGCACCTTCTTTATAATAATATATATTACCTAGATCACCCGTATTTTCATTAGCATACCAAATGTTATAACCCTCTTGCTTTAAAGCCGTGATCAATTCTAAATTTTCCGCATTCTTTAAGGAGGGTGAACTGACACCTAAATAAAACTCCCCATTTTTAATTTTCCTTAATTCCTCGGCCGCTGCTGCAGAATCTATTTCCATCAATTTGTTTTTATCATTGATGCATTCTTTCAATAAATTTGCATATTCCACATTCTTCTCATTGATTTGATCATTCAATGAATGAATTTTTCTATCCTGTTTTAGAAAAATTACAAACATGCCAATGGCTAAGGCTAATCCACCTAGAATTAAGAATATGGCTGATATAGATTTTGTTTTTTCGTTCATAACAGAATTATTGAGCATTTTGCTTTTTAATCAAGCAAGTATTTTTTAACGAGGAATAATAAACCAAAAGCCGTCATTGAGGCACCCACCACAAACAAAGATGCTTGAACCGCTTTCTTTATCGGATCTAAACCTTGCACAAAAATTGATGCAGTAATCCCTGCAATTAAAAATAGGATTATCAATAAGGAGGAAATTAAAATAATGCGTTTACCAAATTTATCGGATTTAGCATCAGTAGCCAATTCATCTTCATTTTCAAAAAGAGGAATTTCTTCAAAAATATTTAGAATCGCATTGATTATTTTTGAAATACCAACATCCGCTTTCTCTTGAGTCATTTCACTCAAATTGACCTTCTTGTTAATTCTTTTGTACTGGGCAGAAAGTTTAAGCGCAGCAGCTTGACGAGGAGCATCATCGACATTCGTAAAGTGATCAATTAAAAGACTTATTGCTTTGGTTATTTTATTGCTAGCAACAAATTCTTGAACCTTATGTTTTATTTCGTTTTCAATACTCACGGCGATAGTAAAGCTAGTTCATTAAATGTAATAATATTTTCGCCCAAATTATATCTTGAAAGGCCACAAATCAATGTAATCATTGGATAAATCGCATTATTTACCGATGAAAAGCTGTTAAACCTTTAATCTATAGACTCTTTAATTATCAATTTAATATAATATCTAGTAGCCAAAGGCTTAACGTACAGTTAACATTGAGTGATTAATTTTGCGACGTTAAAAACGCAAGCAAGAAAATTTTTACATGTTAAGAAACGCCAACCTAATTACATTAGTAATTCTACTCATTTCTATTCAATACTTATCCGGACAAGTTACTTACCCAAAATTTGGTAGTGGAATCCAAGTGATGAGTGCAGACTCTAGTTTCAGCCTAAAATTGGGCTTTAGATTTCAAACCCTTACTACAGCAGATTGGTCATTAGAAGATCTAGTTGAAGGATATGATTCTGATTTTGATGCAAATATTTTGATCAGGAGATCAAGGCTTAAATTCAGTGGCTGGGCTGTCAGTCCAAAACTCCAGTATAAGGCCGAATTATCATTATCTAATAGGGATAATGGTGGTGGAGGTAATTCTGCTGAATTTGGGAATGCTGCCAACATCATCCTTGATGCCCATTTGACTTATACTTTTTACAAAAAGTTTTATGTACGTCTAGGACAAGGAAAATTAGCAGGAAACAGAGAGCGGGTGATCTCTTCTGGCAACTTGCAATTCGTAGACCGATCAAGACTTAACTCTCGATTTACCATTGATCGTGATGTCTTTATTCAACTAGGTAATAAACACACCATTGGTGATAATTTTATTTTAAAAGAAAGTGTCTCCTTGGGCCAAGGGGAAGGAAAAAATCAAATCACAGGTTATCACGGAGGATTTAACTATACCTATCGCTTAGAATTGTTGCCTATGGGTGAATTTCAAAGCAAAGGTGATTATATCGGATCAGCAATTAAAAGAGAATCATCACCTAAACTAGCCATTGGATTAACTTATGATAACAATAGAAACGCCATTAGAGAGAGAGGACAAAAAGGTAGTTACATTGAAAATGCTGAAGGAGAATTTGTAGGCAAAGATTTGAATACTGTATTCGTTGATTTAATGTTCAAGTATCAAGGTCTTTCCATTATGGGAGAATATGCAAATAAAGTTACTGGAGATAACATCCCTTTTGTCTATGATATAGATGGTACTGAAATTGGAACCTATTACACAGGCTCATCTTTTAATATTCAGGCTGGATTAATGTTTAAGAATAATGTTGAACTTGCATTGCGATATACAGATGTTAAAGCTGACACATCGAATGATGAACAACATTACACAATTGGACTTAATAAATATATAGTTGGCCATAAACTCAAGATTCAAACAGATTTTTCTATCATCGATAGAGATGGAAAACAAAATTCTGCTTTGTGGAGAACACAAGTTGACTTTCATTTTTAAAAAACACCCAAAGGAATAAATTATGACACTTTTTAAATCAACCCTATTAACGATTTTTGTTTGTCTCCTATTACCTACTTCAATGTATGCTAGTGGTGATGGAGGAATGAAGTTTGGTTTTTGGGATTTAATAGAGATAGCAGGAGCTTTAGCCTTCTTCATTTTCGGTATGAAAATGATGAGTGAAGGAATTCAGAGAGCGGCAGGTTCTCAAATGAGAAACATTCTTCGCTCTATGACGAAGAATCGATTTTTAGGCGTATTCACAGGATTTCTAATTACTGCCTTAGTCCAGTCATCCTCTGCAACTACTGTAATGACTGTTTCATTTGTAAACGCTGGTCTCATATCTTTAGTAGAGTCTGCTGGTGTGATGATGGGAGCAAATATTGGAACAACTGTCACAGGATGGATCATTGCCATTTTAGGATTTAAGGTAAAACTAAGTGCCTATTCCATTCCTTTGTTTGCACTCGGTGTACCCATGATGTTTTCAAAAAAAGGAAAAAGAAAATATTGGGGTGAATTCTTAATTGGCTTTGCCATTTTATTTCTAGGACTTTCGTATTTAAAAAATGCAGTTCCTGACTTAGGAAGTGATGCACTTTCATTCATCGAAAGCTGGTCTCAATATGGAATCGCATCAAGAATTTTATTCGTGATGGTTGGAGCCCTAATTACGGTTATTGTACAATCATCAAGCGCCGCCATGGCAATTACGCTAACCCTAGTTTATGCGGGTTGGCTTCCATTAGATGTGGCTGCAGCTATGGTGCTTGGAGAAAATATTGGAACCACCATTACAGCGGAACTTGCATCTATGATTGGTAATGTGAACGCAAAAAGATCTGCAAGAATACACTCCCTATTTAATATCATTGGAGTATTCTGGATGGTTCTACTTCTGCCATATGTGGTAGACTGGCTTACCGTATTTGTGGAAAATTTCACAGGATTATTTGAAAGTAATGCAAAACTAAAAGTGGAAGATCTTAACGCACAAGATAGATTAAACACTTATACACTTGCAGCATTTCACACCACATTCAATATTCTAAATGTTGCACTGTTAATTGGTTTTGTTCCTTGGTTGATTAAAGGAGCCATAAGAACTGTTCCAGACAAAGCAGGTGACTCAGATCTAGAATCATTGAAGTTCATTAATGCAGCAACAAGAACTCCAGAATTAGCCACTGTTGAAATTCAAAAAGAGATTGCACGCTATGGAGAAATCACTACAAGAATGCTAGGCTTCAGTCAAGACTTGCTAAACTCCTCTGATGAGAAAGAAAAAATGAGATTGATTTCTCAATTAAAAAAGTATGAGGACATCACAGATAGATTCGAAAAAGAGATTACTGAATATATAACTAATCTATCCGACAAGGAGATGACACATAAAACGAGCATTCGTTTAAGAAGCTTCTTCAATATTTGCAATGATATGGAAAGAATAGGTGATATTTTTTATCAGTTTGCAAAAACCATGGAAAGTAAGATGAATAGAAACATCTACTTCTTACCAGAGCAAAGAGATCAATTAAATGAATTATTTGCTATAGTAGGCAGAGCTTTTGATGAGATGAATTACAATCTTAATCTTGACAGTTATGATCAAGTTTCATTAAGCAAATGCTATGATTTAGAAGAAGAAACTAACGTTCAAAGAAATGCTATGCGAAAGTACAATCAAGGGAACCTGAGCAATGCAGAATATGATTCAAATGCAGCAATGATATTTACCAATTTATTCTCTTCCTTAGAAAGAATCGGTGATCATGTTGTAAACATTAATGAATCTGCAGCTGGAGAAATATAGCCTAGCATGCAAATTATAAATTAGAAAACAAAGAACTGTCTTCTGGATCTAATCCATGAGGACAGTTTTTATTTTAGCATTAAGCATGAGTAAAATAACAGAAGTATTTAAGTACTTTTCGAAATTAGGCTTTGTTGCTTTTGGAGGTCCCGCAGCCCATGTAGCTATGATGGAGGAAGATCTCGTTGCAAAAAAGCAATGGATGTCTGAGCAAGAATTCTTAGATTATATGGGCGCAACAAATCTTATCCCAGGCCCAAACTCCACAGAAATGACCATGCACTGCGGTTACCATCGAGCTGGTGTAAAAGGACTCTTTGTAGCGGGAATGTCATTCATCATACCTGCAGTTCTTTTAACACTTTTGGTGGCAGTTTTCTTTGAAAAATATAGCGCTATTTCTTGGGTAGTACCCATAGTTAATGGCATCAAAGCCGCCGTCCTATCTTTCATTGCTGCAGCTATTTTCAAACTTGGTAAAAAAGCCGTTAAATCCACGACACTTTTAATCCTTGGCTTGGCAGTCATGGCATTCAGTTTTTTTGGCATCAATGAAATCATTTGCATTCTTGCTGCTGGTGTACTTTACACCATTGTCCATCAGATCATCAAAACAAGAAGTCTAAACTCAGCAATATTCCTGCCTTTGTTTTTCATGGTAAAAATTCCATACAGTCATCTAGCCTTGTTCCTTATATTTTTAAAAGTTGGATTGGTTCTTTTTGGGAGTGGTTATGTATTATTCGCCTACCTAGATGGAGAGCTAATAGAAGGAGCTGGATGGCTGACACATCCCGACTTAGTTGAAGCTATTGCGATTGGACAAGTCACTCCTGGCCCTGTCTTATCTACAGCTACTTTTATTGGATATAAAGTTGGAGGTTTCACAGGAGCACTCTTAGCTACCTTAGGCATTTTCCTCCCCTCCTTTTTCTATGTTTGGGGCCTTAATAAGTTCATTACAAAAATGCAACAATCACAGATTTTGAGAAAGTTTTTAGAAGCTGTAAATGTTGCAGCAGTTGCAGTTATGTTGGTCGTAACACTTAAGATGGGAGAAAGCATTTTAATTGATTGGAAGACCATTGCTATATGTGCACTCAGTTTCTTTGTCTATTTCTATTTCAAAGGAATTAATACATTGTGGATCATTTTGGGAGGTGCTTGCTTAGGCTTTATTTTATCCTATGTTTAGCGTCTCTTTGCAAGAGTTATAAATTTTCTCCTATAGGGATAGCAATTTCTTATATTTGATTGGTACAGCTACCTTCAACCCAATAAGTGTCTTTTAAGAGAAATACTCAATTCGTTCAATTTTGCCTTTATGGCTTTCTTAAAAATCTCAGATTCTATGATGCTTTTTTGCTATTGTATTTTCTTGAGAATAATTTAAGTTTCACACAAATTGGTGTGCTATACGCAGCAAAAGAGATTACAACAAATCTTCTTGAAATACCCAGTGGATTAATTTCGGATTCATTAGGTAGAAAAAGCTCATTAATCGCAGCGCTCTTCTTATACATTTTAGCTTATCTCAGTTTTTACCTATCTGAAAATTTCTTAATCCTACTAATAGCCATGTGCATTCTAGGTATAGGTGATGCCTTTCGATCTGGGACACACAAGGGAATGATTATGGACTATTTAAAAATCATGTCTTGGGAACATCTCAAAATAGATTACTATGGACACACCCGATCTTGGTCTCAATTAGGCTCTGCTTTATCAGCTCTTATTGGAGGTGTATTGATCTTTTTTATGGGCACCTATAAAAATATATTCCTTTTTGCGCTCATTCCGTATACTCTCAATATTATCAATATCTATAACTACCCTAATGAATTAAATTTTTCCGAAAAAGATAAAAGTAAGACTCCATCATTCATTAGCTTATCTAAGCAACTGTTGAGAAGTTTCAAAAATCGAGAGGTAATCTATATTGTAAATTCTGCTTCACTCCATACTGCATTCTTAAAAACGATAAAAGACTATTTACAGCTGATCATCGTGAGCTTGGCTGCAACACTTCCCTATCTAGTTTCCATTGAAAGTGATCAAAAAAGTGGATTAGTAGTTGGAATTTCATTTTTTTTCATTTACATCCTTAGTTCAATCGCTTCTAAAAATGCAAGCACCGCAGTAGCACTAGGTATAAAAAACATCGATCGTAAAACTTTATTTTTAGGTCTAATACTGGGTGCATTTTCTGGTCTACTTTATATAAACGGCTTCATTTTTCTTTCAGCAATTTGTTTCATTTTCATTTACATTATTGAGTCTACAAGAAAGCCCATTCTCACATCATACTTAGCAAACACAGTACCTGGAGAAATTCTGAGCTCGGCTTTTTCTATCCAATCATTTTATACCACAATTGTAACTGCAATCCTTTCTGTCGTTATTGGTCTTCTTGCTGATGGGTTTGGAGTTGGCCTTGGCTTGATGGTAATTTCTTTGCTACTAGCCATTTTATTTCTTTCATTTAGAAAACCTTAATACTTAGTATTCAGAAATAAGGTCAATCTCTCTTTTATTCTTTAAATTATAGATCATTTGAAAATTGAATGAAAATGAAAAAGTATATCATACTATTAGTTGCACTTCTAATTTGTTCAGCTCAAGCGCAAGCACAATGGAGATCAAAAAAGAATAAAAAGCAAGTTGTAGAAACTCCAAACTTTGATGCTAAAAAATTTGAAGCACTTAAATGGAGAAATATAGGTCCATTTAGAGGAGGTAGATCTGTTGCTGCTTGCGGTGTGATCGGCGATCCAATGACTTACTATATGGGAAGCACAGGTGGAGGCGTTTGGAAAACAGAGGATGCAGGAATTACTTGGAATAACATTTCAGATGGCTTTTTAAAAACTGGTTCAGTAGGCGCTATAGAAGTAGCCCCGAGCGATCCAAATGTCATTTATCTAGGTATGGGAGAACATGCTGTTAGAGGAGTTATGACTTCACATGGTGATGGGATGTACAAAAGCACAGATGCTGGAAAAACCTGGTCGCATATGGGTCTTTCAGCATCACATCATATCGCTGAAATTCAAATACACCCTCAAAACCATGATATTTTATGGGTGGCCGTGCAAGGTCAACTCTATGGCAAAAGTAGGGAGCGCGGAGTTTACAAAAGTATAGATGGTGGCGCTAGTTGGCAACAAGTGTTGTATGTAAATGATAATACCGGTGCAGCTGATTTAAGCTTGGACCCTTCAAATCCAAGAATCCTTTATGCAGGAATGTGGGATCATCAAAGAACTCCATGGCAAATAAGAAGTGGAGGTGAAGGTTCTGGTATTTGGAAATCTGTTGATGGTGGGAAAGAATGGAAAAAATTAGAAGAAGGACTGCCAAAGAAAATGGGCAAAGTCTCAGTAGACGTTTCACCTGCAAATCCTCAAAGAGTTTATGCAAATATAGAAGCAGAAAAAGGTGGCGTGTTTCGCTCTGATGATGGTGGCAAAACTTGGTCTCAAACTTCATCAGACAGAGTTACCGTTGCAAGAGCATGGTACTACATTGAAATTTTTGCAGACCCAATAGACGAAAACAAAGTTTATGTTTTAAATGCCCCTATGCTCAAATCGATTGATGGAGGTAAATCTTTTTCAAGGATTGCTAATCCTCATGGAGACCAACATCATATGTGGATCAATCCCAACAATGGCAAAAACATCATCCTCGCAAATGATGGAGGAGCTTGCATAAGTTTCAATGGTGGCAAATCTTGGTCTTCAGAAAACAACCAACCGACTGCTCAATTTTACAGAGTTATCGCTGATAATCGCTTTCCCTATTATCTATATGCTGGGCAACAAGATAACTCCACAATAGCTATCGCTAGTCAAACCGCAAGTGGTGGAATTGGCATTCGCGATTGGTATCCAGTTGCTGGAGGAGAAAGTGCTTTTATTGCTTTTAATAATCCTTCTGATCCGACAAAGGTCTTTGGTACAACCATACAAGGGTTCATAGATGTCTGGGATTCACAAGTCAAAATGCGCAAGGATATACAACCCTACCCGCAAGCTAAACTTGGGACAAATCCTGAAGATCAAAAATATCGTTTCAATTGGAATCCTCCGATAATTGGGAATCAGCTTAAACCTGGCATTTTATACTTCGGAGGCAATGTATTATTTCGATCAGATGACAATGGACTCACATGGGATGAGATCAGTGAGGACCTTACACGAAATGACAAAACAAAACATGGTGATGGAGGTTATCCATTCACTAATGAAGGAGCAGGTGGAGAAGTCTATAATAGCATCAGTTACATTTCATCTTCTCCTCACGATGCAGACGAAATTTGGGTTGGTTCTGATTGCGGTTTGGTTCATATTACCAAAGATGAAGGCAAGACATGGAAGAATATCACTCCTACTGGACTATCTGAATCTCTAATCAATGCCATTGAAATTTCTCCAACAGATCCCGGCACAGCTTATATTGCTGTAACAAAGTACAAGTTTAACGATGACTCTCCGATCATCTATAAGACAAGTGACTATGGAACAAGTTGGGTTAAAATTGTCAGAGGAATCCCAAACAATGTTTTTGTGAGAGTCGTTAGGGAAGATCCTGTAGCAACCAATATTTTATATGCAGGAACTGAAAGAGGACTGTATATCAGTTTCAACAAAGGCGATCAATGGCATGCATTCCAATCTAACCTTCCTGTTTGCCCTATCACAGACTTACTGATAAAAGAAAATGACTTGGTCGCAGCAACCTCAGGAAGAGCTCTATGGATCCTAGATGATTTGAGTGCTTTACAACAAAGCAATGGCAAAATGGATGATCAAAAGATTACAGCCATTCAACCTGCTAAGACCGTGAAGTATACTTTTGGCTCAAGCAGGCAGAGAACCAATCTAGGTACCAATCCGCTTTCAGGGGTGAGCTTTGATTATTATTTACCTAAAAATTGGACAGATAGTACTGACTTAACATTGGAAATATTAGATCAAAATGGAATGGTAATTCGAACGATGACAAATAAAAAAGACAAGCAATTTAAGTCGTGGGAAGGAGGACCGCCGCCGCCCCAAGTGATCCCATCTAAAGCGGGACTGAATAGAACCCATTGGGACATGCGAAGAGAGACACTTCCATCGGTGGAGGGTGTCTTTGTAAGAGGAGATCATAGAGGCCACACAGTAGCTCCTGGAATCTATACCTTGCGCTTGAAGTCAGGCGATCAAATAAGTGAAACGAGCTGTGAACTTGTCGCGGACCCAAGACTTGATTTTAGCAAAACTGATTATGATAAACAGCAGGCCATGCTTATGCAAATTGAAACTGCTGTGAAAGACATTCATGAATCTGTGAATAGACTGAGAAATGTAAAAGATCAGTTAGGTGCTCGCTTGAGTCTTTTAAACAAAATGAATGATGTACAAGAATTGTTAGATAAGGGTGAAGAGGTCGAAGCGTCTATTAAAGCCTGGGAAGAACAATTAATTCAACCCAATTCAAGAACCTTTCAAGATGTCATCAATTTTAAAAATCAATTAAACACAGAACTATTGGTGATCAAAGACGTACTTGATGGTTATGATCCTAGACCCACGAGTGGAGCAGAAATTCGACTTAGTGAAACCATTGAATCCTGGGATGAATTAAAAAATGAAATGGAAAGAATTATACGTGAAGATGTGGGAGGATTTAATGATTTATATGAAACTAAAAAATTACCTGCGTTGATTTTACCTAAGAAACTTAAAAGCACAAAACCCTAATTTATAGGAATTGGGCTGGAAGAAATTAGAAGAAATCATTTAAAACTCATAGAGGCCAAATCACTTATCCTCTATGAGTATTTTTATTTAAGCTTTTGAATTAAGGCCAAAGTATCTTTAACCTTAGATTCGAGTTGATCATAAGCTTGATCGGCAATGACTTGCTTGCTCACCAATTTTGATCCCATACCCACACAGGTCACTCCTGCATCGAACCATGATTTTAAATTATCCTCATCTGGGCTCACACCTCCAGTAGGCATTATCTTCGTCCAAGGTTGAGGACCTTTTACTCCTTTCACAAAACCTGGCCCTATTGATCCTCCAGGGAATAACTTCACAATATCACAACCCATTTCCTCAGCTTTACAAATCTCCGTGAGTGTGGCGCAGCCTGGAGACCATAATACCTTTCGACGGTTGCATACGATTGCAATGTCTTCTCTAAACACAGGAGTTACTACAAAATTTGCACCTAGCTGCATATACAAAGACGCACTTCCCGCATCCGTCACTGAGCCAACACCCAGGATCATTTCTGGGAGTTCTTCAGCAGCATATTTTACAAGTTCTGCAAATACTTCATGAGCAAATTCTCCTCTATTGGTAAATTCCAAAAGTCTGCCTCCACCTTTATAAATAGCTGATAGAATAGATTTTGAAATGCTTACATCGTGATGGTAAAACAGAGGAACCATCCCCTGTTCTTCCATCATATTACTGACTTCTTTTCTTGTAAATTTTGCCATATATTTTTATCTACTTACTCTACCACTCGCATCACCAGACATTAACTTCTCCACTTCATCAATGCTCACTAAATTGGCATCTCCTTTTATGGTATGTTTTAAACACGAAGCTGCTACTGCAAAATTGAGTGCTTTTTGAGAGTCATTATCATAATGAATCAAGCCAAAAATTAAACCTGCCATAAAACTGTCTCCGCCTCCTACTCTATCCACAATATGCGTAATATCATAAGTAGGTGCTTCAAACAAAGTTTCTCCATCATAGAGCACGCCAGACCAAGTATTATGTGAGGCAGATATGGAGCCTCGCAAGGTAGTAATGACTTTCTTTGCTCTTGGAAACATTTCTTGTAATTGCTTCAAAACAGAGAGGTATGACTTACCATCAACTGAAGAGCCATGTGTTACATCAACACCTTCTGGATGCAATCCAAAATGTTTTTCAGCATCCTCTTCATTGCCCAAAATAATATCACATCCAGCTACTAATTCAGGCATTACTTCACCTGGTTCTTTTCCATACTTCCAGAGCTTTTTACGATAATTCAGGTCAGTTGATACCGTGACTCCCATTTCATTGGCAGTTTGTATTGCTTCAAGACAAGCATCGGCAGCTCCTTGTGAAATAGCTGGTGTGATACCTGTCCAATGAAACCAATCAACGTCTTGAAAAACAGATTTCCAATCTACCATGCCTTTCGTTATGCTAGACATTGCGGAGTGTGCTCTGTCATAGACTACCTTACTCCCACGGCTTACTGCACCAGTTTCCAAAAAATAAATTCCTAAGCGTTCTCCGCCTCTAAGAATATTTGAGGTTCCTACACCCCTTTTCCTTAGTTCCATTAAAGCACAATCTCCTAAATCATTATTAGGAAGTCGGGTCACAAAATCACATTGTAATCCATAGTTTGCTAAAGATACTGCTACATTGCTTTCTCCTCCTCCATAAACGACATCAAAGCTATTTGCCTGAGAAAAGCGCTTAAATCCTGGAGGACTAAGACGAAGCATAATCTCACCAAAGGTTACGATCTTTTTCATTTTTCTTTAATCCCTGTTATGATGAAAACTTAAATACCTAAGGCTTGCCCACCACCAATTTGGATGGTCTCTGCTGTAATAAATGCTGCTTCTCCACTTGTCAAGAAAGCCACAACTGATGCTACATCTTTAGGTTGCCCTAATCTACCTAACATGATATTATTTGCCCATGAAGCAAATACTTCTGGCTTGGTAGATTTTATTCCAATATGAAAGTCGGTATCAATGGTACCCGGTGATACTGCATTCACTCGAATTCCATATTCCGCTAAGTCCTTCGCCAAAGCTCTAGTTATAGTATTAACACCTGCTTTTGATGTACCATACATTCCTGCTCCAGGTCCTCCTGCATTCCATGCTGCATTAGAAGTAAAGTTGATAATGGTCGGATCAGTTCCTTTTTTCAAGTATGGGATAGCTGCTCTGGAAGCAAAGAAAACAGAATCTAAATTAAGCGCCATGACTGATCTATAAAACTCAGTTGTCATTTCTTCAAATCTAGATCTTCCACCTAGTCCTCCTGCATTATTTATTAAGGCGTCAATCTTGCCATACTTTTCTCCGATAGCTTTTATATTTTCAGCAACTGCTGCTTCATCAGTCACATCAAAGCCATAATACTCCGCGGTGTACCCAAGGTCTGTTAATTCTTTTAATCTTGCAGCACCTTTTTCGTCATCTCGACCGTTTAAAATAACTGTACATCCGTGTTTTCCAAGTTGTCTCGCAACTTCAAAGCCTATACCACCAGTTGCTCCAGTGACTATCGCTATTTTTCCTTGTAAATTCATAAATTTATATTTCTAAAAAATAATTTGTTATTAATATTTGATTATTGTTTTATGTAGTTTTTAATGCTTCAATTTTAGGACAAAGTAACCAAATTGATGCAACTACTATTAAGACCAAAACTGCACCAATTATAAAGACTCCCGAATAATTTCCTCCCGCAACAACCATAGGTACTACATAAGTCAACCCAGCTGCTGCTAATTTTGCTGCCATTCCCGCTAATCCTGATAATGTTCCAACCGATTTTCCACTTAGTAAATCACTTGGTATGGTCTGTATGTTACCTACAGCAGTTTGGAAGCCAAACAAAATTACGGCCATAATAATAACAGCAATAACTGGTGAACCTGGAGATGCCATCATTAATAAAGAAGGTAGCATTATTGCACAACCTATTGCGATTGTAGTCTTCCTAACTTTATTAGTACTCCAACCTTTCTTAAAGAATTGCTTAGCAATTAATCCTCCAAACCAAGCTCCGAGCATTGCACCAAAGAAAGGAACCCATCCATATATTACGATTCCCTTGACATCCATATTGAATACGTTGGTCAAATAATTAGGAATCCATACAACGAATAACCACCATATTGGATCAATCGCAGCGGAAGCAAGAATTACGCCCCAACTTTCTTTAAAGCCTAATATTTGACCAATACTTTTGGCTTTTTCATCTTGGGCATTTGCCTCATCTAAAGCTATCTCATTTTGCTGTCCTGATAATATATAATTTTGTTCTGACTCTGTAAGCCATGGGTGCTTTTTTGGTGGCCCTTTAACTATGATCATCCATGGAATTAACCACAAAAGACCAATAGCCCCTATCATAATAAAGATGGTCTGCCAAGTAAAATTTAAGGCAAGTATTCCAATAACAGGAATCGAGATCATAGCACCAAATGATGCTCCAAAATTGAATATTCCTTGGGCGACCGCTCGTTCATCAGTCGGAAACCACTCAGCATTTCCTTTGGCTGCACCAGGCCAATTACCCGCTTCAGATAGTCCTAGAAGCACTCTCATAAATGAGAAGCTCATAAATCCTTTTGCAAAGGCATGCATGGCAGTTGCCAAAGACCAAACTCCTAATGATATGATAAAACCAAAACGGGTCCCAAGTCTATCAAAAATTCTCCCAAAAAGAATTTGTCCAAAAGCATAGGCCAAAATAAATGCCGTCCCTATATTTCCATAAATGGTTCTTCGAGCATCTGCATCCAAACCAGGATAAAGTTCTTCTGCAATACTAGACTCCCATAATACAGCAAAGGCTTGCCTATCAATATAATTAATTACAGCAGCAATGGCGATCAAAGTAATAACCCACCAACGTAATCCTCCTACTTTCCTAGAATCTGCTACTTTAATCATAAGTCTAGCATTTCATGTCCTAGGAAATCTTCTCTAGCTGGGCTAAACACATCAATTAATACACCTGGCTTGGTACATACACAACCATGCATTTCTTTAACCGGTATATAAAAAGAGTCTCCACCTTTTAAAGTTCTTACATCATCACCAATGGTCATTTCAAATTCACCACTTTCAACATAAGTAACTTGAGAATGATAGTGCTTATGCATAACTCCAACAGCTCCAGCTTCAAAATGTACTTTCACTAACATAATTTTGCCATCATATCCCATTATTTGTCTTTTCAAACCCGGTCCTACTTCTTCCCATGGTGTTTCTTGTCCAATGAAATAAGCTTTAGTTGGTTCTATTTTATCATGTAAACTCATCGTTATTTTATTTTAAATATTTTTGAGACCCCTTGCCAGGTCCATTCTTTTTGATTAATAATTATTGAATGATTTTTTTGTCTTGTGTTATCTGCCTGAGACAAAAACAAAATATACTTTTCTTTTGAATGTAATTCAATTTCTACGACAGTATATTCAGCATCATCTCGAATGGTTTTTAAGCCTGAAATTTGAGAAAATGGTTTAAGCGGGATTTCAGTTACTGGATCATAAGTTCCATGAGATTCAATCACATTTATAAAACATGTATTGCTATCCCCAGTTCGCCTTTGAATATATACTTGTTCAGGTCTTAAATTAAAATTAGGATCGTTTGCTCCAGCTCTTGCAAAAATAAATTCATCTCCTTCTTGCCCAGCAGTACTTATCGTATAAAAATTGTTATTTGCCATCCAACACATTTGATTGAATGATTGATCTGCAATCAAATTTCCTTCATACCATAAATGTTGGTAACCATAGTCTTTTCCTAAAACATTTAATTGCGAGCTTTCTTTATTGATCGTTTGGCTTGTTGACAAGAGATGACCCATATACCAGTATGGAAGATCGTATTGATGTGTGCTTTGAGCATCGGCCCTAAATACATCAATAATAATTGGTTTAATGAGTGCTTCATCATTATAGCTTATAAGTGTTCTGTGCATTTTAACTCCCTTATAGGCTGTGCTATCAATTGCACTTAATATTTGAAAATTAGCCTCGTCAATACTTGCATTATACAAAACAGGATGAGCCGCTTCACCTTTCTTAACAGAGGCTTCATAATGTGAAACTTCATCAACTACTAAGGTATTATGGCCTATTGTCTGTTTTCCAAAGCTTCTGTTCTCTGGCAGATATCTACCTCCACCTTTTTGATCCACATTGACCCAGCGTACAGCTCCATAATCTTGTAAAACTTCACCTTTAGCATCATGAAGCGCAATAGATAATTTATCAAAGTGACCATGCCCCATTCCTTGAGCGGAATACTTAAATACTAAATCTAAGTCTTCTGCCCTAACGACTCCTACTCCACCTTCATTTCCATCCTTCCCATCACCAAATGTAATTGATCGTTTTTGAAATGAGCTTACTTTTCCTTCTTTCAAAGCCTGCGCCACCTTAAAGCCTGTTTCATCTAAGACTACTTTATTTTGTTTTTCTACGATGGACAACAAGTCTGCATTATCTTCTTTATAATAATACATGGCATCAACGGCAGTAACTATTTCTCTTGCATTAATTGACATACCTTTGAGTGCATCATTGAATGAGAAAAATAAACCCCTTGAATCTGAGAGCTGAAGCAATGCATCAACTGCCTTGGATAGTACTTCATCTCTATAGTTAAATATGTCTAATTCTGGCTTTTTGTTTTGTAAGGCTTTTCCAAAAACAAGGAAAGGAAATATCGCATACCTTAAATAATAAGGCCCTTCACTAAAGTAACCATCAGGAGAAAATGAATAATCAAGTTGTGCTAAAAACCCAGCCTTTTGCACCCCTTTAATTTTCAAAAAGCCGCCATCATTATCAACTTCATTTTGATCAATGCCATCATTTGACAAACCATATAATGCACGTTGAATTAATTCTTCATGATTCATAGCTAAACCAATCATCCCTACAGCAGCGTTTGCCCAAGTGCTGTGATTATGTATCCTATTAAAAAATTTTGGATTTTCAATCGAAAGAAAATTTGCAAAAGGAATGAATAAATCTTCTTCTAAAACTTTTCTTTCTTTCTGAGTTAAATAATTATAGATACAATCGTAAGCCTGACTTACATACACCAACCAATTCGCATCATTTAAACATTGCCAAAAAATCTTTCCCGTTGCATAAGATTTCATGGTTGGATGCAAAGGCAATGTGGGATACATTTCAGCATAAGCTAGTAGGCAGTCCTTTACATACTTAGCATATTTTTCTTCACCGGTGATCTGATAGATATTTCCTGCCTTTTGAAGAATAAAGAAGTTTCTTTTGTGCCGCTCATGGCTATAACCTCCGGCCATGTCAACAGGTATTGGCACCTGGACACCAAGTAATATTTCTTTGTCCACTTCATGCATCGCCTCTTCGAGCGTTTTATCGAATAGTGGAACTGTTCCTAAATTTGCTTTGATTTTATTAACGCCAGCTGCTGTCAATATTAGACTAGGGCGATCGTTAGATTGAGCCATAGTAGCTTGAACTAAAAATAAACATATGAGCGTAATAAATATTCGCATTTAATTAGTGCTAATTGTGGTTTAAATTATTAAAACTTATGCAGCAAGTGATATTGCTACATGGAGAGAAAATCAAATTTAAATCTGTAATTGCAAATATTCTTTTCAAACTCTTGTCTTTAAAAAGAATGGAGAATTTATCCTCCATTCTTTTATGAAAAAAACTCATAGATTTAATATCTATTCGTGACTAACTTCTAAACTGTATTAAGAACTTCAAAAATGTACTTTCAAAATTTTTGGTACATTCTTTATTCTATAGTGATTAAATCTAATCTAGATTCCACACCTACGTTGCTGATATAAATTGCAACCTCAGAACTAGAGCCTGAATTAAATTCAAGTGACTCTGATACATAAGTACTCGCATCACTTTGATCGTTCATAGTGACACTAGCAATGGTAGCTCCATCAATATCCAATGGATCAGAAACAGCTTTATTTAAAACTGAAACTGTTAATGTACCAACTGGCGAAGTCTTCATGGTATAGTACCAGTTTAATTTATAATCTGTACCAGGCAAAACCGTGATTAATTGATACCCAATCCTGTCTCCTGCCGCTGGAAATTTAGCGGACTGTGTTCCTTCAAATACTGGGCTTTGAGTAATTTGAATAACACCACCAAGGGAGCTATTCCTCCAAGAATCTCTTCCATCACCTAAGCCATCAGGCAGTGTACCATCTTCAAAATCATTCTCTAATATTGTTGGAGTAAATACAATTACTGGTTCAATGATTTCAATGGTTTTTGAAATCGTATTACTTTGATTCAACTTATCTGTTGCTGTCAATGTAATGGTATATTCTCCATCTTGATCATAAACTGCAGTTGGATTTTTTGCCGTAGACGTTTGACCATTCCCTAAATCCCAGGAGTAATCAGTTGCACTCCCTGATAAATTTTCAAAATTAATTACGGTATAATCTCCCTCATCTGGTGTAAATACAAAATTGGCAGATGGTGGTGTTAAATCCGGCAAAGAACCTGCTTCAGGTAATGGTTCCTCGATGCATGAACTTACAACAAAGATCAATGCAAAAATTGCTAAGCAATTAACTATTGAATTTATTGAAAATATATTTTTAGAATTTTTCATTTTTTAAATTTAATGTGTCAATTAATATCCAGGATTTTGAATTAACAAACCTTCACTTACATTTATTTCTCCTTGAGGTATAGGTAATAAAACATCAGTAGGCTCAAAAGTCTCTCCTTCATCACTTGCGAATGCAGATAAAACTTCATTGGCTCTGCCGAATCTAACCAAGTCATAAAATCTGTGGTTTTCAAAAGCTAGCTCAATTCTTCTTTCGTCAAGTAACAAGTCTTTTGTTAGAGATTGCCCATCACCCAGCGTAGACATTCCTGCTCTTTCTCTTACAAGATTATATGATGCGATAGCTACAGCATTGGAAGTAAATACTTCACCAGCTAAAATGGCCTCTGCATGCATTAATAAGACATCTGCATATCTCATTACAATCCAATCATTTCCACACAGTCTTGCATCTGAGGATTGTGTCATCCATTTTCCAGTTTCAGCAGGATTATTTGGATTAAAAAGTGTCGCTGACCGAATCAATTCATCTGCTGTAATACTTGCAATGAAATCATCTGTTACATAATTTAATCCACTTACTGCACCTCCAGCTGTCATCTCAAACGAATAATCTTGACTTTCATTTGAATCATCATCCAAATAAGGAATTGCAAAAATCACTTCTCCATTCCCTTCTGAATAAAAGACATCATGATAGTCCGCTTCTAAAGCGTAGGCACCTGAAGCAACCAATGAAGACAAAACAGATTCTGCACCTGAATAGTCCCCCATAGTCAATCTTACTTTTCCAAGCAAGGCAGCAGCAGCTCCACTTGTCGCTCTGCCATATGAATTTGTAGTTGGTAATAAAGAACTCGCATCAGCTAAATCTGCTTCAATAGCAGTAAGAACTTCATTTGGATCGTCCTTGCTGAAATAGTCTTTATCAGATGGAATAATTACTCTATCAATAATAGGTACACCTCCAAAAGCTCTAACCAAATTAAAATGAGATAATGCTCTAGCGTACTTAGCCTCACCTTCAAACTTATTCGATGTACTTTGATCCGTAACTACATCCAAATTTTCCAAAACTCTATTGGCTCTAAAAATAACATTGTAATTAGCACTCCAATAATCTCCAATAGCAAGATTAGTGGGTTGTACATCAAAGCTTTCAAACTGTGCCCAATCACCCTCACTTGATTTAGTTCTGGTATTATCAGAGCGCATTTCTGTCATAGCAAACTCTCTTAATGGCACGTCTTGCATACCATCATAAATTGCAATGACACCTGATTCAACTTCAGCAGGCGTTGAATAATAACCTGATTCTCCAATTTCTGAAATTGGATTTAAATTCAATTGATCTGTGCAGCTTGCTAGCATGAACACTAAACAGGCTAAACCAAGAATATGTATTTTATAATTTTTCATTTGTCTTTTTTTAGAATGCTAAATTGATTCCTGCGGAAACGGTTCTATAGATAGGTGCTGGACCTCTTTGATATCCCCAAGTTAAAGGATTTCCTAATCCTTGGTCAACACCCTCAGGATTGAAACCAACATAATTCTCAGCAGTTCTATAAATTAAATTTTGACCACTCACATAAAGTCTTAAATTTCCAATACCTACTCTTTTTAAACCATTTGGAGCAAAACTGTAACCTAGAATAACATTTCTAAGTGATAGGTAATCTGCATCTTGTATATCATCGCTTGTAAATATTCTTTGTACAACCAAATCAGCATCTTCAAAACCAGAGATATAATCTTGATTTGAAGAAAACTCATTCTTGATGTATTGAGATGATATATTTCTAACTTCAGCTCCTTGAGATCCATTTACCATTACTGTAAGATCAAATGATTTAAAATTGAAGGAGTTATTCCAGCTCCAAACCAAATCAGGATAAGGTGAACCTAATATGGTTCTATCATCAGGATCAATTACACCATCTCCATTCAAATCTTTCACATAAATGTCCTGTGATTGTGCATTAATTGGATAAAACGGATTTTTCAAATATTCAAAACCAATTTCTTCAGACACCACATAACCATAAAAAGAAGATATTGGATTTCCTTCAAGGGCGATCCATTCAGCAGGTCTCTTAGAATCTACTGTACTAATTAATCCACTACTTCCAGCAAAATCTACAAGCGTGTTTTGATTGTGCGTAAGTAAAGCAGAAGTTGTCCACTTTAATGAACTACTGCTTAGAGGTCTTGCGATTAATTCTAATTCATAACCTTTATTCTCTACGATACCTCTGTTAACCAAAGCAGATTCAAAACCAGTAATTGAAGGAACAGGTAAGTCTAATAATAAATCTTCACTGGTTCGATTGTAGTAATCAAATGAAACTCCAAATTTACCTGATAAGAAAGATATATCAACACCTGGATTCCACTCAACTAATTTCTCCCATCTTAACTCAGAGTTTGAGATATTCAGTGCATTAAAACCAATTGCTCCACCACCAATCGCTGTACCAACAGGTGCTAACAAACCGATATGATCGTACTGTCCAATACCAGAGTTGGAGCCAGTAATTCCATAACTGAATCTCAATTTCATTTCATCAATAAAGTCATTTTCTCTTAAGAAACCTTCTTCAGATACTCTCCATCCTGCAGATACTGCAGGAAAAAATCCAAACTTATTATCAGGACCAAATTTTGAACTTCCATCTGCTCTCGCACTCAATGAAAGTAGGTACTTATCATCAAAAGCATAATTCAATCTAGAAATATAAGACACCAAAGTCTCCTTCCAAGCTGCAGTCTCTGCTCCTACCACATTAGCCGCAGGAATGGTTTGAATTAAATCACTATCATATCCAGCAGCTTCTATTTCTGAAAATATATTATTCCAATTTTCATATGCATATCCTACTACTACATTAATTTCATGCTTGTTAAATGCCTTATCAAAATTCAAAGTACTCTCTGATATTAAGTGCGTTCTGTTTGAGTTTTGCAAAATTGATTCAGAATCAGCAGCTCCGTTTCTTGAAGCTAAGACTCCTGCCCAACTTGTATTTTCTGTAAATCTAATATCACCACCAATCGTTTGTTTGAAGTATAGATCTTCAGTCAGATTTATATTTACAAATGCATTGGAATAAATTTTAGTTTGTTTCTTTCTTCTATCTCTTTCTAAGACTTTAGCGTAAGCGCTTTGATTGGATGTACCACTAATGTCAGTGCCACTATCTTCGCTAGGTGCTCCTGCTATTAAGTCATAGTCATCAAACATTCTTTCCATGGCGTAGTCTCCTACTTGAGCATTTGCCCATCTGCCATTTTCTCTAAATCTATTTACATATTTAATATTGTCTTCATCTAAATACAATGGCAACCATGCATGTTGTCTTACACCATCATGAACTCCTATAGGAAACCTCCTTTGTTCTGTAAATGACGGGTTAACAGTCACACCAAACGATAGTCTGCTATTAACTTTTGTATTTAAGTTAAGTCTGAAATTAATTTTCTCATAGTTATCGGTAAGAAGCACTCCTTGGTCATCTAGATAACTTAGTGATGCTCTAAACTTTGTATTCTTAGTACCACCTCTAGCAGATAAAGCATGTGATTGTATGATACCTCCATCAAACATGACCTCTTCCCAATTCGTTCCTTCAATACCAGCATTTTGAAGTGCTTCAACATATTGCAACTTCTCAGGCAATTCTCCACCATTGTTTTCTCTTGTATAAGCTAACCAATCTGATACGGTCGTAAGTACTCCCGTAGATGGAACTGATTTAGATCCAATGTAACTATCATAATTAAATTTCACTGGCCCCTCTTTTCCTTCCTTGGTCGTTATCATGATAATCCCATTTGCACCTCTCGATCCATATATGGCTGCAGAAGCTGCATCTTTTAAAATCTCAATGGATTGAATATCATTCATATCCAAACTTGAAAGGAAGTCTGGGTCAGTTCCTACAGATATTCCATCAACAACAACTAAGGGATTAGAATCAAATGAGATAGATCCCTGACCTCGTATTCTTATTGTTGGAGCTTCACCTGCAGCCGGATTAGAGCTTTGGATATTCACACCCGCAACTTGTCCAACCAGCGCATCATCCACTCTTGAAAGAGGGATTTGGTCAAGATTTTCATTGGTAACTTTTGAAATTGAACCTGTAAGGTGTGATTTCTTCTGTTTACCATATCCAATTACGATGACCTCATCAAGTGTTTTGCTATCAAGTGATAGATTAATGGAAAGATTGGAACTACCATCAAGTACAATTTCTTGTGTTGTATATCCGATGTAGCTTACAAGCAAAACATCACTTGTCTTAGCTTCGATTTCAAAATTTCCATCTATATCAGTCGTGGTTCCAGCAGTTGTACCTTGCACCAAAACGGTAGCTCCAATTAATGGCAAGCCTGATTCATCATTAATCTGACCTTTCACTGTTTGGGCATTGATAGAAAAATTGACTAATAAGAAAAACAAAGGCAATATTGCCCATTTCTTATTAAGTCTCCAATTGATCTTATTAAAAGAGCAATTTTTATTCATTTTAAATATCATTGAAATACCTTTTAGAGAGTTATTAAAGTGATTGTGAGAAAATCATAGAAAAAGGGAAAGTTGCAGCTTCCTCCTTTTCTAATCTTATATTTTATTATTAAAAAACTATATATTATTATTTTGACTAAAACTCATAACATCTTTCAAATGCGCATCCATATACTTTATGGCCTCCTCGGGATTTTGATTTACTATGCTTTCAAAAATTAATCTATGTTCTTTGATTGTCTTAATGTTATTCACATCATTACAGACCTTTAGGTTGATGAAATTTTTAACAATATCAGGAGTAATAATCATCATAAGGGTTTTAAGCACGGAATTCTTTCCTGCTTCTGCAATCTTCAAGTGAATCATTAAATCTTCTTCCACTGCATTTTCTCCTTTAGTTAATTTTCCCTCATAAGCTACTAATGCATTTTCAATTTCTTCTATATCATTTTCACTACGATGAATAGCAGCTAATCGAGCGGTTTCTTTTTCAAGAAGCACTCTTGTTTCTACTAAAGATTTAAAATCTTTCTTTTCTATCTTTAAAATATCAGTAATCAAGCCTTCCAAGGCCACCAATCCAATTCCTGTAACTACTGTGCCGCTCTGAGGAAGTATTTTGACAATACCATAAAATTCTAATTTTGAAATTGCAGCTCTTACATGACTTCGACTAACACCTAAATGTTCAGCTAGTTTTCTTTCTGGCGGAAGTTTTTCACCTGGCTTGAGTTGCCCTTCGGTGATTAAATCTCTTATTTGTGTAATGATTAAATCTACAGGATTTTCTATTTGAATTTTATTCAAATTCTCTAGCATAATAGAAAAAATTTTGGTTAACCAACAACTGGTTAACCAAATATAACATTTCTTTTATTATTTAATAGGGGTAATTATTATTTAAAATAATATTTAAACTGCCTGCATTTTGGCTTTTAAAAAATAGGACTTTGGCAGTTATTTTAGAAGGGATATAAATGTCAAAAAAGGTAAAAAAAGAGTCGAACAATTGTTCGACTCTTTTGTATTTGCTATATAAAATCTTTATTTGATAATAACTACAGGCTTTGTAACTACTTGGTTGCTTTGAGTTAATTTCATCAAGTACAATCCTGCACTTAAATTATCAACACTCCAAGTATCCGTAAATTCAGCTTGGTCATAGACTCTTGTTTCAAGAACTTTACCATCTGTAGATATTAAATTAATCGTCATTCTTTCTCCTGAATTATTGCTGACATTAATATTCAACAAATCAGATGCAGGCTGAGGAAATAATTTAAAATGAACAAGTGATTCAATCTCTTCAACTGAAGTAGCATTTTCAATTTCAAAATCAAAACTTCTTGAACAAAGATTCTCATCCGTTACAACTAAAGTGTATGTACCTTGGGTAAGGTCATAAATATTAGGAGTCGTTGCACCATTGCTCCATTCATAGGTATAAGTACCTGTTCCTCCAACTAGTGAAAGCTCAATGAATCCAGCTCCGTTTCCAGCTATCTCATCTTGAATTAAAGATGAAGAAAGAATTATTTGCTCTGCAGCTACAACGATATAATCATCTTCGAATGAGGTATTTGCAGCATCTACTAAAGTAAAACTGTAAGTACCTGGCGCTAAATCTGTAATGGTAAATTCCTGAGAAGTAAATCCATTAGGTCCTTGCCAATCGATATTATACCCTGGTGTACCTCCTGATGCAGTAACAGAAATTTCACCATCAGCAGCTTCAAAGCATGATTCATTAACAACTACTTTATCAACTGATAGAGCACCTCCAAATGAAACGTCATTACAAGTTGTGTTTGACCCACATGTATTTTCAACTGTCAAGCAAACAGTGTAAGTTCCTTCTTCTCCATAAGTATAGGAAGGATTTTGTTCTGTTGAAGTACTACCATCTCCAAAGTCCCAAGAATAAGCTAAACCTGTTCCTTCTGAAATATCTGTAAAGTCTATCGTAAGAACATCACTATTCATAGACTGGAAATCAGCTAAAGGATCATTAGAATCAAAAATTACAGTTACTTCATCAGAAGCAACACAACCTGTAAGATTATTAATCACCTCAATGACATAAAGTCCAGGTGCGTCAACTAATGGGTTATAAGTATCTCCTCCTTCTACAATATTTCCATCTACAGAAGACCAAGAAATGCTCACATTATCAACATCACCTTGAGACTCAAGATTAATGCTTTGATTGGAGCACTCAATTGTAGCATTAGCTTCAACAGTAAAATAGGGTTCATCATAATTCTCTAAAACGATGTATTCTTCAGTCCCATCACATCCGTTTACTGGATCTACTACATTCGCAGTATAAACACCAGGATTTTCAACTGTGATTTCAGCACCTGTAACAGTTACTGTATTACCATCTGCGTCCACATAGGTCCAACTAAGATCAAATGTGTTTGGATCATTTGTAATATTTAGCACCGTTGTTGAATTTGCACAATCTAATTGCAATTCACCATCTACATCAATACTTGGACCGTCTCCAGTTTCGACTACTTCGTAATCATCTGAAGCAAAACATCCTGTATTAATATCTTCAATGTATATATTATAGACACCTGGATCTGTAACATCAATAGTCAATCCTGAACCTAGGTTTTCACCATTAGGCCCTGTCCAAGTAACATCATATTCACTTCCAAAACTTGAATTAAAGGCATTTAATTCTACGCTGGATGTTGAACAACCCAATTCCCCATCAGCTCCAATTTCAGCAATTGGTGTAGGAATATTATCAACTACAACAGCTTCTGAAACAGCACAACCCATTGCATCGGTAACGATAGAGTTATAAGTTCCATTTGCCAAGTCTGTAAATACTGGATTGAAAGTAGGTCCAAAGCCAATATCATACATATAAGGCCCCACTCCTCCTGAGCTGGTCAAGGTAATCGTACCTGATAAATCTTCACACTCTGTAGGAGTAGAAGATGAACCCATAAATAATTCAGTTGGTGAATCAACAAAATATGATGCTTCAATATCACAACCATTTACCGTATTTGTTATGATAACATCATACCATCCTGTTGATAGACCAGAAATATCTTCTGTTGTTGCACCATTGGACCATTGAAAACTTAATGGGCTTCCAGAGGAAACGTCAATATCAATTGATCCATTTGAATCGCCATAGCATTCTAAAGAAGAAACAGTTTCAGCATCTAGGCTTACATCAATTGGATTATTTACAAGTGTGATATTTTGAACTTCAACAAAAATTCCATTTGCATCCGTTACTACCACTGAATAAGTACCACTTAATAAATTTTCAGCTAAAGGGGTATTTCCAACTGAAGGAGCAGACCAAGCATAGTTCAAAGTACCAAATCCTCCCGTTGTAGTTATTTCAATTGAACCGAAATCACAGTCTCCAGGAATGGCTACTGCTTGAGCTTCTAATTCAAACGATTGAAAAACAATTGTTTCCCAACCACTAAAAGTAGGCTGACCTACTTCAAAAACTCTTCCATCATTTGCATTAACACCATAAATAGTTGGCCAATAGTTGATGTTGTAATTACTTGCATTGGTAATATTCAAGTTTGATCCAGTTAAATCTGTCATTGGGTAGGAAGTTCCTATAGTCCAATCTCCCCAAGTGGAACTATTACATCCTGGCAAATCGTAAATACAATCTGTATTTGTAGATCCATCACCTTCAATGTAAATTACTTGAACTTCTCCTGTGGCATTTGGGCCATAAGTATTATACATATCTTCCATCGCATGCCCTTGGTGATAATTCCAGCATGGTCCGCACCAAGTCGCGGAAAAATCCAGTAATACATGAATCCCTTGATCTAAGTAAGATTGGAGATTATGTGTGTTACCATTTAGATCGGTAACCGTAAAATCTGGAGCCATAGAACCGTCCGCAATTTGGGCCGAAAGATTCATTGTTCCAAAAATTAATAATAGAGTGTAAAATAAATTTTTCATATAGGCATTTTGTATTTGCTTAAAAATACCATATAAACTAAGGAATAAGAAAATTTTCGAGATTTATTATAGCTAGAATCAATATTTTATCAAACAATAAAATTTAAACTTGAAGTTTAAATTTTATGTGATTTTCTACCATTTCAAGTGCTTTGTCAAAATTTTGGTGATTGTTAATAATCAGATCAACTTCTGACTTAAAAGGTTCTAAGTATTTCTCATAGGAAGGCAAAACATGATTTTTATATCGATATATGACATCTTCTACAGGATAATTTCGCTCTTCCTTATCCCTTGTAATTCTTCTCACAATCTTAAATACATCTTTTGCATCAACAAAAAGCTTAAGGTCAAGCAATTCACGGATTTCAGTAAAATGATAGATAAATAATCCTTCTACCAATATCACTTTTGCTGATAAAATATTGATATCCCTTACCTCTGCCTTGTCATTGTTGTAGACATATTCCCTAATTTTTAGGTCTTGTCCATCTATTAGTTTAAGTAAGTCTCGATGAAAATCTTCTCTTTTAAATGATTCTGGCAAGTCAAAGTTTTTGATATTATTTTCATCTGTGTTTTGAAAATCACGTTCTAAATAATAATTATCCTGTGAATGCACTGATAGCACTTTGGCATCAAATCGTTCTCTTAAGGTCCTAACAAAAGTGGTTTTCCCTGAGCCACTTCCTCCACTAATTCCAATTAAATACGGTTTCATAATTCTAAAATAGGAATGCAAAATACAAATAGTATCATTTAAAGATTTATCAAATTTTATCATCTTTAAGCGCAATAGAAAAAAATATGGAATTACTTACATCGATTGGTAGAGGGACTTTTGGCATAATTGTATTGCTTTTCCTGTGCTTTCTCTTGAGTAGTAACAAGAAGAAAGTTGATTGGAGACTGGTAATCGTAGGTATGAGTATTCAAATACTATTGGCATTCCTGATGCTTAAAGTGCCTTTCATACGATCCATCTTTGAAGTAGTTGTAAATTTTTTCGTGCTAATGATGAGTAGCATGGAAAAATCCGCAAGCTTTCTGTTTGGTGATTTAGCTAAACCTGGAAGTCCCTATGGATTTGCATTTTATGTATTACCAACTATTGTTTTTTTCAGTGCCTTATCTTCTATCCTTTACTATTTTGGAATCTTACAAAAGGTAGTTCAAGCTTTTGCTTGGATTATGACAAAGACCATGAGACTTTCAGGGGCTGAGAGTCTAGCTGCTGCAGCGAATGTATTCATTGGGCAGACAGAGGCACCACTAGTAATCAAACCCTACATTGAAAAAATGACTAAGTCAGAAATCTTGAGCATCATGACAGGAGGAATGGCTACAATTGCAGGAGGTGTATTTGGTGCTTATATGGGAATGCTCGGAGGATCTGATCCTGAACGATTAGCTTTTTTTGGTATGCACCTATTGACCGCATCAATTATTTCAGCGCCCGCAGCAATTGTAGCTGCAAAAATATTATACCCAGAGGATCAACCAGAGGCTGTTAATCAATCAATCGATATTCCAAGATTAGATGCAGGAAATAATTTCCTTGATGCTTTGTCAAACGGAACTACTGATGGTTTAAAACTAGCTGTTAATGTGGGAGTGATGCTACTTTCATTTATGGCATTTGTTTATTTAGGGAATGAAGTGCTGTTTAAAATTGGAGCTTGGACTGGTCTCAACGAAAGCATAACAGCATCAAACCCTGCTTATGAAGGATTAACCATGCAGTATATTTTTGGATTTCTATTCTCTCCAATTGCCTGGCTTGTGGGTGTGCCTAATGCTGATATTATTGCCATGGGTCAGATGCTCGGAGAAAAAATCATACTCAATGAATTTGTTGCTTATGCTTCTTTAGGTGAGTTAAAAGCTGCTGGTGTACTTTCTGAAAAAACGATAATCATTGCTACATATGCGCTTTGTGGATTTGCTAATTTTGCTAGCATTGGAATTCAAATTGGCGGTATTGGCGGAATTGCACCAAATCAAAGAAAAACCATTACAGAATTTGGACTAAAAGCTTTAATTGGAGGGACCGTTGCGACACTCATTACAGGTGCAATTGCCGGTATCATAGTATAGTGCTAAAATATTGAATAAAAATTATCATGCTTTCTTGAAGCATATTGTCAATTAAGTACGTCTTTTATATTACAAGCCTGAATAAAATTGCAAGTTTTAACTTATTCATGTATATTTTTACAACAATGAGATTGTTTTGTATTTGCCTTTTATTGCTATCCCTTCAGATCGTAAACGGTCAAAATATTTGTGATGGAAATCTAGGTGAAAACATATTCACTGAAGGCGATTTTGGCTCTGGCCCTGAATTGATCCCCCCTGATGATCCAGGCATTGCCCCTGGTTATTTATATGATACAAATCCACCTATTCCTGATGGTTCTTATACTATAACTAATAATATGGGAGCATGGACTGGCAATTTTCCGACTTGGTTAGGCTTACAAGATAACAGTGATGACCCGCAGGGATACTTTGCTGTTTTCAATGCAAGTTATGACAAAGGCTTATTTTACGAACAGACAGTAGATGGCCTTTGCGAAAACACATTGTATGAGTTCACTGCCGACGTCATTAATGTCGTAAGAACGGGTGTCAACAATCATATTTTACCTGATGTAAGCTTTCTCCTCGATGATGAAGTACAATATACCACTGGCGGAATACCTCAGGATGAACAATGGAATAAATATGGCTTTACTTTTACAACTACTCAGGGTCAAGAAAGCGTAAAACTCAGCTTGGTAAATAATGCTGATGGAGGTGGAGGTAATGACCTTGCCATTGACAATATTTCTTTTAGACCTTGTGGACCCAATTCATTTATAGAAACTGATCAAACGCTCTTCTTATGTGAACAAGATAATGTACCTGCTAAAATGACTGCAGATGTTGGTGCAAATGACTTCGCTGTGCAATGGCAAACCAGCATTGATGGAATTAATTGGGAAAATATTACTGGAGCTACAACAAAAGAATATTTCCATGATAATTTTGAACCCGGAATTTATTACTACAGATATTTATCGGCTAGCTCAACAGACAATTTACAAAATGAAAAATGCCGCATATTTTCTGATCAACTAACATTAGAAGTTATTCCTTTGCGCTATGAGGTTTCAGACAGCATTTGCACAGGAGCCATATATGAATTTGGCAATCAAGAATTAATCATATCAGGGAGTTATATAGACACATTTATCGGCAGAAACAATTGTGACAGTATCGTTAATTTGGAATTAACGGTTTTAGAAGACCCCATGATTTTCGCAGACGTTATAGCCATTGATCCAAGTTGTTTTAATACCATGGACGGCAGTCTAGCTTTTGATAATATAGAAAATGGTTATCCACCTTATGAGTTTTTTATAGATGGCAATTCAAACAGTAGTGATCCATTTTTTGGAAATTTATCTGGAGGGAATTTTCAGTTAGAAATTATAGATAGATTTCAATGTAATTTCCTAAGCCAAAATATTCTGGCGGAAGATCAAGAATTTATCGTAAGCGCTGGGGCTGATCATGAAATTGATCTTGGAGCACTTATTACCATCACACTTACAGCCAATCAAAATATAGCCTCTGCTATTTGGACCCCAGACGATTTCTTAATCAATGCTAATGAGACAAACGCCCAAAAGTTTACACCGCTAGATGACATCAGCTACACTATAATTGCCTTTAATGAATTTGATTGCCCTGATACAACCCAAGTAAATGTTCTGGTAAACAAGGAGGATGTTAAAATGTATTTGCCGAATATCTTCTCCCCAAATAAGGATGGCATCAATGAATCATTTTTCCCAATGACAGATGGCATTGTCATTGAGCTCATTGAAGAAATGGTTGTTTTTGATCGTTGGGGAGCCGTTGTTTTTGAAGCAAAGAACTTTCTACCAGATCAATCAGATGCTGGATGGGATGGAACCATAAAAGGTCAAACTGTGGCTTCTGGAGTCTTTAGTTATTACGTTAAAGCTAGAATTATTGATGGGAGTTTATTTTTTAAATCTGGTGATGTAAGCATCATAAGATAAGCAAAATCCGATTTCCCATTTCTATATTTATGTCATTTTACGACGAATTTATTAACTCCAATTCCACGTCCATTTGCATCGTACAAAACCAAATAATAAAGCCCTGAATTTAATTCTTGGAATTGAAGAAACTTTTGCTCATCAAAAGAATTCACGAGTATACCGTCTATTGTGTAAATACGACTTTCACTAAAATAATGATCTGTTTGAATTTCGATAAAATTGCTTACTGGATTTGGTATCAGCAAAAAATCCATCGAAGAAATCAATTCTGTTGAATTTATTACACTAAAATCAGGTCCATATTTTGGCAGTTCTTCACCATACTCAAATGCTCCTCTATCTGGTGCACCATCTGACACAAATGGATCATTAATATTAGGTAAAGACACTCCTGTATTCCTACTCGATGCATTGCTTACTAATTGCAAATCGAAATCTGCAGAACTAAAGCCAGACTCATAAACAGTAGGCACAGACGCATTGTTAAATTCATTCATGTCGATGGCAATTCCGTCAGCTTCAATTGCTTCTCCTGCTTGTAATTCTTCTATCGTATGATATCTATTATCATTCCATTTGAACCAAGGATCAACAGCGGCATCTCTCGTGCTGAAATAGGCATTATAATTCCAATCGTCATTGCTCCCATCGACTAAACCGAACTCTTCAAAACAATATCTTGTCCCACATAAAATGTTATTTTTCAAGATGGTTTCTTGCCAACCTGCAGGAGAAGACATGGCGTTTTGTGATTTAACTCCTGTATTATGAACTATGTATAATCCTGCTGGACTTCGATTCATTTTGAAAGTAGAAATTTCAACATTATAAAATTCATTTCTAAATATATAACAAGGGCCACCGTATACAGGAGCAATACTCACACCTGCCCTTCCATTAACTCCTCTATTCCTATATATTCTAGCATTGGAAACCATTCCATCAACTTCAATAAAATCATCTATTATATTGATCAAATCATTATGATGAATATCTATACCATAACAACTGCCATAGGGTGGTCCATCAAGACTGACACCATCTCCGAAATTTGAAATTGAATTGTAACTCACTACATGATTGTTGCCTCTTAGGTCAATAGCTCTTCCACTAGGAATTCCTGATTGAGGCCAAAAAGTCCTGCCAATAAATTCGTTATTGGTAATGTATTGATTGCTTTCTACTCCTTGTTCTCTTCTATTAACATATCCATAGTTCACATCGCTTAATTTATTGTTTTTAATAATAATATTAGAAGTATTCTGCGCATCTATTCCCCACTCTGCTCCTTTGATTTGAAATCCATCAATATGAATATATCCTGTCTCAGTGTCAAAGGCACCAATCGTAATAGCACCTCGATCGGTTCCAGCTCCGTCGACCGTTGCTCCATGTAATGTTTCTGCCTGAAATATTATAGGTAAATCTTCTGCCCCACTTTGCATAATTTCAAAAGGACTATAAATACCATCAGCAACAATGACTTTCGATCCAGCCGAAATATTATCAGCAGCTTCCTGTAAGCCTAAAAAAGGATCAGCTGCAGCACCAGTGCCTCCTCCACTTCCGGGTACAGCATAATATTCAATTAAATTATCATAAGATTTTAAAGCCTTTGTGGTCAACTCAATTTCCCCTAAAAAATTGACTCCATCGGGTTCATGTATTTCAACTTTGATATCATATTTTTCTCCGGGTTGAAGAAACATAACACTACCTGCAAAAAAGTTTCTATTCAAGGCACTGCCATCCACTTCCATTGATGGGTGTGCTCTCATACATTCTGCTCCATCTTTATATACAGATTCAGAAGCCAATTTATAAGACAATTGCATAGATGCGTTAAGATTATCGTCACCTTCAACATTAGCGTGAATGGATATATGCTCATAACTCACCGTTGTATTCAATGAGATTACTGAGACGATATTTTCTTGAGCTGATAAAGAGTATAAGAAGAGGGAGACAACAATTGTTGAAAATGATACTTTCATATTGTTGTTTTCTTTAAATAAATCAGTGCTAATTAAGCTTCTTTTGTAAGATACGATTTATTTGTTTCCGATGTCTTAATAAATGTTCATGAAAAAAAATCAACATTCCTCTCATACTCATTCTACCCGCAATTGGGTGTTTGTAAATTTGTTTGCCGATGTGATCTTCAGGTATGCCACTATAATATTCCCACAGAGCTATTCTATTTTTAGTCCATTCTGATTTAATATCAGCAAAGGCACTTTCTGCAGGAAAATGATCTTCATTAACTGCTTTTGGGGCTTTAACTCGAATAAAGTTTTTGGAGTATAGGGCAAGTGTTCCTACCCTCCATAAATCCGTAATCGCCGCACTCTTCAATTTTGGATTAAAACTTAATTTTTTAATTACATAAGCCATTGATAGCTTTTCCACCAGCATTAAATGATGACAGACTTGAGCAACTGACCATTCATGTTCTGAAGGCTTCCAATTTAAAGTTTCATAATCCAATTTTTCGCACACGGACAAAAGTTCTTCAATGTCTTCATTCAGGATATTTTGCAATTTATGGTATCGTGTATTCATTTTATAAGGTATTTGACTGTTTGGCTGTTTGGCTGTTTAGCTGTTTAGCTGTTTAGCTGTTTGGCTAATTGGCTGTTTGGCTGGTTAGCTGCTTGGCTGTTTAGCTGTTTAGCTGTTTGGCTGTTTGGCTGTTTAGCTGTTTGGCTGTTTGGCTGTTTGGTTGTTTAGCTTTTTGGCTGTTTGGCTGTTTGGCTAATTGGCTAAATGGCTAAATGGCTAAATGGCTAAATGGCTAAATGGCTAATATGCTAAAAAGTCAATTGCTATCACATAAATCTAAAAAAATACTAGCTTTAAGCAATCCAACAATGTCCAAAAATGAAAAAATCTTTAATCACGCTCTTTCTCTTTATAATTAATATTGGTTTGATTCTAGCTCAGGTTGAAAAAGCCCCCTTAGTCAACGAGGGTGATGGACCTTATCCACAACTTATCATAAGAGGTGTAACCTTGATTGAGGGCAACGGCGCACCTCCAAGAGGTCCTGTTGATATTGTAGTTGAGAACAATATTATTAGACAGATAAAGGTGGTTGGCTACCCAGGAGTTCCCATAGATCCTGACAAGCGACCTAAGCTTCAAGCTGGCGGAAAAGAGTTAGATGCAGAAGGCATGTATCTATTGCCAGGTTTTGTTGATATGCATGGGCACATAGGCGGAAGGTCCCAAGGGGCGAATGCAGAATATGTGTTTAAGCTTTGGATGGCACATGGTATTACGACCATCAGAGATCCATCTTGTGGAAATGGACTTGATTGGGTTTTGGATCAAAAAGTAAAGTCAGAATTGAATAAAATAACCGCACCTCGAATCATGGCTTACACAGTATTTGGTCAGGGTAGTCAAGAGAGTATAAGCACTCCTGCCATGGCAAAAGCTTGGGTGGAATCGAATGCTCGAAATGGAGCTGATGGCATAAAGTTTTTTGGGGCAAATCCCAAAATCATGGATGCGGCTCTCAGACGAAATAAAGAGTTGGGCTTACGCTCAGCTTGTCACCATGCTCAGTTGGATGTCGCGAAATGGAATGTACTTAATTCGGCCCATGCAGGCTTGACAAGTATGGAACATTGGTATGGATTACCAGAAGCTTTATTCGAAGACAAAACCATCCAAGACTATCCTGTTGACTATAATTATCAAAATGAACAAGATCGTTTTAGTGAAGCTGGAAGACTATGGAAACAGGCAGCGAAGCCTTATTCAGATCATTGGAACAAAGTCATGGATGAATTAATTGAATTGGACTTTACATTGGATCCAACTTTTAATATTTATGAGGCCAGCAGGGATTTACATCGTTCCAGGCGATTGGAGTGGCATGAGGATTATACCATGCCGATGCTTTGGCAATTTTATGCACCCAGTAAAATTTCACATGGATCCTATTGGCATTTTTGGGGAACAGAAGAAGAGGTTGATTGGAGAAATAATTATCATTTATGGATGACCTTCGTTAACGAATATAAAAACAGAGGAGGTCGAGTAACAGCTGGTTCAGATTCGGGATTTATTTATCAATTGTATGGCTTTGCCTACATCAGAGAATTAGAATTACTGAGAGAAGCTGGTTTTCACCCATTGGAGGTGATCATGTCTGCGACAATAAATGGAGCCGAAGCATTAGGCTTGGAAGATAAAATCGGAAGTATTGAAATTGGTAAATTGGCAGACATGGTGATTGTGGAAGAAAACCCTCTTGCCAATCTAAAAGTACTCTATGGAACAGGCGCTATCAAACTGACTGAAGACAATGAGGTAGTGCGTGTAGGAGGCGTAAAGTATACCATCAAAGACGGGATTATTTATGATGCAAAGCAACTATTGAAAGATGTAAAAGAAATGGTGGACAAAGATAAAGAAGAGCGAGGTTTTGAATTACGTCAACCTGGAATACCTAAACGTCCATAAAAGATGTTTAGCTTTAATTAAATTTTATTTATTTATGAGATGTATTGTTTTTTTATGTGTACTTCTTTTAAGTGCATGTGCTGTAGAATCAGGAGAATCAAATAATTCTGATACTGTAAAAAAAGTAGAAATTAAAAACATTGACGGCCAGTACACCTTCGTCATTGATGGTAAACCTTTCAAAGTCAAAGGTGTTGGATTGGATTCTGATCAAGGTCGATATTTTAAAGAATTAAAGGAAGCAGGTGCTAACACCTTCAGAACATGGAGGACGAATAATGCAGATATTGAACTTGCTGCAGCTAAAGAACATGGACTCATGGTCGCTATGGGTTTGGACATCCACAAAGAATTGCATGGATTTGATTTCAATGATGAAAAAGCTGTCGCAGAACAATTCGAAAGATTAAAAAAGCGGATAGATAAATACAAGGATCATCCTAATGTTTTGTGCTGGGTAGCAGGTAATGAATTGAATCTACTTTTTGACGAAAAAGGTGGATTGAAATTAGTGAATCCTAAGACATATACTGCTTTAGCTGATATTGTCGATTACATACACGAAGTTGACCCCAATCACCCTGTTACGACCACCTTTGCAGGAATGAGTAGATCTCATGTTGATCTTGCACTAAAACATTGTCCACAGCTTGATTTTATGAGTTATCAAATTTATGGAGGCTTGGGAACACTTCCTGAAATCACGGAAAAATCTTTGGTTGATCGACCGTTCATGATCACAGAGTTTGGACCTGTAGGTCATTGGGAATTGCCTTCTACAGAATGGGGACGAGAAATCGAACAAAACAGTCAACAACGAGCTGATGGAATGGCGCAGAGAATCACCAAGGGATTAGAAGGAGACAACAAAGGACTTTGCATGGGTGGCTTTGCATTTCTCTGGGGACAAAAACAAGAACGCACACCCACCTGGTATGGGGTATTCAACAAAGATGGAAAAGCTTCCGCATCAGTGGATGAATTGACAAAATGGTGGACTGGCTCCTACCCTAAAAATCGCGCTCCTGTGATCAATGAATTTACCCTTAATGGCAAAATTGCTAATGATAACATTTATGTAAAGCCTGGAGAAATACTGCAGGTCAAAGCATCTGGAATGGATCGAGAAAATAATCCGCTTTCTTTCAATTTAAACTTCATGACAGAGGTCAAGGTGAAAAGTGATGGAGGCGCTTTTGAGAAAGAACCAGAAGTCTTAAGCATTAATTATGTGGATGTAAAAAATATATCGAATGGCCCAAATGCCATTAAGCCTAAAATCAAAGCTCCAGAAAAAGAAGGAGATTATCGTCTATTTCTTTATTTAGACGATGGGAATGGAAAAGTAGCCAATGCCAATATTCCATTTTATGTAAAAAAATAGTTAGTCGATTTAAACTGATGCTTCTAAAAATTTGATGCTTCTTTTTTTGATTTAATATCAAAATAAAAGCACCTCCTATAGATCAAAAAAATAAAGCATTTGTTAAAGCCATGTATCTATTGGAGGATGAAGGCTCAAAATTTCGATTACACTGCTTTTATTTAAATGTCCAATAAAGGATCAGAGATACGGGTTTAGCCACATGGAAAATTCTTATTTCCATTTACCATCTTAATCTGCAATACTTTAAAAAATTAAAGTAAAGCATTAGCTCAATAAAATACAAAGGGTAATAATTCATTCAGACAATGTGACCTTTTACTTTCTAACTCTATTAAGTAAAAAACATGATATGAAATACATAATTACTTTTTGTTTCTTCTTCTTGGTAGCACTTCAAATTAATGCACAATATCTCTCAACCATTACGGATATTTTTGATGCTCCAGAACAATCTGTGGTTGATGCTGCTGGCAATGTTTACATTGCTGATACGGATTTGAACCAAATATTTATTTACAAACCTGACGGTACCATTTCCGTATATGCTGGGAATGGAGTAGGCACTCATGCCGATGGACCTCGACTATCAGCTAGTTTTAACTATCCTATCGGATTGGCGATTGATGACAATGAAAACATTTATGTTTCAGAAGGTTTAAATTATGACATCCGAAAAATAACTCCCGATGGTATCGTTTCAACCATTACAGGTGGAACCCAAGGATATGTCGACGGAAATTTTAGTGTAGCTCAATTCACTGGCCTTGGATACATGACTTGGTATGACAATGCCTTATTTATCACGGATGGAACAAATGATGTAATAAGAAAAATAGATTTTACAACTCAGACAGTAAGTACCTATGCTGGGTCAGGGATTGAGGGTGATCTGGATGGCAACTATGATGTCGCAAGGTTTAATCGGCCTAGAGCGGTATTATCTGATGGTCTTGGTAACATTTACGTAGCTGACTCTGAAAATCATAAAGTAAAGAAAATTGACGCAAATCAAGTTGTGACCACCTTTGCTGGCACAGGAAATGCGGGACACATTGATGGCGAAACTTTCAATGCAGAATTTAATGGATTGAAAGGAATGACCATAGATGTGGATGGCAATATTTATATAGCTGACAGACTGAATTACGTTGTCAGAAAAATTAGTACGGGAGGAATCGTTTCAACAGTTATTGGCTTACCTGGTGTTCCCGGAAATGTAGATGGTTTTCCCAACGTGGCAAAAATTGGCCGTCCTGTTAATGTCACCTATGCGGAACCTGATTTAATCTTGTCTGATTGGGGAAATAAAACCTTGAGATACATTGAACTTGCCACAGGTAATGAAGATTTCGATCAAGATGGATACATTGCAAGTGAAGATTGTGATGACCTAAACCCGAATGCAAATCCCGGTCAAACAGAAATACCCTACAATGGATTTGATGATGATTGCGACCCGTCAACTCTGGATGACGATTTAGACCAAGATGGATATAACAATGTGGATGATTGCGATGATCTAAATGCTGATGCGAATCCTGGCCAAACAGAAATACCCTATAATGGATTGGATGACGATTGTGACAACACAACGTTAGATGATGATCTTGACCAAGATGGTTATGGCATCATAGATGATTGTGATGATAATAATCCAAATGTCAATCCTGGTCAAACGGAGATTCCTTGGACGGGCATAGATGAAGATTGTGATGAAAGCACGCTTGATGACGATATTGATCAAGATGGATTTGGTCTTGATTTTGATTGCAACGATACTGATCCAAACATTAATCCTGATCAGACTGAAATACCTTACAATGGTCTCGACGATGATTGTGATGATGAAACATTAGACGATGATTTAGATCAAGACGGATTTGGCATAGATGAAGATTGTGATGACAACAATCCAGATGTGAATCCTGATCAAGATGAAATTCCTGGAAATGGACTAAACGATGATTGTGACGCTTCGACTCCTGACAACGATGCAGATCAAGATGGCTACGGTGATGACATTGACTGCGACGACAATGACCCTAATGTCAATCCTGGTCAAACGGAGATTCCTTACAATAGCATAGATGATGATTGTGATCCAACAACACTTGATGATGACTTTGATCAAGATGGCTATGCTAGTGCTGAAGATTGTGATGACGATAATCCTAATATTAATCCAGGACAAGAAGAAATTCCGTATAACGATATTGATGACGATTGCAATGAGGCCACTTTAGATGACGATGTAGATCAAGATGGTTTCTTACTTGCAGATGATTGTGATGATATGAATCCTGCCGTAAATCCAGACCAAACAGAAATTCCTTACAATGGATTGGATGATGATTGTGACGCATCAACATTGGATGATGATCTTGATCAAGATGGCTTTGTCGCAGAATTAGATTGTGATGATACAAATAATGAGATTAATCCAGATGCCCAAGAAATCCCATACAATGGAATTGACGATGACTGTGACCCACAAAGTCTAGATGACGACTTAGACCAAGATGGATTTAACTTGGCCGATGATTGTGATGATACAAATAGTGAGATTAATCCTAATGCTGTAGAAATCCCAGGTAATGACATTGATGAAAATTGTGATGGCTTAGTAGTAGGAATACATAATTTAAATGGTGTCAAGATTGATATTTATCCGAATCCCGCACAAAACATAGTTTTCGTTCAAACGGATAAATTTTTGAATTTCACTTTAGAGATTTACAATCTAGATGGTAAATTAATATTGCAAAAAGATAATATTACAACTGTTGATGTTTCAAACTATCAAGTGGGGAGCTATGTATTCATCATTAAAAATAAGTTAACTCAAGAATTGATTATTGATAAAATTCAGATTTATTAATAAAGGTATTTTTATTAAAATATTCCTGATTAAAAGCCTAAAAGGCCAAGTGTATTTTGCGCTTGGCTTTTTAGGTTTTGATTTAATAATAGACCCCAATTATCTTGTTACGACAACCTTTGTGGGAATGAGTAAATCCCATGTTGATCTTGCACTAAAACATTGCACTAAGCTCGATTACATGAGTTATCAAATTTAAAGAGGCTTGAGAACACTTCTTGAAATCACTTCATGACATAGGTCAAGGTATAAAGTGATGGAGTTACTTTTAAGAAAGAACCAGAAGTCTTAAGCATTAATTATGTCGATGGAAAAAATATATCGGATGGGCCTAATGCCATTAAGCCCAAAATCAAAGCTCCAGAAAAAGAAGGAGATTATCGTCTATTCCTTTATTTAGATGATGGTAATGGTAAATTAGCCAATGCCAATATTCTATTTTATGTAAAGGAGTAGGATTTAATTTTTAGTCTTATTCGAGTAAATATCAAAGCTGCTAAATAACTTGTAACTGCCTAATTTGCTTTCCGTTGATTACCACATAATATAGACCAGTAACACTAGGGCTCATCATCTCATAGCAATCTATATGGCGGCCTTGATTGATATCATCAATAGAAATAATGGTATGGCCTATTGAATTAACTATTTTAATATTTTCAATAGTCTCACTACTACAAATTCTAAACGCTTGACCAAGGGCAAGTAAATTTGGACTAACAACTGTCTGAACCTTTTTTGGCACAACACTTACGATATCTGATATTTCTTCGCTACCATCTAAATCAACTTGACGCAATCGATAGTATAATGGGCCAAACGCATTTAATAGAATATTAGAATGTCTGTAGCTATAATTGGTTGCAGTATGTGAATTACCTACAGCTTTCAAGCGATCTATAGCAGTAAATTCAATGCCATCATATGAGTATTCCACATCAAAGTAATCACTGTTAGACTCAGAGGCTGTTGTCCATTGTAGGCCAACATCTTTATTAATGACTTGAGCAGAAAAATTAATCATTTCAACCGGAAGAACAAAGATGTCATTACAGCTTTCAGCATTAAAAAACACACATGGTCCATTTCCATTTGCATCAGTAACAATTATGGTTAAGGGGTCAAAACTGTTACAGTCATAATTAGTACCAAAATCTAAAGTCTGCCCAGAGGTTCCACAGTTAAATGGAGCAGGACAATTAGGCTGCACATAAAAGCTAAATGAGTTGTTTGCATCTGGATGAGATACCGTCCAATTCCCAGATGCTCCTGGCGAGCAAATTGTAATACTAACTTGAACCTGAGCACTACCTCCAGATTGACAATTAAATATATTACCTACTTGAATGGCTACTAAGCCGCAATCAAAAGTCCCTCCATCTTGACCAAATCCAGGATTTGAATGGATTAAAAACATAACTAGACTTAGTAAGCAAATGTAATTTTTCATTTTACATACTTTGCGCAAATGAATAATAGTTTCATTGATGTTATTTATTCTAAATGCAATTATTTGAATCAGCAATACTTGTTTTACAAGTCATCACATACTATCGGGGTTGATAGCAAGTAGTTGATTATAGCGTAGGTAGTTCTTTTATTTGTACAACATTAATAATCTCAAAAAAATGTAAAAGTTCAAAAGAAAATAAAAAATTTACACGCTATTTAAAGTCTAAAACTTCCACACCATTCCTAATTATTAAACGTTACATAATTGGTATGAAAAAAATTGGAATATTTGGAATGGGATGTATTGGATCAGTTCTTTCCAAATATTTACTTCAAAATAGAGGTGCTCATTGTTATTTATTTAATCGCAGTCCTCGTGATCGAATTATCATTCATTTAGTTAATGATGTATATATTCAAGCAATTGAATTATCAGAAGTTGATCAAATTTATCGTCCTTTAGATTGGTTAATTATTTGTTTAAAAGAATACCATATTAAAGAAGCCAGTTTATTAATTAAAAAACTCATTGGCCCAAATACTAAAGTTGCAGTATTTCAAAATGGAATTAATTTATCCGAACCTTACGAAGCATTTACGGATAAGCGAAATATTCTAGAAGCTATTATAGATTGTCCTACACAGAGAAATAACAAGGGAGCCTTTGTACAATTTTATCACCCTAAGATTACATTAGCATCAAATAAGTTGTCTAGAATGTTTTCAAAATTATTTGGAGATAGCAATATTGAATTTGAGTTTCATGATGCATTCAAACAGCTTCAATGGAGTAAACTTATCGAGAGTTCTTCATTAGGAACGATACAAGCGATCCATGAAGAAACATGTACCGTATTTAAAGATGATGAAGTTTTTAAAAGTTATTTAGACCTTCTTCAAGAAGGAGTTATGATCGCAAAATCTTGTGGCATTATTTTAGGAGAAAAATACCTTGAGGAAGTGGTCTTAAGATTGTATAGTTATCCAGATAAAAAAGGCAGCTCCATGTTGACTGATCGCTTGGAAAGCAAACCCTTAGAATTAAATGCAAAGATTGGAATACTAGCTAAAATAGGTATTAGGAATAAGCTCAGCATTCCTACGACATTTCGCTGCTATAGAAGCTTATTGGACTACAATCAAAGTCTAAATCACTGAAACTACAGTAATTTTTCACCTAAGATTAACTCATTTCACACAACTTTCTTCTTTTTTAGGAGTTAGTCTATACAATACCTAATTAACAATATTATTCGTTTTAATCTCTTAATTAAGTTAAAATAGTACACATATTGATTAATATCGTATCAATAGTACATTTTATATATCTATAATTTTGTAATGTATTTAATTATTTAGCCATGATCCAAAAAAGAAAGCCAGCTCTTGAGAAAGTAAGTGCCGAATTTGGAAGCTCCTTTTCAGTTAAGCACTACGCAGAGACCTCGACACATAATAAGCCCCCTTTTTGGCATTTTCATCCTGAGATAGAATTGGTCTATGTGAAAGGGGGAAATGGAAAACGGCATATTGGGAATCACTTGTCTTATTACCATTCAGGAGATTTGGTTTTAATTGGCTCAATGTTGCCACACACAGGATTCACTGATCGCTTAACCGCCAATGAATCTGAAACGGTTATCCAATTCAATCAAGACTTTTTAGGTAAGGGATTTTTTGAGACAGCTGAAATGCAAAACATACAGAACTTACTTGAGCGTTCAAAAGCAGGTTTAGCCTTCCATGGTGAAGCAAAAGAAGAAGTAGGAAGAAGATTAGAGAAGCTCGTTATACTAGATAATTTTGGTAAAATGATTGAGCTATTGTGTTTACTGCAGTATATGGCATGGACAGAAGAGTACACCATGCTCAATGCAGAAGGTTATGCAATGGAAGTGCAGAAAACAGATAACGACCGAATTAATATTATTTACAATTACGTTCAGAAGAATTTTAGACAAGCCATTACATTGGATGAAATTGCCTCAATAGCCAGAATGACGGTTCCCTCTTTTTGTAGATATTTCAAAAAAATATCAGGAAAAAAATTCACCCAATTTGTGAATGAAATTAGAATTGTTCACGCTTGCAAATTATTAACAGAAAGCACAGACAGTATTTCCAATATCGCTTTTGAAAGTGGATTTAACAACTTCTCGCATTTCAATAGACAATTTAAAGTTGTAACTAATGAAAGCCCATCAGCCTATAGAAAAAAGTTTATTCAATTAATTAAATAACAAAAAAAGACCCACCAAATGGTGGATCTTTAAAGCTTTCACAATGTGCTTCGAATAATATCCAAAGCACTCATTAAATCGCATTTATTTTTTAAAATCTAGCTACATCAGTTTGTACTTCAAACTTTTTTACAAAAGAATCTTCGAAGTCTTTGTTATCAACATATAATCTGCAAGTATAGCTTCCACTTTTTAATTCACTTAAATCATATCTTCCAGTAAAAGCTCCATCGGCTTGGTGCAACTCGTTATGAAGAACATTTCCTTCTGAATCTATTATTTCAATTTCGAACATTCCTTTAAATGCAAGAAAGTTAAGCGCAATCGCATTATTTTCAAATATAAAAGAAGGTTTAAAAACGGTTACTTCTTCAGTACCTTCTAAACTTATTCCATTATATAATTTCTTTACTTTTTGGATTTTAATAATGCTATTATAATCTACTTGGAAAGTGTAATTACCCGCCTCTAAATTTTTAAGATTATATTTTCTTGTTTGACCATTTTCAGCTCTTAGCGATTCAGTAAAAATGGTAAAGCCATTTTGGTCTTTAATACGAACTTGAGTTTCACCTTCTCTATTTTCTTCGAGATTTAAAATTACCAAGTTACCATCTGTTGATGTTACTGAGAATAATGCACCAGTATCTGCAGAAAGATTAAAAAATCCGCTTAAGATTAAAAGGCTGGTGATGATTAATTTTGCCACATTTTTCATAATTATATTTTTTTAGTTAGATGATTGTGAATATTTTCACTTAATAATTATGACACAAATATGCAACGGGATTCATGACTTTGCCCCGACCAAATTAACGCATTATAGTACTATTTTAACCTGATTGATTTTAGGGTAATTTAGTATAGCTTCTTGGTAATATGGCATAGCTTTTCAGAAGTATTTGCCTAAATATTTTTAATATTCAATCCTTTTAAGATTTAATTAATATACCAGTAACATTTTTTTAAATTAATACACTTAGAATATATAGCCATTAATTTAGGTTTACCCTAAATAGCTATTTAAGCCTTCCAAAAAACAACATAAAGAACGGACAAAATACTTCCAGCTTATTAGTCCACCGTTCTTTATCCATATTCTTAAATCTATTTTCTTTCAACAACTTTAACGAAAGTTGTATACCAAAGCACCCTTCTTATCATTGCCTTTTTTGACTACTACAATATTGTTAACTACTAAAGCTTTGTTATGCAAAATACCATTAAAACCGCAAGGTCTCTTGAACAATCTGATATATTAGATTTAATCTCTGAAAAAATCCTAGCCTTAAGGATCTTCCCTTTTTCAAAAAAAGATCATTGCTTAAATTGGCAAGAAGCCTTAAAACAAAGCACAGTTCAGAAGCGCTATTCCAATGCATTGGATGTACCCGTAAAAAGAATTGGGATGACCTTATTTGAAACCGAAAATAAATCAGAAAAACTAAAGCAATATTTAATGGAAGGTCGCAATACAAGAGATACCATTCAACAAATATTTGGCAAAGTAAATCCCTTAGATCAATTAATTGAAAAATTATCTTCTTGCTGGCAAGGTGGCTGTAAAATCCAAGAATTATTTAATGAAAAAATGAATCCTGGAATTATCAGATCATTTGAAGAATCTGCCAATGGAGGATTGCCGCCACACATTGATTCACTATTTAAAGACTTACCAGAAAATAATTCTTTTAATCATATGCAATGTCAATTAGCGGCAAACTTGTATTTCGGAGTTTCAGAGAAAGGAGGTAATTTAGACATATGGAATTATGCTCCCAAAGCTTCAGAATTAGAAGGCTTATATTCTGGTAGTTATGATTTTATTGATCCAATTAAAATTCCGACCCAATCACAAACCATCAAACCAAGACTTGGTGAATTAATTATATTTCGATCAAATTGCATCCACGCTGTCAGCAGCAATTCTGTTGGAAATAGATCAGCTGCATCTTGTTTTATTGGCTATTATGACACAAGTAAACCGCTAACTGTTTGGGCATAAAAACCAGCTAGAAATATTAGTCCAAATAATTAAATGCCCATAACTCTTATCTGGCATTTGATGTAAAAAAAGCGTAAATTTATAGGACTTAAGAATAACAGATTTCTTAATCTTAAAACAATGGTAGAATGGAAAGAAATTTACCTTTAAAGCCTTTCGTTTTTAGCCTTCCCTTATTGATTATTTTATTTCTTTTTACGATTCCTAGATTTTTAGTCTCAGGTAATATTCCTCAGAATTTATCCATGGCAATTTTATTGGATCTGCTCATCACTGTTCCCCTTGTGTATTATCTCATAATACGCAAAAGAGCAATACCCGTATTTACAGTCATCTATCCTTTTTTATTAGGCATTCTAGTCGCAGGTTTTATCATACCCCCAGAACATCAATATCTATTGTCAAAAATTAAAGCTATTGCGATCCCTGTCATAGAGCTAGCAGTCATAAGCACAATTATTTATAAAATATGGAAACTCAATGCGACTTTCAAAAAAACAGCTGGCGTAGATTTTTATGACAAACTTTTAATAGCGAGTGATAAAATATTTCCTGGACGGATCGGTAGCCTATTAGCCTCGGAAATAGCAGTCTTTTATTATCTATTCCAATGGAATAAAAAACCATTAAACAAGGAATTTGAATTTAGCTATCATAAGAAGAGTGGAATTATTTCTGTCATTGGAGTTTTCATCTTTCTTTTGCTAATAGAAACTTTTGCCGTTCATGTATTGGTAGAAACTTGGAATACCACCATAGCATGGATTCTTAGCTTCCTGAGTATCTATACGATGTTTCAAATAATTTCCATATTGCGATCAATGTTTCACAGACCCATATTCATAAACTATGAAACCGAGACCCTGCATTTGAATTATGGTTTTGCGTGCTACACAAGAATTCCATTTCATCATATCGCAAATATTGAACTAACGAGAAGAACGCCATCAAATGATAGCCATGTAGCCCTCTCTGTCTTTGATCTTTTAGATACAAGTAATTTGATCATTACATTAAATACGGAACAAAGGCTTCACAAATTTTATGGGATGAAAAAAGATTACCGTTCCATCTCCTTATTCATTGATGAGAAAGAACAATTTGCAAAGAAGCTACAGGAAATTATTTCAAGAAATCAAGCGACAGAAAAGTAAATACATTAATCCTAAGCTGCATCGCTTCGTAAAATCATAAATACATCAAGGAGGTCTTTAATTCGGATCTTCTTGATAATTATTTTTAAAGTTCAAAGTATTACTTTAGTTTCTCATCTATTAAAAAGCATTAAAATCCTTCAAGATGAAGCAACTGAAATTACTATCAATCTTCTTTATTAGCTCCCTATTTTTCCTAACAAATCTTGATGCTCAATCAGCTTTGGAATGCAGCCAATTCAGAACCGGAACTTTTGTCACGAATAAAAAAGGTGCTTCTATGGTAATTATCAAGAGAACCAAAAAATATCAAACAGAGATCGTTCCTGAAATAGGTGGAAAAATTAAATTGAGAATCAAATGGATTGATGATTG
>CALGNN010000015.1 GCA_937961455.1 uncultured Saprospiraceae bacterium
AAGGAACCACGAATGTGGACGGGTGGGAAACGATTCAGCGAAGCTGATGATGACCAACAGGTCATCAAGTGAAGGAACTACAAATGTGGGCGGGTAAAAAAAATACTAAACAGCTAAATGCCAAATAGCTAAACACCCAAATAGCCAAATTACAAAACAGCCATCTAAGGGATATATTTATATGGATCTGCCTCAAAACTCACCTTACAGCCATCACAACAAAAATACACTTTGTCACCTTTATGCTCTAAGACATGCTTGGCCGTATTTTTTTGCACAGGAATTTGACAAACTGGGTTGATGTAAAATTCATCTGAAGGAATCGCTACTTCCGACACCTTCTGATCAACAGCACTTTCTGTCTCTTGAGGTTCTCTAAAATGCTGAACGATCTCAGCAAGAATACTGATCGCTACCTCTTCTGGCAATTTGGCTTTGATATCCAAACCAGCTGGTGTTTTAATTTTCTTTAATTGATCAAATGTGATCCCTAGCTCTCTTAACTCTTTATAAATTGAATTGGCTTTTTTTCTACTAGAAACAAAAGCTAAATAAGCTCCATTCAAGTCGATGGCTCTTTTCAAAGCTGCCACATCACCCTCACCTTGCGTACAGACAATACTATAACTGCTTTTATCAAATTGATCATCCTGATAATTACTCAAGTCATGGTGATCATCCGCCTCTGGAAAAACATGTTTATCTACTTCATGCATCACTACATCCACTTTGTAATCCATCGCTTTTGCCAATTTTACAATCGCCATTGCAATATGAGATTTCCCAAAAATTAAAATCTTAGGTTTGGGGAGTACAGGTTCAATATAAACTTCTACTTCTCCACCACTTTGACAAGTCATAGCATAAATTTTAGTTTGAGGGTGCGCATGAACTTTTTGATCTTTGGATATGGACACAAATTTGGTTTTCCCATCGTTGATGGCGGCAATGGCTTCCTTCAATACAATTCCTCTTGTGCAACCTCCACCAATCCAACCATATATTTTTCCTTCACTAGTAATGATGGCTTTATCACCTGGCTTACCGGATGACGGAGCCGTTCTGCGTACAATATAAGCAGTGGCAAAAGGAATATTTTGCTCCTTTAATTCTACAGCCTTTTGTAAAAATGCATTATGCATTAATTAATATTTTTTCTAATGAAAGTAAACTTTCAATATTATGAGCCGAACTAAAATGATCTATATTAGGCATGGCAACTTTCATTCCTCTTTGTATCGGTTCATAGCCATCCATTCCTTTTAGAGGATTTAACCAAACCATTTTTTTCGATCGCAATTTAATCTTCTTCAATTCATCTTCCAACAATGTTGGATCGCCCGTCTCTAGACCATCACTTAGGATCAAGGTCATCGTCCTTCCGTTTAACATCCGCTTTGCATAGCGTTCATTAAAATCCTTTAAGCAGGATCCGATCTTGGTACCACTAGACCAATTATCTGCCTGATGGCGCAAAATAGCCAATGATTCTTTAATGTTTTTTGCATCTAGATATTCTGTAATCTTTATTAAGCGGGTCGAAAAAATAAAGGCTTCCACATTTTCGAAATTACTCCGTAAGCTATAGATAAACCGCAAGAGATAGAAAGAGTACTTATCCATAGATCCACTTACATCTAACAAAACAAGCAATCTAAATTTTTGAACATCCTTTTTCTTTTTGATCAAATCAATAAAAGTCCCTCCTTTGGAAATATTTTTCCTAATCGTTTTTTGTAGGTCAATATGACCCTTCTTACCCATTTTTAATCGTCGCTTCAGTCGCAAGTTCATTTGATTCCACAGCTCATCAGCCAATTGCTCTAGTTGCTCACTATTAATATCTTGAACTTTAGCAAAGTCCGTTTTTCGAAATGACTCTTTAGCATTTGCTCCAGATGTACTCCTTGCCTCATTTTGTTCATCTTCATTTGACTCGCCCTCACCCAACATTACCAATGAAGCCTTCGAAGGCTTGGTTAGATTGGTTTGATTCTTATAAGTCACCTTGCTCTTTACAGTCAATTTTTTACGCTCCCAAAATCGATCATAAATGATATCAAAACTTTCAAATTCATCAGGGGATTTGCAGTAGAGTGAACGGATGGCGTACTTCATATAATCCTCCTCACCCCAGAGCATTTCAGCTGTGATTAAGCTTTCTGTATTTTCATTAATCCCGATATTCAGGCCATGGGCTCTTCCAAATGAACCGAAGGCTATGAATGCTTCTGAAAAACTATGATAATCTGTGTAATGCGCCATGCTATTGAAAAAGACTGCTGGCTTCTTGTTTGATCAAGCGCGTATCATTTGCCGACTTTAAAATACAGGAGAGAGATTGACTAATATTGAATTCATCCAATTCCTTAATATCTAAAGCCATTATCCCTTTCACCCAATCAATGGTTTCAGCGATCCCTGGTGTTTTGTCTAGTTTTAATTTTCGTAATTTTTGAATGACTCCAATGATTTGATTCGCCAATTGATCTTCTATTTCAGGGATGTGTTTTTTGATAATCGCAAGCTCTTTTGAACTATCAGGATAAGGCACCCAAAAATACAAACATCTTCTCTTGAGTGCATCAGATAATTCTCTAGTTCGATTCGAAGTTAAAACCACTATGGGTTTAGACACCGCTTTTACCGTCCCTAATTCTGGAATACTAATTTGATACGCTGATAACAGTTCTAATAAAAATGCCTCAAACTCTTCATCAGCGCGATCAATTTCATCAATTAACAACACAGTTGTTTTTTCTGATAAAATAGATTGTAGCAGCGGCCGCTTCAATAAATATTCATCACTAAAAATAAGCGACTCTTTTTCTTCGGCAGAAAGTTCTGATTGCTCTTGAATCTTGATCGCAAGTAGTTGTTTTTGATAATTCCATTCATACATAGCCGCTTGCACATCCAGTCCTTCATAACACTGCAAACGGATTAATTCTGTATCTAATAATTTGGCAAGTATGTAAGCTGCTTCAGTTTTACCTACACCGGGATTTCCTTCCAGCAATAGCGGTTTCTTTAGTTGCATCATCAAGAATAGCACCGTTGCTAACTCTTCATCTACAACATAATCTAAAGCATCAAGCTTAGGAATTAATTCGGAAGGGTGATTAAACACTAAGCGTCTTTTTCCTTATTGCCACCAAAAATTCCTCCTAATTTACTTTTCACAACGGAGCCTACTAATGAACCCGCTTTCATCTCATTGTTCACCTCTTCACCAGCTAGCTTAGCTTTAAAATTATCTACAAACTGATTTAAGACTTGATTGGAAACATCGGTAATCAATCTTGCACCAAATTGAGCAAGCTTACCTATGATAGAAACTTCCATTTCGAAGCTAACCTCAGTTCCTCCATCTTTCTCAGTAAGTATTCCATTCATCAACATGTCTGCGCTCCCTTTTCCCTTAGAATCGAGACCCTTTCCATTTAAGACCATTTTATAATTTTCATGATCCAATTCATCAATGGCAATATCACCAGCATACTGCGCTTTTACAGGACCAAACTTCATGGTTACTTCGCCCTTAAAATTTTTATCATCTATCTCTTCTGTAATGGCTGCACCAGGAACACAGGTAACAATTTTGGAAGGTGCGCTCAGATTTTCCCATACTTTTTGAATGGGTTCATCTACCTGAAAAACTTTTGTGATGGTTGTTTTCATACATATATATTTATAACACAATTATGACATCCAAACAAGGGATGTCATAATTGGTTCAATCATTAAATTAATTGCTTAAGAAATGGCTCCTACCTCTTTTAATTTTTTAAATAATTTAAAAGGTGTAATAGGAATATCCAAATGCTTAATACCTAAATGAGACACAGCATCCACAATAGCATTTGCTATCGCAGGTGGTGCTCCTACAGTTGGTGATTCGCCTACCCCCTTTGCACCAATAGGATGATGCGGTGAAGGTGTAATGGTATGACCTGTCTCCCAATTTGGAGATTCCACCGCTGTTGGAACGAGATAATCCATCAAGGTACCATTCAATATATTTCCATCTTCATCATAAATTAACTCCTCATACATTGCAGGTGCGATTCCTTGTGTCAAGCCACCATGCACTTGTCCTTGAACAATCATTGGATTAATGATATGTCCACAATCGTCAATGGCAACAAATCTTCTCACTTTGATATCTGCAGTCTCAGGATCGATATCAACAACACAGATATAGGCACCTGAAGGGAAGGTAAGATTTGGAGGATCATAATAATGTGTCGCTTCAAAACCTGCTTCCATTCCCGGAGGGTGATTGGTATAAGATGCAAATACAATTTCTTGTATCGTCTTCACTTTTTCTGGTGCTCCTTTAACAAAAAACTTTCCTGGCTCCCATTCTAAATCTTCTTCACTTACCTCCAGTAGGTATGCAGCAATTTTCTTTGCCTTCTCTCTCAATTTTCTAGCAGCCATTGCTGCAGCTGCGCCTGCTGTAGGTGTTGATCTACTTGCGTAAGTACCTAAACCATATGGAGCCGTATCTGTATCACCCTCTTCTACTTGAATGTGTTCAGCAGGGATACCTAATTCCTCAGCTACAATTTGCGCATAAGTTGTCTCATGTCCTTGGCCTTGAGATTTTGTTCCAAATCTGGCAATCGCTTTCCCTGTTGGATGGACTCTAATTTCTGCAGAGTCAAACATTTTAATTCCTAAGATGTCAAAATCTTTAGAAGGTCCAGCTCCAACAATTTCCGTAAAGGTGGAAATACCTATTCCCATCCATTCACCTTTGGCTCGCTTCTCAAGTTGTTCTTTTCTAAGATCATCATATCCAACTGTATCCATGGCCAATTTCAATCCAGCATGATAATCACCGCTATCATACTCCCAACCAGTAGGAGACTTCCAAGGGAAATCTTCTTTCTTAATGAAGTTTTCCATTCTCAATTGAGCTGGATCTTTACCCACCTCCATGGCAAAACGATCAGTAATTCGCTCTATGGCATGGACGGCTTCAGTAACCCTAAAACTGCATCGATAAGCAACTCCTCCTGGAGGTTTATTGGTATATACCGCATCAGCTTCCATGAATGCATTATTGTAATCGTATGAACCTGTACCTATAGAAAATAAGCCTGTAGGAAATTTCGAAGGATTCGCAGAGGCATCAGTATAACCATGATCCGCTAGCACTTTAAAACGTGTAGCTTGGATTTTACCATCTTTGGTTCCTGCCATTTCAACATTGATATGATAATCTCTTGCAAATGAATCTGCTTGAAGATTTTCTGTACGATCCTCAATCCATTTGATTGGAGCACCTGTAAGAAATGAAACAGCAATAGCAATTACATATCCTGGGTAGACAGGAACTTTACCACCAAAGCCTCCTCCAATGTCTGGAGAAATTACTCTAATTTTTTCCTCGGTCAGACCGACATGTCCCGCAACCAATGCAATTACCGTTCTAATAGCATGTGGCGCTTGCGTAGTCATGTACATCGTTAGGTGATTATCAACCTTATTGTAATTAGCTACACAACCACAAGTTTCAATAGAAGCAACATGAATCCTTGGGATATACATGTCTTGTTTTACAACTACATCAGCTTCATTAAAAACTTTATCAGTCGCTTCTTTATCTCCAGCTTCCCAATGCCAAATATGATTGTCTGTTTTGCCTTCTTTATCTGGACGCAGGATGGGTGCATCAGCATCCAAAGATTTGTGGGCATCAATGACAGGCTTCATGGGCTCGTAATCTACCATTACAGCTTCTTTGCCATCTCTAGCTGCATACCTACTGGTTGCAATTACAGCCGCAACTTCTTGCGCCTGATACATTACAGTATCTGTGGGTAGCACCATCTGTGTATCAGACATAAGGGTGGGCATCCAATGCAAATTGTATTTTTCTAAATCCCTCCCTGTGACAACAGCAACTACTCCAGGCACTTTGAGTGCTTCCTCAGAATTGATATTTTTAATTTTAGCATAAGCATAAGGAGATCTTACAATATCCATATAAAGCATACCAGGCAACTTTACATCATCGACATAATTACCTTTACCTTGAATGAAACGAGCATCTTCTTTACGCTTCATGGAGTGGCCCATGCCACCTATTTCTTTTGATGTTTTACATCTTATTTTTGTCATGATTATTTTCTTATCGATTAAACAAATTCAGGTTCAGTTGAAGGCAATTCGTCACCTCTTATTTTAGCACCCGCATATTGAATGGCTTTAACTATATTATTATAGCCTGTGCATCTGCATAAATTTCCAGAGATTCCCCATCGGATTTCTTCCTCTGTAGGATTTGGATTATTTTCTAATAATTCGACAGCCCTTAGCATCATACCAGGGGTACAAAAGCCACAATGCAAACCATGATTTTCTTTAAAACCTTCTTGCAAGGGGTGTAATCCTTCAGCCGTAGCTAAACCTTCAACGGTAGTAATTTCCTTACCATCAGCTTGCACAGCGAGTACCGTGCAGGATTTGACAGACTTTCCATTTAATAGGATGGTGCATGCTCCGCAATTGGAAGTATCGCAACCTATATGTGTACCTGTAGCATTCAAGTTTTCTCTGATTAAATGCACTAGCAATAATCTTGGTTCCACTTCTGCGCTATGCTCTGCGCCGTTTAATTTTACTGTTATTTTCTTCATTGTCATTGATTATTTATAGTGATTTATTTTGCCCTCTGTATGGCTTTATGAATCATTCTTTTCGTAATTACTTTAACTAAATGTCTTTTATATTCTTCATCTCCTCTGAGATCAGCTGATGGATTACAATCCTCAGATGCCATCATAGCAGCCTGTGCAATAAGTTCATCTGATAAGTCGGATCCAACTAAGGCCTCCTCGGATCTTTTGGCTCGCATAGGAACAGCGTTTACATTTGTTAAACCGATGCCGGCATAGGTACACTTTCCATCTGCATCTGTTGCAATTTGAACAGCAACTCCAGCAGTTGCATAATCTCCCACTTTCCGCTCTGCCTTATGATATGCTGACCCCACTTTGCCTCTTTGTTTAGGAATTGATATCCCTGTCAATATTTCATTTGGCTGGACAGCCGTCATGTAGAAACCAAAAAAGAATTCGTCTATACCCACTGTTCTTGTTCCTTCTGGGCCTGTTATTTCTACAGAGGCATTCAATGCCATCATGACTGCAGGGTGATCATTAGCTGCATCACCATGAGCTAAATTTCCACCTATGGTTCCCATATTTCGTACTTGCGGATCTGCAATGAGTTTGGTTACATCAGCGAATATGGGAAAGGCTCCCGTCAAGGCTTCTGAGTGCTCTACATCTGATTCTCTTGTCATGGCACCAAGGTGAAAAGAATCACCTTCTTCTTTAATGGAAGACAAATCAGGTATATTATTAATGTCAATCAAATGGGCAGGTGAAGCAAATCTCAATTTCATCATAGGAATCAAACTGTGCCCTCCTGCCAGAATTTTTGCTTCATCTCCATGCTCTTGCAAAAGCGACAGGGCTTCATCCAAAGTAGATGGAGCTGAATAGTCAAAATTAGCTGGAATCATTTTTTACTTTTTAATATGAAATAATGTTTTTTTCTATCAGTTCTCATTTGAAGCTGATAAAGCAGTAATGGTCTTTGGACTTCGAAAACCTTTGAATTTTTCATATAGCTTTTTCATAAAATGATAGAGACTACCATTCATCCAAACGCCTAAAAGCAATAAAACAACACCGGTATAATACCATGTGTAATTGCCTTCGAAAAAATAAAAAGATGCTAAAAAAAGAGAAGCTGTTAAGATTAGGGCTATTGCATAGTAGGTCTTGCGACCCTTGAAGTTGTATGCAATAAGACCTAAAGTAAACAACATGAGACCTAATATCACATAAGGCATATAATTTGTGCCCTCTGGATATAAGGTTTTCCCACTACACAAAGTGATTGCGCTCGAATAGGCCAAAATACAAAATGGGCACTTTGGTAAAAGCGCTATAAGTATTCCACTAAACAGAGACAAAGAAGATGATGGATTTCTTTTGTGTGCCTTCTTACACTTACATGCGGTCTTTCTCAAGTTTCTTATTCAAATAGTTTGTCGATTGACATAAGTTAAGAACTAAAATTTGAAATTTTGCAAGTAAGACAAATATTTATTTCAAAAAGACAAAAAATAGATAGAATTGTCTATTTCGAATGGCTAAATATTTAATTGTTTAGCTTTGGAGTAATGAAACGATCTTACATCTTTTGTTCCATTTGCATCATATTTCTATCCACTTCATGTGCTTTAGAAAAAGGGAATCAAGTCAAATGGAGCAACTTCTTAAAAACACTTGGCACCTCATCTTCAATAAAGTGTACAGATTTAAACGATGATGGCATTTTAGATATCGTACTAGGTGCAGGTGTAAATGAATTGGTAGCTTCCGATTCTTGTGTAGTTGCCTTAAATGGGAAAAACGGGAAAGTACTGTGGGCAAATGCAGGAGTTGATCAAATGGTAGGTACTGCTGTATTTATGGATATCAATCAAGATCAAACAGATGATGTTGTCATTGGTGGAAGGTCCGCCCAATTAAAAGCGATCAATGGTAAAAATGGAAAGACCCTTTGGAATTTTAAAGTGACGAACCACAATCGGGACGCAAAAGGATTTATGAGATTTAATTTTTATAATCCTCAAATTATTCCTGATCAAAATCAAGATGGCATTCAAGAATTGCTTGTAAGTAATGGAGGAAATTTATTGGCCATGCAGCCAGATGGTTCAGATAGATTTCCTGGCGTATTGGCCATCATTGATGGAAGCAACGGTGAGATTTTAGCTGCTGATGTCATGCCCGATAAAAAAGAAAGTTACATGTCACCGCTCATTTGGAATTTTGATAATGAGGGAGATGCTGACATATTATTTGGTAGTGGTGGAGAATTAGTTGGAGGACATTTATATAAAACACGTTTAAAGGATTTATTAAATAATGATATTTCTAAAGCTTTAGTTTTATTAGAAGAACAAGGCCATGGCTTCATTGCACCTCCCACACTAGCAGACGTAAACGAAGATGGCAAAAAGGATTTCATTGTTAATTGGCATGGAGGAGCGTGCTTTGCCATAGATGGAAATTCACATGAAATCCTATGGACGGTAAAAATTCCCGATAGCGAACTCAATTGCAGTCCTACTCCTGGCGATGTTAATCATGATGGCATACCGGACTTCTTTAGTCAATTTAGTAAAGGGGTATGGCCAAAAAATACGGCCTCTGTTCAAGTCCTGATTGATGGAAAAACCGGAAGCATACTGCATCAAGAATCTGATGGATGCGCTGGCTTTGCTACGGCTTTATCTTACGATTTAAATAATGATGGGGCGAGTGAGTTTATTTACAGTGTAAACGATTTTAACTGTACTGGAATTCATCTAGCAAATATCAAACATCGATTAATGGTATTTGATTTTGCCAATCAAAGTAAAAAAATACTTGCCCCTGAAATCAAAGCCAAAAATGTTTCCTCCACTCCTTGGATTGGAGATCTTGATGGTGACAAAGAATTGGAATTGATTTATTGTATCCAGGCAAACTTTTCCCAAATTTATTCTTACTTCGGAATCCAAATATCTAGAATGCAACTCGACACTAAGCTCAATGACCATGCATCATGGACCTCTTATATGGGGTCTGAAAGCACTGGATCATTCTAGCGCAAATAAAAAAATATTCAGCTAGCTATTAATTGCTTTGGACAAACAATTCTGCTCCAGTTTCTACATTAAATACTGCACCTAACTCTACATCTAATAGATTGGCAAATGCTGCAGTATTATTGGATACATTGACACTCGTTCCGTTAGGTATTTTTACATGGTCAAAAGGGGAAGGAAATCTGCCCAAGCTCCAGTTTGAAGGGCTATCAGTCCAATTTTCGTTAAGCGTACCTTGCCAAACATTTTCTCCTCCCTCAGGAAAGACAGTTAATTCCTGAATTACGAGTGCCGTATTCCCGCAAGCATCTGTATGGCTCCATTCATATGTTACGATCTCTGGATTAAAATTCCCATCTGAGCTAACGACTGCATTTGAAGAACCAGCACCATCGCAATTGTCTATCCAATTAAGTGGCGATGGTGATGGTAAATCATTTTGACTAACTGTCAAATCTATTGGCGTGTTTTGGAATAAGGGCGGCTCTATATCAGCAGCGATAGTGATGCTTTGGCTCACAGTATTGGAGGCATTTCCGCATTGATCAGAAACAGACCAGGTATAAATTATGATTCTATCAGAAGTACAAGCATCTCCATTATCTTGAACGGAAGCAGTAACTGTTAAAGGGAAATTTGGATCACAGTCATCTGTGGCATTTAAGACTTCCGCAGCAGGAATTTGATCGGTACAACTAAGTGTTAGATCTGCAACAGTACCTGGATCTATGATTGGGCCACCCGCATCTTTTGGGATCGTAATCGTAAAGTATACAGGATTTGCTTGGTTCATGCATTCATCTTCAGCAGCGTATTGATATTGAAGTACACGATCTGCGAAGCAACTAACACCGCTATCTGAAAGTAAGATTGGAGCAGCGTCAGCCACAGGTCCACAGTTATCTGAAACAGGCAAATCAGGAGGAGTTTGCGGTTCCTCGCCACAACTATAAACATAAGTGGGTAGTCCACTATCATCAATAACAGGGGGTGTGCTATCACATATTTCAATATCAAAAAAGCAAGAAGCTTCATTGCCCAATTCATCAGTCGCTGTTAGAATGATGGTATTAACCCCATTATAGATAATAGATCCAGGAGCAGGGACTTGCTCAACCGTTATTGCCCCATTATTTTGACAAGCATTGCTCACATTTGCAGCTTGTGTATAATCTGCAATGACTACTTGACAGTTAGCATCCGACTGCAAACTCAGATTGGATGGACAATCTATGGACAGGCATAAAACGCCTTCGGCTTGTAATCCAAAAGAAAGCAGTATCAGAACTAAAACCAATGTGTGAATGAAAAGCGATTTGATGTTTTTCGATTGGGCAGATTTAATAGGATTCATTGAGAATGTTTTTAAAGGTTATTGGAGTTACAGTAAAATACAAGACCTATACAAACCTTCAATTAACAGGTTTCAATTATATTTTCTCTATACAGAAAAAATTGAATGATAGGATTTAATAGAACTTCACAGCTAATAAAGCATATTAGTTGATGATTCAACTTTGATAGTAGATAGTGTGAATGAAGCGAAGTTGCTTGTAGCTTGAATAACAAATAGCGAGGACGCTGAAGCTAATACGATTGGATTATTTAAATGTAAATATAGTGCTTAATTCTTTCACTTGCAGTTATATAAACTCTACAAGAATTAAGAGCGTAATAAAGAGATAGTTTGTTTGTTATTAAATAGTGTTTAATTATTCTTATAGACTGTAGGAGGAAAATAAAGTCAAGTTGATAGCACAACAGGCTTAGCAGAGGCTTGAAAAACTCTGCAATCTTCTTTCAATGTTTGTTTTTTAGATGTTAAGTTATTGTAGACATTGGTCATCAGGATTAATTATAAACCAATTTTTTCTAATCTCCTGCGCTTCATTAAATAAAACTCTATAAGTGCTATTTAGCTTATCGCCTTCTTTTTTATACCATATTATACAATCATTATTTAATTTAAATTCAATGAATTCTCCAAGATGCAATTGACTATTTAATGATATAATATCTAAAGATTTAAAATCATCTGTTATTTGTTTGATAAGATTGTCCAAAAAATAAAGCGTGTCCACTTTACCAATTTTGAAATGATTTGCTAAGGAATTTATACTAGGTTCAAGTTCGGCTATTCGTTCTTGAACTAAGCTTTTGAGATTAAGCGGCAAGCCAACTCTATTTTTATTATGATCATTTAATTGAACACCTCTTAAATATTTTTCTTTATTCTTATAATCTCCCCTATAGTTTATTGATAAACCATACATTTTATTAATGTTTATATTTTCAACTTTTGAAAAAAATGATTGTAAATCTCCACATGACGCACTTTTTTCAGAGCAAGAATAAGATAAGCATAAAATAAACCCAAAATAAAATAGTGATCGCATTCTTTAATATTTAAATTCAGATTGCTAAAG
>CALGNN010000016.1 GCA_937961455.1 uncultured Saprospiraceae bacterium
GTAAGCTAGACCTCTTAAAAATTTAGCTTCACCAACTTCAGTTGCGTTTTCAGAATTTTCAATTACATTGTTTGCACTTAAGATAGACTTGTATAAACCTGAGTATAAAGGACCAAAAAACTGATCTTCCATAGCTGTTAAGCCAGGACCATAAGTGTCAAATTCTGTGTAAGGAGGCTCTATCATTAAAGCATTATCTGCTCTAAAGTCACCCATTACTGCCATCGGAGTGGCAGAAGCGTGCTGATAAAAATAAGCTGCGTTTAATACTCCTTCATAACTCGTCAAAGAATTTGAAGCAGCAATATTTGTTGGAAATTGTTCTAAATCGTTATCACATGATGTGAAGGTCAAAAAGAGCAATGATCCCAATATTATATATAATGTTTTCATTATTATTTATTTAAAAATTAGCATTTAAACCTAAAGTAAAACTTCTTACAACTGGGCTTGCACCTACTTGTATTCCATAAGTGGTTGGTCCTAAATAACCACCATTTGTAATCTCTACACCTTCTGGATTAAATGATGTATAATCACTTGCCATTAGGTATAATAAATTAGTAGAAGCAACATAGAATCTTAATGAACCTAATCCTACTTTCTCTGCTATATCTAAATTAGCTGTGTATCCTAAGGTTACATTTCTAAGTGCTAAGTAAGAAGCATCTTGAATCAATGCATCTGTTTGATCTCTGTTGCGTGCATAGTGCTGTCCATTGTGATCAGCTATACCATCGTCATCAGCATCAAAGCTATCACGTAATCTTCCTCCCCACTGAGAGTTGTAATAAAGCGGGTCAATGTTATAAACCTCACCTCCTTGTGATCCTTGGAATTGTAATGATAAGTCAAGCGCCTTGTAACTTACAGAAGTATTGAAACCATAGTAAAAATCTGGTGTGTTTGATCCAATCTTTACTAAATCACCACCCTCAGCTACAGTTCTTGTTCTATCAATTACTCCGTCTCCATTCTGATCAACAACATAACTTTCACCACTATTGATTCCATTATTTCTTGTTGGATCTGCAACGTATTTCATTTCAACCATTCCTGTGGTTTCTAATCCCCACATCTCTCCTATTTCTCCACCTACATAATTTCTAAATACAGGACCTCTTCCACTCTGACCATAAATGGTAGGAGCTAATTCTGTCAAATTACCTAAGGCAGTAATTTCTGAATTTACTGTAGAAAGATTCGCTCCTATGTTCCAACGAAGGCTGCCGTTATTAATAACTGCTGCTCCTAATTCAAACTCCATTCCTGAGCTTGTTACATCACCAGAATTAAGTGCTATATCAGTTGTACCAAATACTTCTGAAACACTTTGTCTGATTAAGATATCTTCAATCTTAGATGTATAATAATCTACACCCAATGTGAATCTATTTTCAAGGAAACCAAGGTTGATACCATAATTGGTCTCTGTATTAGTCTGCCAAGTTAAATCTGGATTTGCGATATCAGAAGGGATAAGGAATGCATTTCCAAATACAGATGCTTGAGGGTTTAATAAACTTAATGAGTTATAAGCTCCTAAAAATGAAGTAGTCCCTAAGGTACCTCTACTGAATCTAAATTTAACGTCAGTTAAAAAGTTGGAGTTATAAAAATTTTCGTTGTGCATATTCCAACCTAAAGAGAAAGCTGGGAAAGTTTCAAATCTGTTGTTTGCTCCAAATCTAGAATCACCATCTCTTCTTACAGAAACTGATGCTAAGTATCTATTATCATAAGCATAGTTAATTCTTCCAAAAACAGATCTTCTTGAAATTGTTTCGTTACGCTCAGAAACTTGGATATCAGCTGGATCTAATAATGCAAAATTTGTAGGCTGGCCATAAGGTATGTTAGTACCGTCTAGAGAAATTCCTCTGATATAGAAATTTTGAAATTCCATACCGGCAACGGCTCCAATGTCATGACCTCCAATTGTCTTCGTATAGTTAAGTGTTGTTTCACTCAATACTGATGATCTTTTAAGATCCGTTTGATCTAAATTCGTCTGTGTGGTACGCGCTCTTGAATCAAATTCTAGGCCTCTCCAGTAAAAGTCTCTTGTGTCTCTCATATCTGCACCTAAAACTGTTTTGATATCAAGTCCATCTGCGATGCTATACTGTAAGTATGAGCTAACATTACCAAAGAAAGTTTTAGATGTTCTTTCAGTGTTATCAAGTTTAGTTGCAGGACCTGCATCACCTGATCCACCAATTCCGTTTCCACTTCTTCCATAGTGCCAATCTTGAGCAGTCATGCCCGGTTCTAAAGTTTGAATACTGCTATTCCAAGGTGCATCAGATCCACCTCTAAAACCAGAATCAAAAGGAGAAAGTCCTAAAGCAACAGCTTGATCATTCAAGTCTTGTACAAATGCAATAGATGCTTCTGTATGATAAATTGGGTGCACACTATATGCTCTCAATAAATCTCTCATATCATGACCAACAATTTCTCTATCACCGACAAAACCATTTACATTCAATCCAGTTTTGAATTTGCTTCCCAATTTAGCATCGAGATTTAAACGTGCATTATATCTGTCAAAACCTTGATCAAGTACAATTCCTTGAGTGGTTAAAAATCCAACTGAGGCAAAATAATTTACATCATCAGTTCCACCACTAACACTCAAATCATGGTTTGTACTGTATCCAGAACGGAATAACCAATCTTCGACAGCAACAACATCTGGAGAGTTTTTAAATGCATTCAATCTATAATTCAATAAAGATTGATCCATTTCAGAAACATCAAATGTTCCATCAGCAATACCTGATTCAATCTGACTAGCCCATTCTGAAGCAGTTGGGTTAATATTATCTTGTACGTATCTGTTTGACGTACTAGCATAAGCATTATAGCTTAATCTAGCCTTACCTGCTTTACCTTTTTTAGTGGTAATCAGAATAACACCATTTGCTCCTCTAGAACCATAAATGGCAGCTGAGGCAGCATCTTTTAATACTTCCAAACTTTCAATATCGTTTGGATTTACGGTAGCTAAGCTTCCAGAGATTGGATATCCATCTACAACAATAAGTGGATTAGAATCACCTGAAATAGATGAAGCTGCTCTAATTTGAATTTTTGGATCTGCTCCAGGTTCACCATCTTGATTTTGTATCAAGACACCGGCCAATTTACCTGCTATCGCATCATCTACACGATTAGCCTGTATGCCGACGACTTCTGCTCCACCTACCTGAGATATTGCTCCGGTATTGTGAGACTTTTTCCGCGTACCATATCCAACTACAACTACGTCGTTGAGTACTTGTGAATCTGGTCGCATATTTACAGAGATTGAACCTCCATCTTCTACAGTGACAAGTTGTTCGCCATAACCAATATAGCTCACAACAAGTACATCACCTGTTTTCGCGTCTATCGAAAATCTTCCATCAAAATCTGTAACTGTTCCGACGGTAGTACCTTGAATGAATACATTGGCTCCAATAAGTGGATCCCCGTTTTCATCTAAAAGTTGACCTGTTGTTTGAGCTTGAATTGACATTGCTCCAAAAACAAGTAGGCACAATACTAAAATGGCCTTACCAGTAAGCCATGAATTAATCATTTTACCCATGATTTGTTAATATTTTTCATTAATTAAAGAATGTTATTCTGCAATTGAAGCCTAGACTTCGGTTGCTTTATTGTGGTTTAAAATTTTTACTAAAGTCTTGGACAGCGTCTAAGTGAAAAGCCATTGCTTTAGTTGCTCCTTCACTGTCTTTATTTTTTATTTTTTCTAATATTTCCCGATGTTCCGCAATCGTTACTCTCGTTTTACTTTCACTACAAACTTTTAGATTAATGTAGCTATTCACGATGTCTGGTGTTATAACCAACATCAATGATTTCAACACAGCATTTTTACTTGCCTCTGCAATCTTAATATGAAACAATAAGTCTTCTTCAACCGCTGATTCACCTTGTGAAAGTTTATCTTCATATGCCTGCAATGCCTTTTTCATTTCCTCTAAATCACTTTCTTCGCGATTCAATGCTGCAAGTCTTGCTGCTTCCTTTTCTAATAAAACACGCGTTTCAACCAAAGACTTGAAATCCGCATTTTCAATTTTCAATATATCTGTAATCAAGCCTTCAAGGGCAACGATTCCTAAACCAGTAGCGATTGTTCCACTTTGTGGAGCAACTCTCACAATCCCATAAAATTCTAACTTATTTATAGCTGATCTGACCTGACTTCGGCTTACCCCAAGATGCTCTGCAAGCTTCCTCTCAGAAGGCAACTTCTCACCTGGTTTAATTGCACCAGAACTTATAAGATTCCGAACTTGTGAGATAATAAGATCAACAGGATTTTCTATCCTGATCTTTTGAAGGTTTTCAAGCATGCTAGTGATTAAAAACTGGTTGACCAAAAACTGGTTGACCAAATATAGCGCTCAAACTGTTATATCCAAAAGATATTAACAAAACATTCGGAACTAAATACTGTTAAAATTTGACTATATATCACAGCATAGCGGGATTCTTCACTTATTCCAAATGAAAATCTCTTGTAAAAATGTTATTTCTAAGTCGATCAAAAATTGAAAATTGCTCATTTTATTCATGCAGAGATTCTTACATCTACTAACTATTTGATCTTTAATTGATATTTATTCAGCAAATTCAATACTTCAGGAATAGAAAAACTTGCTCCTTGAATTCGATTCAATTCTGGGTCGATAGAGAAATTTATGGAATCTGTCAAGTCAGCTTGTGCAAGATTGGTTTTTACAAAATTGGCACCCAGCAGATCACAGTTTAATAAGTCGACTTTTTCTAATTGAGCCTCTTCAAAATCTACTTGATGTAATTTGCAGTCTTTAAATGAACATCGATTTAATTGCATTTTATGAAAAATGGAATGGCTTAATACACAATTCTCAAAATGCATTGATAGATTTAAACTTTCTAAGGTATCAAAGTGCAGACCCATCAGTTTACAGTTTACAAATTTTACATTTTGGAAAGAGCACTTGTGGATATGAATATTACTTAAATCACAACCCATGAAAGTGCAATCCAAGAACCTATATTCCGAGATATTCAATTCTTTGAAATCACAATGATTAAATTGACAGCTATCGTATTCTCCTTTTAGGAAACCATCAGAAAGATCATCTGTAGTCTGGTACATTTTTTCACTTACATATTCCATCCTCTTTCTCTTTTTATATAATACAAATATACAAACAGCGCTATAAGTGAAATTTGTTTTTGGGACCGGACTTGAGTTGCGTCGACTTTTTTATAGCCCGTAAAACAACCAATCATATTGCAGAAGCGTCATTGATGTATAAATCTCTTCAGTTATGAAATACTTTATCGCTTTTCTTTCAATTTGTTTTCTGACATCATGCGCATTAAATGTAGCGACTCCAACAAGCTCCATTATATTTTCACAGTCTGATTATTTCACTAGCAAAAACTGTAATGAAAATATTACAGGAACCATTTGGATTAAAACCTCAAATGATGCGCAAAGGGATAATGTATTCAAGCTATTTCTAAATGATCAATTCATCCATGAACTCCAAGCTTCAAAAGGTAGCCCATCGAAATCAAAATATGCTTCATCTAGATATGGGCTTTACGAATTTGAAATACCAATAGAAGCAGTAACTAAAGAACACGATAATATTCTTTATGTTAGATATGGTCACAATCAAGAAAATCATAGCTCAAAGGAAGTACTTGTGCATATTTACGAGCCAGGATCTATAGTATCTTATGTAAAAAATACTTTTGATAGCAACTTTGGTGTCAAACAATATTATTGGGATGACTATGAAGGTGTAGACATAAAAGCAAATACAAAGTTTCTAGTACATGATGAAAATCAAATCAATACTTATAAGAAAGATGGGGTTTTGTACAGAGAATTACACTATAAAATTAGCCTTGAAAATCTTGAAAGTGGAGAAATGACCCACATAAAACCTGATATTAAAAAGACCTTTACCTACGATCCAAGATCTAATATTATTGAAGGAGAACGAGGGTTTAAATCAAATAGGCGTGAAAATTTATTCGGAAACCCCACTTCTATTACAACTACTTATGATACAAATAACACAAAGGACTTGAAACCGGGATATCAGGTATATTACCATGTTCCTTCTGTATTAGTAAAGGGCATGATAGATTCCTGCAATGAAATTCTTGTATCCTCAGAAGAAGAAATTAAGGTACCAAACAAAATACTTTTTAAGACTTTTCCATCAGCAGATCAATTAGGATCATTGGATTTTTAAAAAAAAATAAAATTAGTGGTAGGGTAAAAAGCTTGTAGTGCGTATACCTAGCAAATGACTCATTAATCCCTTATTGATTCACTCAAAAATGAAAAAGTCATGCTTAGGAAAATATCACAAAGAGAAGACCAGATTCTACAACTCATTTCAAAAGGATATTCAAATAAGGATATCGCAGATGAATTATTCATAAGCCCACACACTGCTAAATCACACAGAAAGAGTCTGTTTATTAAGTTGAGGGTGAATAATTCAGCCTGCTTAATCAGGGCGGCATTTGAACAAAAACTAATTCAAATATAAAGACATAACCATCTGACTTTATGAAAAGTCAGACTGGAAACTAATTGAGTGGAAAACCCCATACTTTTCAAAAGTGAAAATGTGGGGTTTTAATTTTATTAAAGACTGTATATTTAGAGCTTCAATTGAAATTTTGAAGCTGAATGAATCTATGTGAAGATCGCCATTTTAAAAAAGCCTTTGATGAGTGGAATGTGAGAATCCAACATTTCCTTTTTAGCAGAGGACTTCCAAAATCAGAAGTAGCAGATATGGTACAAGACTGCTTCATGCGGCTTTGGAAAAATTGTAACAAAGTAAAATATGAGCAATTAGGCGCTTATTTATTTTCCATAGCTAAAAATCTCAAAATTGATCATCACAGAAAACAAAGTGTTAGACTGAAGTACCGAATACCCGATGCGGCTAAAATTGAATTAGAAGATGGTCAATTTACTCTTGAATTAGAAGAGTTTAAAAAAGAACTCACTGATGCCATAGATGACATGCCGTTTGGTGCAAAAGAAGTATTTTTGTTACACCGATTTAATAAAATGTCCTATAAAGAAATTGCTGAGAGTTTAGAAATAGGCGTAAAGGCTGTAGAAAAAAGAATGCATACCGCTTTATCCATTTTAGCAAAAAAAAATATCAACATAAAAGGTAGGGTTTAGTATTAACCAACCGTATACACTTAGAATGGCGGAAGAAAAAAACATATTATTATCTCAATGGCTTGAAGGCAGCATTAGTGAGGAAGGACTAGCAGCACTTGAAAGTCAATACAACTTAGATCAACTAAGGGATGTATTGGAGGTACAAGATCAATTCAGCCTTGATACTGTTGATTCAAATGACATTTGGAGTGGCCTTCAAAAAAACATAAAAGAAGCAGCTCCTACTGAACTTGCAAAGCCTCAAAGCAAAAGACCTTTCATATACCTATTTATTTTACTTCTTGGAATTGCTCTAGCATTCTTTTATTTCAGTAAAAATTCTGGGACCGAAATAAAAACGGATAAAGCTGAGCAAAAAACCCATCAATTTGTTGATGGTTCAAAAGTCATTCTTGCACCTGGTAGTAGTATTCATTTTAATGAAAATACATGGCAAAAAAATCGCACGATAAAACTTAATGGACAAGCCCAATTTGATGTCACGAAAGGCGCTCCCTTTACTGTCCAAACTGATATCGGTGAGGTAAAAGTACTAGGCACTTCATTCGAAGTATTTCAAATGAATAGCGTACTTAGCTTGAGCTGCTTTGAAGGAAGGGTGCTATTAAGTTCAAAGCATAATCAGTCAGTAGAAGTTACTGCAGGAAATGAAGTAAAGCTAACGAATGAAGGGTTTACTGATCTAAAGTCACACAATGATACAGCTGCTTCATTCCTTCGAGTATCAATAAGCTATGACAGAATTGCGGCATTACAATTAGCTCAAGAGTTTTCCCGTTTTTATAATATTCCCGTTAAAATGGAGCTTAGTAATACTAATAAATATTTTAGTGGAATCCTTATATTGGATAATAAGGAGCAAGCTGCTTCAATAATTGCCCAAACAATGGGTTGGAGTTATGAGAACCAAAAAACCGGCATACGATTTTATGAATAGAAAGAGATTCGTTATCTCCCTTTTTATTCTATCTGTTCTTCCTGGAATTCTTTGCGCTCAAGAATCATTCAAATTCCAGCAATCTCAAGTTAATGCCATTGAAATCATCCAGGCATTAGAAAGCCAATTTCAGATTAAATTCAACTATGATACCCAATTATTTGAGGACGAAAAGCTATACAGCTTGAGTGTAGTCGGCTCGCAAGACAAAATTATTCATACAGCCTTTAGTCTCTTAGATAAGAATCCTAATGAAATTAAAGATGGGATTTACATCATCCAAGCCTATCCTATTAAAAATGAATATCGTATTGCACCTGATTTATATAGAATTAAAATTATTGACAATGATAAGCAAGCTTTGTCCCATTGCATTGCCGAGATAAAAAGTTTGGATAAAATTTTTGAGTCAAGTAGAGCGGGACTTATTAACATTGAAGGATACTTTAGTCAGGATGTTGAAGTCGAATTGAGTTATACTGGATTCAAGAATAAAAAAATAACACTTGGATCTTTGAAGCAAAATCAGTCAAATATCATTACCCTCGAAGCCGACAATTATATGTTGGGAGAAGTGATTGTAAGGGATCAGAGAATATTTACAGAAACTGATGAAATCCAATCTTCAGAATATTATAAAAAAGAGCAATCACTTTCTACGAGTCTTGATGGAAATGGTTTAATCATCAGTCAACTATCTCCGGGTGTATATAGCTCTACAGAATCTTTGAATGAATTGCAAGTTAGAGGAGGTCCTCCTGATCAAACAAATGTAAGTTGGAATGGAATACAGCTTTACCAAAATAGTTTGTTTTATGGTAAGGTAGGGAGTGTCAATCCATTTATGACCGATGGTGTATATGTGAATAAGAATGGTGGTTTTTCAAAGAGTGGACAAAGTTCTATGGGAAGTATAGAGATGAGATCTGACTTAGCAGAAATAGATAAAACACGATTTAAAATTCATAGTAATTTATTGTATTCCAATTTTGGTGTATCTGGGCAAATGTTGGATCAAAAATTGCGCTTTAAAGGAGCTGCTAGAAGTAGTTATAATAATTTGTTTAAAGGTTGGGTCTATCAAAATTATTTTGATCAAAGTTTTCAAGAAGGAAGATTGCCTGATGATCAATTTTACCTAGATTATTACGATATCAGAGAATATGTGTCCTACACACCCCAGTTTGGTTTCCATGACTATAATGCTGCTATACAATTCAATCCTCATGAAAAATTGTTTTTTGAATTTAATAGTCTAAATACCAAGAATGAGTTTAGTTATGTAGAACACACTGATGATGTGGAAAACTTATTAATAGATAATCTCATTATCAAAAACAATGGATATTCTGCTAAAATGGGAATGGCTTGGGATTCCATTCATACGACTACCTTCCATTTGACTCAATCAAAATTTCAATACCTCAATAGTTATTTTGATTGGCGAAGTAGTCCTTCTGATCCAGTATATCGATCCAATGACAATAAAGTAAAGCACAGAAATTTTGGTTTGAATCATCAAATACATTTAGGTAAACACAAAATTAATCTGGCTTTAAATAAGGATAGCTGGATCGCTTCTAATGTTGATTCAATCACATTAGATACTTTGTTTTATGAGACCAATGACAGAAATCAAGCTTATGAATTAAGTGCCTACATTGAACATGAGTTTAGTATTGGAGATAAACTATTTTTCAAAGAGGCATGGCGATGGTCTGATTATGAATTAGCCTATAAAGAGGATTTAATATTAGAGCCACAGCTGCATGTTCGCTGGGAAGTATTTCCAGGATTCAATATTCATGGCCATTATAGTAAGACCCATCAAAATATCAATAGAAGAAATCATTATTCTCCTCTAGCTGTTGAAAGTGGGTTTTGGTACCTTTCTGATGAGGGCGTAAATAGTTCTAATTGGATTATGATTGTGAGAAACGAGCAATATAGTGCTGGAATAAACTATATGAAAGATCATTGGAAAGTCAGCTTAGACCTTTACAAAAAAAATATCTCAGATATTTGGTCTGCCGCCTATGACTTTACAACTGAAGAAAACCCTTGGATCTTTTTAGATGCAGAGGTTAAAGGATTGGAGGCAAAGTTTCAATATCAAAAAAACAGCTATCAATTCATGCTTGCGCTAAATGCTATGGATGATATTCTAAAAGATGAATATGGTTTCAATATTAAAAGTCCCTTCTTACAACCTTTGCGCTTAGATTTATCATTTTCTAAATCATGGGAAAAATTTCATTTTACGGCTAATTGGAATTTTGCCAAAGGCAAATATTATGTAGACCCAATTGGATTGGTAACCTTGGTCAATTCAGAGGGAGAAGAGTATGAGCAACTCAAGTTTGACTATACATCCTTTAGCCAATTATCTAATTATCATAAACTTGATCTTAACCTCAAATATGAAACATTGCGCAAGGAAAAGTGGCAATTGGATACCGGCATTAATATCATCAATGCTTATAACAGAAGAAACGTCATTAGAAATCAATTTTATACCAACTATTTAGTCAGCCCTATTGAGATGGCTTTCCGTCAAAAATTAGGATTACCTTTCACACCCAATGTATTCTTTGAAATAAATTTTTAAAATGAGATTTGGAATCCTTTTAATCATTCTTTTACAATTTTCATGTCAGAATCAAAGCTTTGCACAAGAGCTTGATCCTCTTAAAAGCCCAGAAGGTATAACTGAGTTATTTTTAGAACTCATATCAGGACCTATTGGTGAAGAAAGGGATTGGGATCAATTCAGAACTTTGTTTGCGCCTGGGGCAACATTTTATTCTACTAGGCCTGATGCACCAGAAGGCAAACAAGTAAGGGCATTTTCTGTTGAAGAATTTATCGAACGTATTGGACCTTCCTATGCGCAGAGTGGATTCTTAGAAACCGCTCTTGGAACTCGCGTTCATGAGTTTAATGGAATGGCGAATGTGTTTCAAAGTTTTCAAGCGAAAAATCTAACGGGAACTTATGATGAAAAAGGAATTAACGCCTATCAATTAACTTTCTTAAATGATCGCTGGTATATCCTTAGTTTGAATTTTGTCAATGCGCAGAAGGGCCAAGAAATTCCAAAAGAATTTATTGATTAGCTTATTCTATAAATTCGTAACAACCTAGGTCAGGCATATCTAAATCTCTTAATGTACCTTCTAGATCAAATTCAATTCCAGATACAGGTACAGCTTTCTCAATAGCCACAGACATCGTATCTAAATGGAAATCTGCCGCAAATCGATCTATAAAAAGAGAATCATTTGCCATATACTCAAAACAATTATCGCAGTCATTTAAAAAATCAGGAAACTGATCTTGATCTAAAATTTCATCAACAGCTACTAGGCAGTTGCTAAATGAATAATTAAACGTGGCGGGTTCCATCCCATCTGTAATATCAGTTAGGCTTACTTCATCACCAGAATTT